>NC_014816.1:1755000-2055000 GCF_000175215.2 Asticcacaulis excentricus CB 48 | reverse complement strand
CTTCGCATTCCGGCACCTGACCCAGAGCGCCCGATTCGTAGGTCGAATACATGTAGGCGGTCGAAGAGGCGAATTCGGCGGCGCAGGTGTCGATCCGTTTGAACACGGGACGCACATTGAGGCCGCGACGGGCGGCGCGCACGTCTTTTTCCTTCGTGCCGGTCAGCTTGGCCAGACGCACGTCGGAGAAGCCCATGGCTTTCAGCTTGCGCAGCTCATGCGCGGTCTTGGGCAGGCCCAGGGCACCGATCTTGGCTTCTTCGGCGACGATGGTTTCGATCTGACGCAGGAACCACGGCTCATAGTGACAGGCCGTGTTGATCTCTTCGACGCTGAGGCCGTGGCGGAAGGCCTGAGCGATGACGCGCAGACGGTCCGGCGTCGGACGTCCCAGTTCGCGCACCACGGCTTCCTTGATGGCGTGGACGCTGGTCGCACCGGCGACGCCGGGGATTTCGACCTCATCAAAGCCCGACAGGCCGGTTTCCAGACCGCGCAGGGCCTTTTGCACCGACTCGGCAAAGGTGCGGCCGATGGCCATGACTTCGCCGACCGACTTCATCGAGGTGCCGAGCAGCGGCTCAGAGCCCGGATACTTCTCAAAGGCGAAGCGCGGGATCTTGGTGACGACGTAATCAATCGACGGCTCGAACGAGGCGGGCGTCACCTTGGTGATGTCGTTGGTCAGTTCATCCAGAGTGTAACCGACGGCCAGCTTGGCGGCGATCTTGGCAATGGGGAAGCCGGTGGCCTTCGACGCCAGAGCCGAGGAGCGCGACACGCGCGGGTTCATTTCAATGACGATCATGCGGCCATCGGCGGGGTTCAGCGCGAACTGCACGTTCGAGCCGCCGGTTTCGACGCCGATTTCACGCAGCACGGCCAGAGAGGCCGAACGCATGATCTGATATTCCTTGTCGGTCAGGGTGAGCGCCGGGGCAACCGTGATTGAATCGCCCGTATGCACGCCCATCGGATCGACGTTTTCGATGGAGCAGACGATGATGCAGTTGTCCGCCTTGTCGCGGACGACTTCCATCTCGTATTCCTTCCAGCCGACGATCGACTCTTCGATCAGTACTTCGGTGGTGGGGCTGAGGTCGAGGCCGCGCGTGACGATGTCGCGGAACTCTTCCTGATTGTAGGCGATGCCGCCGCCGGTCCCGGCCAGCGTAAACGACGGACGAATGACGGCGGGCAGGCCACCAATAGTCTTTAGCGCCTCAACCGCCTCTTCCCAGCTGTGGGCGACAGCAGATTTGGCTGACTCAAGGCCCAGCTTGTCCATGGCGTCGCGGAACTTCTGACGGTCTTCAGCCTTGTCGATGACCTCGGCCTTGGCACCGATCATTTCGACATTGTATTTGGCCAGCACGCCATTGTTTTCCAGCGCCAGCGCGGTGTTCAGCGCCGTCTGACCGCCCATGGTGGGCAGAAGGGCGTCCGGGCGCTCCTTGGCGATAATCTTTTCGACAAATTCCGGGGTGATCGGCTCGATATAGGTCGCATCGGCCACGTCCGGATCGGTCATGATGGTGGCCGGATTGGAATTGACCAGAATGATGCGGTAGCCTTCCTGACGCAGGGCCTTACAGGCCTGCACGCCGGAATAGTCGAACTCACAGGCCTGACCGATGACAATGGGCCCCGCGCCGATGATCAGGATGGACTTGATATCTGTACGTTTGGGCATGTCTGTCTTTCTTCCGGTCTGGCTTCAGGTCTTGTCGCGCGCAAAGTTTCGGGCAAACGTCGTACGACGTCTGTCCGGTGGAAAATGAACCCTTGTGGGCTCTGTTATGTTTTCAGGCTAAGCGGGTGCTTTAGTGCCTTAAGGACGGGGATGCAAGTTTTGATTTTCAATAATTTGCTGCGCCGTTTCAGACGCCTCGAACCCACCATGCAAAACGATTTGGTTCAATTCCGCTTTGTATTCAGAACAATCAAAGTGGCTTGCACACCAAACCAGAGTGCCCACCTGCTGAAAGGCACAGGAGGCAATTGTTTTGAACAATGTGGCCAATAGGCGAGACGCTTTAGCAGCATCCACAAGACTTGCATCCAGAAGCTCAATCGCAAGACCATTCCGTTCGTGATGATCTTCGGAGATGCACAGTCTTTGCAGTTTTCGCTCAAAAACGTCCAAGCGATTACGCCGCCACCTTGGCGTCGCGCATATAGTGCGCAAAACGTTCAAACAGGTACAGTGAATCGACCGGGCCGGGCGAGGCTTCGGGGTGATGCTGGACGCTGAAGACCGGCTTGCCATCCAGAGCGATACCGCAGTTGGTGCCGTCAAACAGCGAGACGTGGGTTTCGACCACACCGGTGGGCAGGCTATCGCGATCGACCGCAAAGCCGTGGTTCATCGAAACGATCTCGACCTTGTTGGTGGTCAGGTCCTTCACCGGGTGGTTGGCGCCGTGGTGGCCCTGTTCCATCTTCAGCGTCTTCGCCCCCAGCGCCAGAGCCAGCATCTGATGGCCGAGGCAGATGCCGAACACCGGCAGACCGGCGGCAACCAGTTTTTGAATCTGCGGCACAGCATAGGCCCCGGTGGCGGCCGGGTCGCCCGGACCGTTGGACAGTAGCACGCCATCGGGCTTCATGGCCAGAATCTCTTCGGCCGGGGTCTGGGCCGGGACGATCTTGACCGCCGCGCCGACGCTGATCAGGGCGCGCAGGATGTTCTGCTTCACACCATAGTCGATGACGACGACGTTGAAGTCCGCCTTCTGACCGTCCTTATGGCCTTCGGACCACTTCCACAGATCGGAGGTCCATTGCGCCGCCTGCGTCGAGGTGGCGTCCTTGGCCAGATCCAGCCCGACAAGGCCCGCCCACTCGGCGGCCTTTTGCGTCAGGGCGGGGATGTCGAACCGACCTTCGGGGTTGTGAGCGATTACGCCGTGCGGCATACCTTTTTCGCGGATGCGCTTTGTCAGCGCGCGCGTGTCGATCCCGGCAAGGCCCACCACACCGCGCGACGCCATCCACGCATCGAAGTTGAGGGTTGAGCGCCAGTTGGCGGGCGGCGTCGGCAGGTCGCGGAAGATCGCGCCCTTGGCGGCCCGGCGCGGATCATCGCCCAGTTGCTCAACATCTTCCGGATTGACGCCGACATTGCCAACGTGCGGGAAGGTGAAGGCGACGATCTGATCCATATAGGACGGATCGGTGAGGATTTCCTGATAGCCGGTCATGGCCGTATTGAAGCAGACTTCGCCCAACGCATCGCCGGTCGCGCCGCACCCCAGACCCTGAAACACGGTGCCATCGGCCAGAACCAGAACCCCCGTCACACCGGGAAGAAGATCAGTCATGGTCAAATACTCCTATAGGAAGGCCAGAGGCGGGCAAGGCTGCGGGTAAACGGCCGCACACATAGGGATTTGGTCCCGCCGGGTCAATGACGAATTACCCTCAGGCGGTCACGATTGCGCGCGGCGCATGTAAGGCTTGGTAACATAATCGGACTCTGTCGTGGAAAAGCCGGATTTCGCCTCATTGCGGCTTTATTTGGCGGCGATAGGTCTCGATCTTTTCCGGCGGGGGATCGCCCGGTGCCGTTTCGACCCTGTTGAAACGTTACCTCAACCTTCGACGCGCATCCGAACCACAAGGTTTGGCCCTTGTGAGACGCGCTTACGGGAGAGCCTTGATGTATCGAATTTTTTTCCTCAATGCCGAAGATGCCGAAGTGACCTCGGTGCCGTGGGGATCGGACCTCAATCTGGCCATCGACCACGCCAAGGCCCACCTGCCGGCCCACAGCCGCTGGCACGGGGCGACGCAGGCGCGCATCTATGATACACAGACCAGCCAGCTCGTCTTTCAATATCCTCAATAACCATAATCATAAGGACACCGACCATGGCTAAAGGACAGAAAAAATCCAACAAGGAAATCCGCAAGCCGAAGGCGGCAAAGGTGAAGATCGAGCCAGCGGCCACGGCGGGTTTTGCCAAGGGCACCTTGTCACCGGTCAAGAAATAACCACTTACCGTGCGCGGTTATGATCGGGTCGCGAAAGATTTCCTTTTTCGCAACCCGCTTGGATACGAGACAGCCTTGCTATGACTCGGCGACCACCAGCCTTACGATGCGCCCGACCAGAGGCAGCACCATCAGTAGTGTGGGGAAGGCGATCAGCCACGAAAGGCCCCAGGCGGGCAGCCAGTGGCAGACAAAGCCCCCGGAAAACCCCACGGCCGCCAGAGTCGAGATCAGCGACACCACAAAGGTCATGATGATCGACAGGATAAAGGGCAGGGCGAACGCGCCATAGCGCGCCGGTAAGCGTGGAAACAGCATAGTGTCTCTTTCGGGAAAAAACGTCAGCACAGGGCACCTATGATCAGGCCCCGTCCACTGACGGGGGGTGAGGTGCGTTGCTTGACGTTACACGCTTACGGTCGGTTGCCGACGCGATCACCCTAGCGAAAGTGGCCAGTGGAAGCAAGCGAAGGCCCGGAGCCTTTGTCGGCTCAATGGGCTTTATACGATCCCCGACCCCATGATTTTCAGTACTGGCGTAAAGGTCGGGCGCGCGTCGGGCAACTTCACATTCAGCCCGTTGATCGACAGGCCGAACGCCAGCGGCTGACCATGGCCCAGCAGTTCGACGCGCTCGACCGTACCCTTGCGCTGGGCTGACCCCTGCGCCATGGCCGTCAGGTTCATATAACCGCTGTTGGGCCAGTCCTGCCCCAGCGCGTAGAGCACCTCGCCCTTAGTGGTGTAGCGGATGTCTTCGTGGCTAAAGCCCTTCTGCGCGTGCTCGTTCTGCATTCCTTCGGCAAAGCGGGCCGGGCCTTCGCCGTAGATCGTCCAGACGCGGGTGCCAAATATGGCCTCACCATTCACCCTCATCCACGCCGCCATGTCCTGAAGGATCTTGACTTCCTTTTCGTCAATGGCCCCGTTGCCGCGCTGTGGGATCGACAGCAGCATATTGCCGTTCTTGGCGACGATATCGCCGAGGCGCTGGATGACGTCCTTGGCGGTTTTATAGCCATTGCGCTCATAAAGTCCGCGGTCATAGTGCCAGTTGCCGATGCAGGTGCAGGTCTGCCAGTATTCGGCGCGCAGACTATCGGAAAAGCCGCGCTCGACATCATCGACGATGGCGCGTTTCTGTCTGGCGTCCAGCTTCTTGCCGGTGACGACGGCCTCCAGCTTGCCGCCGTTCCATTTGCGGTTCTGGTTGTAGAAATAGGCCGTGGCATCGAGCCCCGCCTGTTCCAACGGCAGTCCGTAATTGTCGAAATAGACAAAGTCAGGCCGGTACCTATCGACGAGATCGTTCTGACGCAGCAACCACTGTCTGGCATACCAGGCGTTAGGCGACGTCTCCAGCCACTGACCCGAATGCTGATCGTGAAAATCGTTCATCGCCTTGATCGACGTCAGGCCGTCCGGCGGCACCATGTCCTTGACCGGGCCGGTATAAAGCTCCTGCGGATCGAGGCCGTCCCACCATTTGCCCTTGCCATCGGACTTAGAAAGGCGCGCTGCGTCATAGCGCACGCCGCGCATCGGCCCTTCCGGATCGTAGCCATAGGCCGTCTGCCACCAGTGCCAGGCGTGGGCCGCGTGGTTGGAGACGCCAAAGCGCAGACCGGCGGCGCGCGCCACCTTCGCCCAGCGGCCGACAATATCCATCTTCGGGCCAACGCTCAGCGTGTTCCATTTGTGGAACTTCGAATCGAACATATCCAGATTGTCGTGGTGATTGGCCATCGACACGAAGTATTTGGCCCCGGCGGCCTTATACAGGGCGATCTGACCCTCCGGGTCCCAATCCGTGATCTTCCAGTCGTTGATGATCTCCATAAAGCCATGATGCGCTGGATGGCCATAGCGTTGCACATGCAGGTCGTAATAGGGATTGCCCTGCATATACATCTGCCGTCCGTACCAGTCGCCCGCCTCCGGCACGCACTGCGGCCCCCAGTGTGACCACAGGCCCAGCTTGGCGTCCTTAAACCAGTCCGGCGTCTGATAGGCGTCGCCCAGCGACTCCCAACTGGCCTTGAACGGGGCCGTCGCGGCCTGCGTAGCGGGGGAGAGGGCGGCACCGCTGAGGGCCGCGGCGGAACCAAGCATCTGACGGCGGGTAGGGCGCATGGGAGTCCTTTTTGCGGGGAAGGCGGGTTATACCAAGGGTCATTGAAAATGACTCTTGGTATTCCATTCGAGACTGTCTCATGTCACAAACACATATGAGACAGCCTCGAGTATTCAACGGCCGGATGCGGTCAGCCTCTTCGGCCGTTGGTATTATTGGATATCGATCTGGAAGGGCGCGACGGGCAGGTCGCTGGCGCTGTAGAGATTGACATAGGGCGAGTCGGCCCAGCCATAGCGCACCTGCTTTGCCGTCGCCGCACCTTTAAGCACCACCGCATCGCCTTCGACCGTCGCGCTTACAAACCGGCAAGCGCCGTCGCAGGTTTCAAAGCCAATGGCCTGATCCGACGAATAGGTGAGGAGCTTGCCCCCCGTGTCGCGGAACCGGATCACCACATCCGTGCCGCGGCGCGTGGCCGAGACGGGTTCGGGCGACAGGGAGACCGCTTCGCCATAGGCGGCCTTGCGCATCCCTAGTGCCACGCGCTCGCCCACCACCTTTTTCTGCGTCGGGTGGATGTCGGTGCGGTCGCCGACATCGAGGCTGACGACCAGAGCGGTGTTCGCGTCGGCCTTGACGCTGAGGCGCTGGGATTCGCGTAGCTCCGCCCATTGCGACGGGCCCGGGCCGTTCACCACCGGCCCGAAATTGGCCAGTTGCACGACGACGATGGGCAGGTTGGGTTGGCGGAAGCTGGTGCGCCAGTCGGCAAACAAAGCGGGCAGCAAGCGGCTATACTCCCTGGCATTGCTGGCATTGGCTTCGCCTTGATACCAGGCGACACCCTTGAGCGTGTAGGGCGCGATCGGCGCGATCATGCCATTATAAAGGGTCGCCAGCCCGGAGGTGGGCAGCCACGGTGTGGTCGGCACGTCGCTGAGCCCCGACATAGGTGTGGAAATCCTATATTTCCATGTTTCCGGAATTTGAATAATTTTGCCATCGCTCAGGAAAAGGCCGCGCGGCTTGGGGTCGCCCCACAGGCCACCGCCGCCGCCCGTATCGACGGCGCGCAGAGCGATGACATTGCGTCCGGCCTTCAGCACGCCCTTGGGAATCTCATAGCGCCGCGGCGTGTTCCACCCTTCGCTTGAGCCTATGACCTGACCGTTGATGAAGGTGGTATCGGCATCGTCCACCGCCCCCAGGACCAGCGTGGCGGCCGATTTGGCCTGCGCTGCGGTCAGAGTGACTTCGGTGCGATACCATACCACGCCGTCAAAGCCCGCAAGGGCCGGGTCGCCCGACTCTTCCCAGAAGCGCGTCGTGTCCATGGTCTTCCAGTCGCCGTCATCATAGGCGGTGGTCGCCCACTGGCGCTTTTCGGCGGCCTGCGGTTCGTGCGTGTCCCACCAAGCTTGTGTCACCTTTTGCCAGCCCTTTTGCGCCGCCTGCGGGTCGCGGGCATAGAGTTTCAGCGTCTCAAGGCCGGTATCGTAGCTTTTCAGCTGACGCAGGGTTGACTGGCTCAGCCACGACTGGATCATGGTGCCACCCCACGACGAATGGATCATACCGATGGGCACACCGGTTTTCGCCGCCAGCGTCTTCGACATGTAGTAGCAGACAGCCGAGCTGTCGCCGGTCGTTTCCGGTCCGACCGCGCGCCACGCCGGTGATTTCGGCAGGTCGCTCAGCGGGCCGGCGGGTTGCGCGTCTTTTTCAACCGTGACGAAGCGGATGCGGTCATTGGCCGAGTTGAGGATCTCGTTATAGGCATTGGTAGCGTATTTGGTGGTGAATTCCATGTTTGACTGCCCTGAACACAGGAACACGTCACCCACCAGAACGTCTCTCAGCGTTGCGCCTCCCGATAGGCTCAGTTCGTAAGGTCCACCGGCGGGCAGGGGGGCCAGGGTCGCCTCCCAGCGGCCCGAAGTGTCCGCCGTCGCGGTCGCCGTCTGACCGGCGATACGTAGAGTGACCGTTTCGCCCTTGTCGGCAAAGCCCCAAACCCGCACCGGGGCCTCTCTTTGCAAGACGGCGTGGTCGCCAAAGATGGCGGCAAAGCGCGGCGCGGCTTCAGCCGTCAGTGGGGTCGTCAGGGGCAGCGTCAGGGCCAGCAGACCGGCGGTCAGGCGCAGGGATGTCAGTTTCATCGGGCGGTCTCCACTGGATTTTTGCTGTAAATTATCATCGTGGCTCCGGCGTCGGTCTCTGCGACCGAGTCGCCATTACCTGTCAGATTCGTGGCGGTCATCTGGCTGTCTTCCCTGTTCGCCTCGCTTTTTTTTTGCGGTCGAGGTCGTTGATCAGGCTTATGACAGCGCTTACTTTTTTTCAAGTGAGAATTTATTTTGCTAATAAAAACGAAGCGCCTGTCCCTCTTTACCTTTGTCGCATTGGCGTGCGACAATTGTACGATTGTATTCGATTCAGCGTCCTGTGGCGCGGCACTCAAGGGGTAAAGCATTGGCGCGTAAGGTTAGTCGTCGCGGCGGCAACATCGTCACCATCCATGATGTGGCCCGGCACGTCGGCGTTTCGCCGATGACCGTGTCGCGCGTCATCAACGGTGAAAAGAACGTCCGCGAAGAAACGCGCAAAAAGGTAGCAGAAGCCATAGAGGCTTTGAATTACTCGCCGAACATGGCGGCGCGCTCCTTAGCCTCTCAGGATTCGTCGCGTATCGCCCTGATCTATTCCAACCCGTCTATGTCCTTTCTGTCGGAATTGCTTCTGGGCATCCTGCACCAAAGTTCTCAAAGCGGCTGTCAGCTCATAATCGAAAGCTGCGAAGGCCCCGAGGGCGTGGCCGATGTGCTGGACAAGCTGAAGTCGTTGGGCGTCGATGGCGTGGTTCTGCCGCCGCCCCTGTCCGATTCCACCCGCGTGGCCAAAGCCCTGCGCGAGATGGGCCTGCCTTTTGTCGGCGTGGCGACGTCGCGCCCGTCGCCGGATGCGGCCAGCGTATCCATCGACGATTTCAAGGCGGCCTTCGCCATGACGCAGCGCCTGATCGCGCTGGGCCACCGCCGCATCGGCTTTATCAAGGGCAACCCCAACTCCTACTACAGCCAGTTGCGGCATGAGGGCTATATGGCGGCCCTGACTAAGGCTGGGCTGACCCCGGAAGACAAGCTGATCGGGCAGGGCTATTTTACCTATCGCTCTGGCTTCGATGCCGCCGAGAGCCTGCTGATGCGCGATGAGCGCCCGACCGCCCTGTTTGCTTCCAATGACGATATGGCCGCTGGTGCCGTGGCTTCAGCCCACCGGCTGGGTCTTGAGGTGCCGAAGGACGTGACCATTGTGGGCTTTGACGATACGTCTATGGCCTCGTCCGTGTGGCCGGAACTGACCACCGTGCGTCAGCCGATTTCTGACATGGCATCGCTGGGGCTGAAGATGCTGCTGGAGCAGATTCGCACGCGCCGTTCGGGTCAGCCCTATGCGCCTGTGCATGAAATCCGTGACTTCGCGATTATTGAGCGGCAGTCCTCTTCGGCGCCTGGCGAAGATGCGACTGACTGAGGATCGAAAAATGTGACCCGAAGGGTGTCGCCTCTTGACAAGTGCCTACTTCTGCTGGAAATGGTAGCGGTATCATAACAGCTTAACCGCGTAGCCTTGGTTACGTGCGAGGTCGTGTGGAAAAAATATAAAAAAGTCCGGTGGTTAGCGGCCGGACGCTACAGGTTGAGCAGAGTCCCTTCTTTCCGGCTGTCCGGACGATTCGTAAAGCAAAGGTGCGTCATCATGACCGATTCCCTCCCCGCCGCCATGCTTCCGGTAGATTGGCGTGATGCCACGCTGGTGGGCCGCATCCTTCTGCCCGAAGGCCCGACCCCGGTTCTGGTCAAGGGGGGAGAGGTGTTCGACATGAGCGCTGTGGCCCCTACCGTGGCTCAACTTCTGGCGAACTGGCCGGAAAAAGGCGTCCCCGCTGGTGGTAAGAGCCTTGGCAAGCTGGAAGACTTCGCCTTCCAGAAAGCGTGGGAAGGGAAATCTACGCTGCTGTCGCCCATCGACCTTCAGGTGGTCAAGGCGGCGGGCGTGACCTTTGCCGTGTCCGCGGTCGAGCGCGTTATCGAAGAACGGGCGCGCGGCGATTACAACAGAGCTCAGGCCATCCGCGATGACCTGGCGGCGCGTGTCGGCGGCGACATCCGCTCGGTCGTGCCGGGCACTGAAGCCGCGGCGAAGCTGAAAGAGGCGTTGATCGCCGACGGCCTGTGGTCGCAATATCTCGAAGTTGCCATCGGCCCGGATGCCGAAGTCTTTACCAAGTCGCCGGTCCTGTCGTCGGTGGGCTGGGGCGAAGAGGTCGGCGTGCGTTCCGACTCGACGTGGAACAATCCGGAACCTGAAGTGGTGATGGTTGTCGATCCGAAGGGCCGCGCGCTGGGGGCCACCCTGGGTAACGACGTAAATCTTCGCTGCTTCGAAGGCCGCTCCGCTCTGCTGCTCGGCAAAGCCAAGGATAACAACGCTTCGTGTGCGCTGGGTCCGTTCATCCGCCTGTTCGACGAAGGCTTTACGATTGATGATGTGCGTTCAGCTGTGCTTGATCTGCGCATCGACGGCCCGGAAGGCTATGTGCTGGAAGGCCGCTCCTCGATGGATCAAATCAGCCGTGATCCGCTGGAGTTGATCCGTCAGGCGCTGAGCGAGCACCACTATCCCGACGGTTTCGTTCTGATGCTGGGCACTTTGTTTGCACCGACGCAGGATCGTGACACGCCGGGTCGTGGCTTCACGCACAAGGTCGGGGACGTTGTCACCGTCACTTCCCCCAAGCTCGGTACGCTTGAAAACCGTGTCACCACTTCAAAAGACGCGCGCGCCTGGACCTTCGGTATCGTCGCCCTGATGCAGAACCTCGTCTCGCGTGGCCTGCTGAAGGTCGAGACGGCCAAGGCTGACGCGGCATAACCCATTCCTATCCTGAATACCGCCTGTAACGAGGTTCAGGGATGTCCCTCGCTGTTTGTTTGTAGAAAGTTCTGAATACATGTCGTCTGCCATCTATCCGAGCCTGAAAGGGCGTAAGGTTCTCATCACCGGCGGGGGGTCGGGTATAGGCGGAGGGCTGGTCAAGGCCTTCGTCAATCAGGGTGCCCGGGTGCACTTCATCGACCTCGTCGATGAAGTCTCCGCCACCATAGACACTGGGGTGCTGGGCGTCGCGCCTGTGTTTCATCGGTGCGATCTAACCGATACGCCAGCGTTGGAAAAAGTGCTGGCCACCATTCAGGCCGACGGACCGGTGACGATCCTGCTCAACAATGCGGCGCGCGACGACCGTCATTCGCTGGCGGAAATCACGTCGGAATTTTTCGACAAGAATATCGGTGTCAACCTCAAGCACATGCTGATGGTCACCCGTGCCATTGCGCCGGGCATGAAGGCTGCGGGTGGCGGGGCCATCATCAATTTCGGCTCGATCTCCTGGCACCTCGGCCTGCCCGACCTCACTCTCTATGAAACGGCCAAGGCCGGTATCGAAGGCATGACGCGCGCTCTGGCCCGTGAGCTGGGCCGCGACAATATCCGCGTCACCACCATCATCCCCGGCAATGTCAAAACGCCGCGCCAGATGAAGTGGTATACGCCCGAAGGCGAGAAGCAGATTGTTGATGCTCAATGCCTCGATGGCCGTATCGAGCCGCAGCACGTGGCCTCTCTGGCCCTGTTCCTCGCCTCTGACGACGCCGCCCTGTGCACCGGCCACGGCTACTGGATTGACGCCGGCTGGCGATAAGCCTCACCGTGGCGGTTTCGGTAGTTTGATTCGTTTATTTCTCCCTGCCCCTTTGGGCGGGGAGGGGCCCGTTTGCGATAGCAAATGGTGGTGGGGGAGGGGGCCTCACTCTCTGTCGGAGGATACCCATGATTCAACTGTTCCAACCGACCTGTGTTTTCGACCTCAAGGCCACGCTGGGCGAAGGCCCGGTATGGTCGGCGCGCGATCACGCCCTGTGGTTTGTAGATATTAAACAAAAGCGTGTCCACCGCTACGATCCCGACATCGGTTCGCATCAGTCCTTCCTAGCCCCGTCCGAACCAGGCTTCCTCGCCCCCAAAAACCGCGGCGGTTTTGTCGTCGGCTGTAAGACGGGCCTTTACGATTTCGACCCCAAAGCTGGCACCTTTACCCTGCTGAGCCACGTCGAGCCGGGCCTGCCTACCAACCGTCTCAATGACGGCTTTGTTGATGCCAAAGGCCGCCTGTGGTTTGGGTCGATGGACGATGACGAAGAAAAACCCACCGGTCGCCTCTACCGTTATGATGCGCGGGGTCTGAGGGTCATGGACAACGACTACGTCATCACCAATGGCCCGGCGGTCAGCCCGGATGGCCAGACCCTCTATCACAACGACACGCTGAAAAAGCACATCTACGCTTTCGATCTCGACGACCACGGCGACATTCATAACAAGCGCTTGTTCGCGCAACTGGATCGTGACGGCAAAACCGGTGAGCACGGCGAAGGCTATATGGACGGCCCGATCGTCGATAGCGAAGGACAGGTGTGGGTCGGGCTGTTCTTCGGCTGGGGCGTGCATGTCTATGCGCCGGATGGTACTCTGATCCGTAAGGTCAATCTGCCGGTGTCGAACGTCACCAAAATCGCTTTTGGCGGCCGTGACCTCAAAACCGTCTATGCGACGACGGCGGCGAAGGGCTTAAGCGCCGATGATCTGAAATCGCAACCGCTGGCGGGTGGTCTATTCAGCTTCCGCAGCGACGTCGCGGGTCAGCCGCAAAACGAAATTAATTTTCTCTGAGGGCAATCCATGAGCCGTAAACCCGCGACCCCCAATGGCCGTTTCCGTTCGCAGGAATGGTTCGAAGCCCCCGGCCATATCGACATGGCAGCTCTATATCTAGAGCGCTTCATGAACTATGGTATCACGCCGCAGGAACTGCGGTCGGGACGCCCAATTATCGGCATTGCGCAGTCGGGGTCGGACCTCAGCCCGTGTAACCGCATCCACGTCGATCTGGCCCAGCGCGTACGTGAAGGCATCCGCGATGCGGGCGGCATCTGCATGGAGTTTCCCTGCCACCCCATCTTTGAAAACTGCCGTCGTCCGACAGCTGCTGTTGATCGCAACCTCAGCTTCATGACGCTTGTGGAAATCCTGCATGGCTATCCGCTCGACGCGGTCGTGCTAACGACCGGCTGCGACAAAACCACGCCGGCGGGTATTATGGCCGCCACCGCCGTTGATATTCCGGCTATTGTGCTGTCGGGCGGGCCGATGCTGGACGGCTGGCACGACGGCGATCTGGTCGGCTCCGGCACGGTCATCTGGCGCTCAAGGCGCAAGCTTGCCGCCGGTGAAATCACCGAAGATGAATTCCTCGAAGCCGCCTGCGCCTCGGCCCCGTCGGCCGGACACTGCAACACTATGGGCACGGCCTCGACCATGAATGCTGTGGCCGAAACCATGGGCCTGTCGCTGCCCGGCTGCTCGGCTATTCCGGCGCCTTATCGGGAGCGCGGGCAGATGGCCTATGAGACGGGCCGCCGCATCGTCGAGATGGCCTATGAGGACCTCAAGCCATCGAAAATCCTAACCAAGGCCTCCTTCCTCAACGCCATCGCGGCTGTGGCGGCGTTGGGCGGATCGACCAATGCCCAGCCGCATATCGTGGCCATGGCGCGCCACGCCGGGGTTGAGCTGACGCCGGAGGACTGGATGGCGGCCTATGACATCCCGCTGATCCTCAACATGCAACCGGCGGGCAAGTATCTGGGTGAGCGATTCCATCGTGCGGGTGGCGTCCCGGCTATCCATGTCGAGCTTTTGAAGGCCGGTATGCTGGACGGCACGGCGGCGACGATTACCGGCAAGACGATTGCCGAAAATGTCGAAGGCCGCGAAACCCGCGACCGCGAGATGATCCGCACCGTAGCCGAGCCGCTGATGGAGCGGGCGGGCTTCCTGGTGCTCAAAGGCAATCTGTTCGACTTCGCCATCATGAAGACGAGCGTCATTTCGCCAGAATTCCGTCAGCGCTACTTGTCCGAACCGGGCCGCGAAGGCGTGTTCGAAGGCCGCGCCATCGTCTTTGATGGCTCGACAGACTATCACGAGCGCATCAATGACCCGGCGCTGAATATCGACGAGCACTGCATTCTGGTCATCCGCGGCTCCGGCCCGGTCGGCTGGCCGGGGTCGGCCGAAGTGGTCAATATGCAGCCGCCCGACGCGCTGCTGAAAAAGGGCATCACCTCGCTGCCTACCATCGGCGACGGGCGTCAATCGGGGACGGCGGATTCGCCCTCCATCCTCAATGCCTCACCCGAAAGCGCGGTAGGTGGCGGCCTGGCCTGGCTGCGCACCGGCGACACTATCCGCATCGACATCAACACCGGCGCCTGCGACATGCTTGTCTCCGCCGAAGAGATCGAAAAGCGCAAGTCCGACGGCATCCCGGCCTATCCGGAGTCCATGACCATGTGGCAGGAAATCTATCGCCAGACCGTGGGGCAGCTGCACACGGGTGCGGTGATGGAACCGGCGCTGAAATACACCAAGATCGCCGACAAGATGCCGCGGCATAATCACTAGTCATATTCTTCTCCCTGTTGCTGCGCGACAGGGAGGAGAGATATTGCGCAGCATTTTTGCGGTAGAATTCGGCCCGCAAATGGTAGCGCTATCAGCTTTTTACTTGCCAGACTAAAAATTTAAGGCACATTAACCACGCCCGCAACGCGGTGAGCGAAGACCCTGTCTCACTTTTTGAGAGAGCGGACTTTACGACTCGCTGCGCGCGGTTAAGTTTCATTGCGTCTATCCGCCGCGCCCGACCACCAACGATACATAGGGACCAGAGAGCGGAAGGCGTCAAACGTCTGCAATCCTCCGATTGCACACAGGGAAGGGAAAATTGAATGTCCTCATCACTTGGAAAAGTGAATATGGGGCTGGTCATGGGGCTCGCCATCGGCGCAGCTCTGGGCGGGCTCCTTTTCGGCTACGACACTGCCGTGATTTCCGGCGCGGAAGAAGCCATCGTCCATAACTTCGTCACGCCGCGCACTGACCTCACCGAGGTGGCACGCAATTCTCTGGCCGGTACGGCGATAGGCATTGCGCTTCTGGGCTGCGTACTGGGCTCGCTGATTGCTGGGCCGCTGTCCACCTCGCTCGGCCGTCGCGCCGGGATGCTGATTGCCGCGTTTCTGTTCTTCGCCTCGTCGATTCTGTCGGGCTTTCCGGAACTGGGTTTAGCCCCGATCGGTGGTCTGGGCGTTGAAGGCCTTACGCCGTTCATGATCTACCGATTTATCGGCGGAGTCGCCATCGGCATGGCATCGTTGATTTCGCCGCTCTACATTGCGGAAATCGCTCCGGCAAAACAACGGGGCCTGCTGATTACCTTCCAGCAAATCGCCATCGTCGGCGGTATGCTGCTGGTCTATTTCGTCAACCTGAAGATCGCGGAATCCGGCACCGATGAGTGGGTGCTGTCCACGGGCTGGCGCTACATGCTGGCTTCGGCCGGTATTCCGGCGGCCCTGTTCTTCCTTGCCGCTTTCATCATGCCGGATACGCCGCGCTGGTACGTGATGAAGCAGAAGGAAGACAAGGCGCGCAAGCTGCTCAGCGAGCTGAACGATCCGCAGGAGGCGCAGGCGACCATGGACGAAATCCGCGGCTCGCTCAGCGAACATTCTGGCAAGCTGTTCTCGTTTGGTGTCGGTGTCGTCGTGGTCGGTGTGCTGCTATCGGTGTTTCAGCAGTTCGTCGGTATCAACGCCGTGCTCTATTACGCCCCGCTGATGTTCAAAAACATCGGTTCGGGCACGGATCAGGCCCTGTTCCAGACCGTTCTCGTCGGTGCCGCCAATGTGGTGTTCACGCTGGTGGCGACTTTCACCGTCGATCACTGGGGCCGCAAGCCGCTGCTGATCCTCGGCGCCCTGGTTATGGCTGTGTCGATGGCCGCGCTCGGCATCCTGTTCCAGCAAAAGCAGGAAGGCACGCTGCTGCTGTACGCGGCTATGCTTTACATTGCCGGTTTTGCCCTGTCGTGGGGCCCGGTCGTGTGGGTGCTGCTGGCCGAAATGTTCCCTAACTCCATCAAGGGCAAGGCGATGGCCATCGCCGTCGCAGCTCAGTGGATTTCGAACTACATCGTCACCTGGTCGTTCAAGGTGATTGATGGCGACAGCGCGCTGAACGCCACCTTCAACCACGGCCTCAACTATTACGTCTATGCGGCCTTTTCGGTGCTGGCGGCGGTCTTCGTGTGGAAGTTCGTGCCGGAAACCAAAGGCCGGACCCTCGAGGCGATTGAAAGCCTGTGGAAGAAGTCGTAATATAACGTATCAGTGTAAAGAACGGCGGAGCTTCGATCAGGCTCCGCCGTTTGCGTCTGAAAAACAAAAATATGGAAATGCCACATGATCGCTCTTTCAACGCTGACCCTCACGGCACGCGACACCACGCTGGTGCTGCATCCGGATCTGGGCGGATCTATCGGCGCTTTGAGCTATAAGGGCCGTCACTATATGCGCCCGACACCTGAAGACCCGCGTGGGGTGCTGGAAACGGCGTCGTTTCCGCTGGTGCCGTTTTGCAATCGCATCCGTAACGGCAGCTTCTCCATCGGCACGCAGAAGGTGAAGATGGCCCCCAATCTGGGCGACCATCCGCATACTCTGCACGGTCAGGGCTGGCTTGCGCGCTGGAGCGTGACGGAGCAGTCGGCGTCGCGTGCGGTTATGACTTATCGTCATCAGCCGGACGAGTGGCCGTGGACCTATGAGGCGCGGCAGGTGTTCGAACTGCGCCCGGCGGGCCTGCGCGTCTGGCTAAGTGTCAAGAACCTCAGCCAAACCGCCATGCCGGCGGGGCTGGGCTTTCACCCCTATTTCAACCGCACCTCTCAGACGCGGCTCAAGGCGCCCGTCGATGGGGTGTGGATCGCCGATATGGACTGCCTGCCGACCGAATGGTACGCAGGCGTGTGGCGCAAGGACTGGACGAAGGGCGATTTTGTCAGTGACACCGGGCTGATCGACCACTGCCATACGGGCTTTGCCGGGCGTGCCGATATTTATGAAGACAGCATGCCCGTCCTGACCTTGCGCGCTTCACCGGATTGTCACTGGCTGCACGTCTACGTCCCGCCGGGTCAGGACTTTTTCTGCGCCGAGCCGGTCAACCATATGCCGGATCCCTTCCACCATGCCAATTCCGGCTTGCGCTGCCTCAAGCCCGGCGAAGTGGCGCTAATCTGGATGGACGTAAGCCTGCACGGGTAGGCCTATTTTGTGCGGGCTTTCAACGGATACGAAATGATCAGGGTCAGCGGCTCATCGCCCACCTGTTTGATTCCGACCTTTGCCCCTTCGTAGAGATAGGCCGTCATACCCTCGGTCAGGGTATGGGTCACGCCGTCCGATTCCACAATCCCGGTGCCCGAGACGACGTAATAGACCTCATCGTGGCCGATGGGGTGGATACCGATGGCCGCGCCTTTGTGAAGGCTTCGCTTGCGGAACTCCATACTGCGCTGCGGGGCCTTGTCGCTGATGCGATAGGCGGTAGACATGCCGATGCGGCCGTGCGGCGGGGCCTCTTCGACGAGCGTATCCTTTTCGTCGATAATGACCATGGGTGGGGCTCCGAGGGCGAACGAGGGCAGGATGATCAGCGCAGTGGCTAAGATGAGGCGCATGGGGTTCCTCCTTTACGTCTCTTTTCTTAGAAGAGAAACGCAACGCCCTAAAATGTCAAATGCGGGCGAAGAACGGCTTCGAGCCCGCGTTTGTTCGTCCAGGCAATCCACCCAGGCAATCCACGCTTCTATGGTCCGTCGTGGAAGCGTGAGGGGGGTTACATCACCCAGCCTCCGTCGATGATGTGAGCGCGGCCGGTTGTGAACTTAGATTCATCCGAACCCAGATAGACGGCCAGGGCTGCCAGTTCTTCCGGCTTGCCGAAGCGGCCCATGGCCTGGCGTGCGGTGAAGTCCTTATAGGCCTGCTCAAAATCGCCCGTGTCGTGCAGGCGTTGCAGCAGTGACGGCGTCTCCACCGTGCCGGGACATATGGCGTTGCAGCGGATACCTTGCGCAACGAAGTCCGCCGCCACCGACTTGGTCAGGCCGATCACGGCCGCCTTAGTGGCGCAGTAGGCGAAGCGGTTGGGGATGCCTTTGACCGACGAGGCGATCGACGACATGTTGATGATGGAGCCCCCCCCGCGTGCGATCATGTTGGGCAGGACGGCGCGGATCAGGCGGTATTGCGCCGTGACGTTCAGGCTGTTGGAAAAGGCCCAGTCCTGTTCGTCGCAATCGAGAATGGTCCCGGCGTGGACGAAGCCGGCGCAGTTATAAAGGATGTCGATATTCGGGAACTCAGCGGCGATGGCCTTGACCGCTTCGGCGTCGGTGACGTCAAGCTTGCGCGCGATGACATGGTCAAGCGCCGACAGTTCGCTGAGGCTGGCCTCGTTGATGTCTGCGGCGATGACGGTGGCCCCTTCGCGCACATAGGCCTCGACGGTGGCGCGGCCAATGCCTTGCCCTGCAGCGGTGATCAATGCGGTTTTTCCGGAAAGTCGTGACATGATGCGGTCTCTTGAAATCATCCCCTTCCCAGCAAACTGGGGAGGTACAGTTGTGTTACGCCCGGCGCAGCGGCAGGCAGGCTGGGCCCAGCGGGTCGAAGGCCTTATAGGTCAGGATAAACTCCTGATGGCCCATGGCTTCGGATTTTGTGGGTGCGCCACGGGCAACGGCCAGCACGGCGTCGATAATCTCTTGTCCGACCTCATCCAGCGTGGCGCGACCTTCCATGATCTTGCCAGCGTCGATATCCATATCCTCGCTCAGCTTGCGATAGGTGTCCGGATTGGCGCAGACCTTAATCACGGGCGAAATGGCCGAACCCACCACTGAGCCGCGGCCCGTGGTGAACAGGGTCACGTGCGCGCCGCAGGCGATCAGTTCGACGATTTCCGCATTATCCGAGATATTTGGGAAGCCGAAACGAGGCTCTCCATCCGGTACCACATCAAGCAGGTAGAGCCCACCCGTCGGCGGCAGATCACCGGGCTTTAGGATGCCGCAGATGGGCGCCGACCCCGACTTGGAATACGCCCCCATCGACTTTTCTTCCTGCGTGGTCAGTCCGCCTTCGGCATTTCCCGGGGCAAACGAACCAAAGCCCATGACGGTGTAATAGGCCTCGGCCTTCTGCACGCAGGCTTCGAGTTCAGCCCCCAGTTCCGGCGTGACGGCGCGACTGGCCATGATGGTTTCGCAGCCGACCAGTTCGCCGGTTTCTTCGAACACACAGGCCGCCCCTTGCGCCCCAAGCCAGTCGAAGGCGCGCCCGACCGCCGGATTGGCGGTGATGCCTGACGTACCGTCTGAGCCGCCGCAGATGGTGCCGATCACCAGCTCCGACACCGCCATCTCAACCACCTGGGTCTGCGCGGCCACGGCCTGCAGCCGGGCCACGGCCTCAAGACCCTTCTGAATGGTCGAAAGCGTACCGCCTGATTGCTGGATGACCAGGGTTTCGCACGGCCGACCTGACGCCTCGATGGCGGCCTTCAGGCGCTCACGGTTGAAGCTCTCGCAGCCCAAAGAGATCAGTAGAACACCGCCGACATTGGGATGCGTCGTCACCGCCGACATCACCTTGAAGGCGTAGTCGTTGGGATAGCAGCCTGGAAAGCCGATCAGATGCACTTCGCTGTTGTCGGACTTCGTGACGATTTGGCGCGCCACATGGTGAGCGCATTCGACCAAATAGGCCACAGCGATGACATTGCGGATGCCCTTTCGGCCATCCGGACGCAGATAGCCCTTAAGCATGTGCGCCTCCGGAGGCTTCACGGGTGTGGGACGAGATGTAATCGCTTTTCATATTGTGCATGTGGACGTGGCCACCCTTGGGCGTGTCTTTGGTCATCGAGCCGATCGGCGCGCCGTATTTGAATATCTTGTCCCCGGCGTTCAGATCACGTACGGCGACTTTATGCCCCACCTCGATGGGTTCGGTAATCAGCAAAGCCTCGGCCCCCACCGTCACCACACTGCCTGCCGTAATCGCCGCGCGGCACACCGCTACATTGTCAGAAGGGTGCAATAAAATCAGGGGAGAGGGCAGGGACATGGACACTCGAACTCTTACGCTTGCGAAACATCACCCGCTGGCGCATCAGCGCGCAGCAGCCCGACGGCTTTCAGGTCGTGCCACAACTCAGCAGGGATAGGATGGCTGAACAGGTCGATGTTGCGGGCCACCTGCTGCGGACGGGCCATGCCGACGACAGTACTCGCTATGACCGGATGAAAGCCGGGGAACTGAAGCGCAGCGGCGGCCAGCGGCACATTGTGGCGGGTGCAGACGGCCTCGATATCGCGCACGCGGGTCATGATGTCCGTCGGCGGGGCCTCGTAGTTGAAGTGCGCGCCTCCCGCCAGCAGGCCCGAATTAAACGGGGCGGCTGCCAGCACTGAGACGCCACGCGCCGCGCAGCGTTCAAACAGGCCGTCCAGCGGCGTCTGTTCCAAAAGCGTATAGCGCCCGGCAAGCATTAAGACGTCGATTTCGGCTTCGGCGATAACCAGATCGCAGATGGCTGTCTCATTGACGCCCAGACCGATGGCCTGAGTCAGGCCCTGCGCTTTCAGTTCGTGCAGGGCGCGCAAACCGTCGTTCAGAAAAGTGGCGAGATGTCGGGCATGGTCACTGCCGTGGGTTTCCACCCCCAGATCGTGGACCAGCAGCATGTCGATGCGTTCGCGCTTCAGCCGCTTCTGACTGTCCTCAAACGACCGCATCACACCGTCATAGCTGTAGTCGAAGTGTTCATCGAATGGGTCGCCATCGACAAAGCCGTGGCGTTCGGTGCCGGGCGGCGGGGCGGGGATGGGGGTCAGGACCCGCCCCACCTTGGTGGACAGGGTTGCGTCGGCGCTCAGCTCCGCAAGGCGGCGCTCGGACAGGCCGTGCCCGTAGCGCGGAGCGGTGTCGATATAGCCAATGCCGCCGTCTGTTACGGCCTTAAGCGTCGCTTCAGCTGTGGCGTCATCGACCGGGCGATACAGGTTACCGATTGCCGCCGCGCCGAAACCCAGCGCGCTGACCCGGACCTGTGTCCGGCCTATGGTATGGAGATCGCTGATCAGCACAGTGCATCCCTGTTCATTTTTAAAAATGATTATCGCTTATAAAAAAGCATGTATAGCCGAGATAGCGCCGATGCAAGAGGCTTGAGACGCGATTGCGCCGACCATGCGCATTTTCCTTTTCGCTCATGAAATCAGCGCGCTGTCGGTTTTCAAATCGGGCGAAACGCCTATCCGCCCAGCGTGCGCGATAGTGCCGCCGCCGTGCCTTTCAGCCGCGCGACCGTGTCTTCGAGGCTCAGGCAGCCGTGGGTCTTTAACCAGGGAATGGTCATCGCGGCGATGACTGTGGTGTCGTTCATCACAGGGCAAGAGACGTCGAGCACGCCATCGACGAAATCGCTCTTGGCCTGGACATAGCCCTGATGCAGGGCGCGTTCGGCCACGGTTTCGAACAATTGCCACTCTTGCGGCGTCGCCGTGCCGCGCAGCATGTGCTTCATTTGCTCCTTCAGCTTCGGCGGCTGAAACGCATAGAGAACGAGGCCAGAGGTCGATTGCACCAGTTGCCGTTGATAGCCGACGCGCACCGAAAAGCCGAGATCGCCGGGCGCTTCGATGCGGGCAATGACCACCATGTGATCGTCAGAGGCGATGGCCAGGTGCACGGACTGACGCACCTGTTCAGACAGGGCTTGCATAAGCGGTAGGGCCGAGGCCAGCAGGTTCTGGCTGGGGCCACGGCTCATACCCAGCGAGAAAAGCTTATTGGTCAGTTCCAGGCCATCGCCTTTTTGCGATTGCGCCACATAGCCGCGATTTTCCAGAACCTGCACCATGCGGAACAGTTCTGAGACCGAGCGGTCAAGCCGGTGCGAAATCTGTGACAAGGTCATGGGCCGTTTGTTAGCGGCCAGAAGCTCCAGCACGTCGAGCCCTTTTTCAAGGGCCGGTGCCCGGTATTTCATAGCTTTTTCACCGTCGCTGTGACGGGTATCTTCGCTGATCATTGGACCCCCTGTAGGTCATAAATTCTTTTTGCATTAGTGAAAAAGATGGCCTGACGCTCTGACGACGTCAATGGATTTAATTGGTCCTCAAGCCAGTGTCTCCACTTTTGCCAGTCGCCATTAAGGCGCACCACAGGCCAGTCAGAGCCGAAAAGCAGGCGCTGCGGGCCAAAGACGGTCAGCAGATGCGCAACATAGGGAGCCGCCTCGTGGAGGGGCTGATCAATGTGCATCTCCGTAAACAGGCCCGACAGTTTGCACACCACATTTGGTTGACGTGCGATGGCGGTCATTGTCTGGGTCCATTCGCGCGTTGCTTCGGGCTGCGTCTGGGTCGTGGCGATCGGGGGTTTGGCGGCGTGGTCGATGACGATGCGCAAATCCGGATAACGCTGGGCCACCGCTTCTATGGCAGGCAGGTGGCGCGTAAAGACTAACGCATCAAAGACCAGCCCCGCGGTCTGCATGGCCGACAGTGCCGGGGCGACGTCCGGGCGCAAGATCCAGTTGTCATCGGGCAAGCCCTGCAACATGGGGCGCAGGCCCTTGAGTTTGGGTTGGAGGGCCAGTCCGTCTACCCGTGCGGCCGCGTCCGGGGCCGACAGGTCGGTCCAGCCGACAACCCCCATAATTAGCGGATCGGTTTCGGCGAGGCGGAGCAGCCACTGCGTATCGGCATCTGACGGCTGCGACTGCACCACAACCGCGCCGTGCAACGCCCCTCCCGCCGCTGCGCACAAATCCGATGAGGCAAAGTCGCGATAGATGGCCGTCAGGTCGGGGGTCGGCCATTCAAAGCCGTGGCGCCCGACCTGCCACAGGTGAAAATGGGCGTCGATGACCGAGGACATCTTAGTGACCGGTCATCTGAACGGGGCCCGTGGCGTCCTTCGGCGCGCGGAAGGCGTAAAGGGCGATCACCGCGAAGCATGCCGCTGTCACGATAAAGGCCGTCCGAATATGGCTGTGGTCGGAGATGAAGCCCATCACCGCCGTAAGGACAGCTCCGCCGACAATGCTCATTACCAGTAGTGACGATCCGGTCTTGGTCAGGTTGCCAAGTCCGGTGACCGATGTGGCGAAGATTGTGGGGAACATGATCGACATGAAGAAGCTGGAGGCCACCAGCGCCCACAAGCCGTTTTCACCGCCGCTGACGACGGCAAACAGCATCAGGCCGATATTGACGAGCGCAAACAGGCCCAGAATGAGCGTCGGACGTACCTTGGTCATCAGGCCTGTGCCTATAAAGCGGCCGACGGCAAAGGCGATCAGGGTGTAGTAGAGATAGGTCGCTGCCACCTTGTCGGTCAGGCCCATTTCGGCCTGCGCATAGCGGATCATATAGCTCCAGATACCGACCTGTGCACCGACATAGAAGAACTGCGCCATGACGCCGAACATGAAGCGCGGGCGCTTGAGCAACTGGACGACCGACTGGAAAAAGCCAACCTCTTCGCCACTGTCTTCGTGGGCGTTTTGCGTGGCTGCAGCCGGGAATTTAGACAGAAAGACCAGCAGCGCCCACAATAGCACGACGCAGCCAATGACCAGATACGGTCCTTGAACCGCCTTGACTTCGGAAATGTAGAAGGCCTGACGCGCGGTATCGGTCATGGCGGCGAGCGCGTTTTCATCGTGTTCGATACCCGACAGGATGAAATGCTGACCGATGAAGATACCGGACAGAGCGCCCAGCGGGTTGAAGCTCTGAGCCAAATTGAGGCGGAAGGCCGCCTTGTCCGGCGAACCTAGAACGGTAATCAGTGGATTGGCGGAGGTTTCAAGAAAGGCCAGACCAGAGGCGATGACGAAAAGCCCGCCAAGGAACCAGCTATATTGGTGATTGTCGGCCGCGGGATAGAAAATGAAGGCCCCGGCGGCGTAAAGCAGCAGACCTACGACTACGGCGGTCTTGTAGCCCAGCTTGCGCATTACAAAGGCGGCGGGCAGGGCCAGAAGGAAATAGCCCATGTAGAAGGCCGATTGCACCAGACCCGATTGCAGGTCGGTCAGCACAAACGCCTTTTTGAACTGGGGAATCAGCACGTCGTTGAGGTTGTTTGCCACACCCCAGAAAAAGAACAGGCTGGTAATCAGAATCAACGGCCACAGGCTTTTCAGGCCCCGGCCCGGCGCAGTTTCGGAGATCATGTGCGTTTCTTTCCCATTATACCCGGATCATGGCGGCCGGGAGTCTTGGCCGCAAGGCACCACATATGAAGTCAGTTGTCAAATATGAAATGCTGCGCCCTTTACGCTGCACAAAAGCTGGGCCTTTGACAGAGCAGGCAGGCGTGATATGGGCGTTGTCAACAATTGTCCGGGTAATGGTTTAAATTATCATATAAATATTGCCGAAAGCGTTTCGGCCATGATAACGAAACCGCCCAAGTAAATTTAGGGAAGCGTCCATGTTCGGGAAAAAAAAGGTCAAGCCGCTGAAGATAGGTCTGGTGGGGCTTGGCAAGATCGCCGTTGATCAGCACATACCGTCAATCCGCGCCAATCCCGCGCTGGAGCTGGTGGCCGGGTGTTCGCCTAATGCCCGCCCGGACGGCGTGACCGCTTACGATTCGCTGGAAGACATGCTGGCGGCCCACCCGGAGATCGAGGCCGTGGCCATCTGCACCCCGCCGCAAATCCGGCATAAGATCGCCAGGCAGGTCATCGCGGCGGGCAAGCACGTTTTCCTTGAAAAACCCCCTGCGGCCACGCTGGGCGAGGCAGAGGCCATTGCCGATCTGGCGCGCGCCAAGGGCGTGACGGTGCTGGCCAGCTGGCATTCGCGCTATGCGCCCGCGGTGGAAACGACCCGCGAATGGATCGCCGGACGCAAGATCAAATCCATCCACGTAGTGTGGAAGGAAAATGTGCGTCAGTGGCATCCGGGTCAGAAGTGGATCTTCGAAGCCGGCGGTATGGGCGTCTTCGATCCGGGCATCAACTCGCTGTCTATCCTAACGCGCATCGTGCCGGAAAAGGTCATCGTCAAAAAAGCTGACCTGCACATTCCGGTCAATTGCGAGGCCCCCATTCAGGTTGAGATGGACTTGACGACTGAAAGCGGCGTCGCCATTCGCGCCGATTACGACTTCCTGCAAACCGGCATCCAGACCTGGTCGATCTTCGTTGAGTCCGAAAAGGGCGAAAAGCTGGAACTGAGCATGGGCGGCACGGGCCTTTCCATCGACGGGAAGGAGATCATGAAAGAAAAGGAGGCTGAATATCCCGGCCTCTATGCGCACTTCGAGAAGCTGGTCCGCGCGAGTCAGTCCGACGCCGACTTTTCGCCGCTGCGTATCGTGGCCGACGCTATGTTGCTGGGCAAGCGCATCGACGCCCCGGAGTATATTGAGTAGTTAGCTTTCCTCCTCCCTTTGCGTTAGCGTGGGGAGGTGCCTATCAAACGTAGCGCGTCGAGGCGGAGGGCGGCGACCCCCGAACCCTGAAACGTGCTCAAAATCTTGATGGTACACTCCTCCTCAGCCTGCTTTGCGTCATGTGTCATCTCCACGCTAAAGCGTGGGGATGAGAAGAAATGTCTGGCACTGCGCTTCCTATTGCGGCAAGCTCTACGCCCATAAACGGAGCCAGACTTGTCTCACGATCTGTTTGATGCGGCGAAAGCCGCAGCGGCCCTCAGCCATTCCCCCTATTCCGGTTTTCCCGTCGGTGCGGCTATTCGCACGCCGGACGGGCGTATCTTCAGCGGTACCAATGTCGAAAACCTTTCCTTTCCGCAGGGATGGTGCGCCGAGACGTCGGCCTTGGCCCAGATGATCATGGGCGGCGCAAAGGAGGTGGCGGAAATCGCCATCTTCGCCCCCAAAAAAAATGCCTGCCCGCCCTGTGGCGGTTGCCGGCAGAAATTGGCGGAGTTTTCCGATGGCTCGGCGCGAATCCATTTGTGCGATGAGACGGGAGTGGTTCAGACGGTCACTCTGGCCGAGTTACTGCCCATGATGTTCCGCACAAAGCTGAAATAACAAAGCCCGGCAGGTGATCCTGCCGGGCTTTGGCTTTCGAACGTCCCAACGGCTATCAGCCTTCGAATTCCGGTTCGGTCATGGCCGAGCGGGTCACCTTGGCGACGCGCAGGGCGTTGGTCGACCCTGACTTGCCGAACGGCATACCGGCGACGATGACGATGTCCTGACCGGGTTCTGAAATGCCCTCGGTGCGGGCGATCTGACTGGCCACCTGCACGGTTTCCGACATGGAGTGCGTCACCGGTGCGGTCTTGGCGTGCACGCCCCAGGTGAGGGCGAGGCGACGCGCCGTTTCCAGATTGGGGGTCAGGCCTAGAATCGGTGCCGTCGGACGCTCACGTGCCACGCGCAGCGCGGTGTTCGACGAATTGGTCAGGGCGACGATGGCCGAGGCTTCGATGGTTTGCGCCACCTGACGCGCAGCCGCGGCGATGGCCCCCGACACGGTCTTCTCCGTTTCCGGACGTCGGCGATCTGTCTGAACGCGCCAGTCGCCGTCTTTCTCGACGCGCCCGACGATACGATCCATGATCGTCACGGCTTCGACCGGATACTGACCCGCCGCGGTTTCCGCCGAAAGCATGACCGCGTCGGCGCCGTCATAGACGGCCGTGGCCACGTCTGAGGCTTCGGCGCGGGTGGGGGTGGGGGCCGAGATCATGGATTCCAGCATTTGGGTGGCGACGATTACTGGCTTGCCCAACGCGCGGGCGGCTTTGATGATGCGTTTTTGCGCCAGCGGCACCTCTTCAGGTGGCAGTTCTACGCCGAGGTCGCCGCGCGCCACCATGACGGCGTCGCTGAGGGCGAGAATTTCTTCGAGATTATCAAGCGCCTGCGGCTTTTCGAGCTTGGAGAGCACCCAGGCGCGGCCATTGATGATGGCCTTGGCCTCGATCACGTCTTCGGGGCGCTGCACGAAGCTGAGGCCGATGTATTCGACGCCACGTTGCAGGGCGAATTCCATATCGGCGCGGTCTTTTTCGGTCAGGGCCGGGATCGGCAAAACCACGTCAGGTACGTTGACGCCCTTGCGATCCGACAACCGGCCACCGGTAACGACCACGGTTTCCAGATGGTCTTCGCGCACATGGGTGACGCGCAGCTTCAGCTTGCCGTCATCGAGCAGTAGGTGCGAACCGATCTGCGCCGCCCCGATGATTTCCGGATGCGGCAGATTGGCGCGCATCAGGTCGCCGGGGGTCGGGTTAAGGTCGAGGCGGAAGGTCTGCCCCGGCGTCAACACAATAGCGCCGCCCATGAAACGACCGACCCGCAGCTTCGGACCCTGCACATCGGCCAGAATGCCGATCGGACGACCGGTCTTGGCCTCCAGATCACGGATCAGGTCAATATTGCGGCCGTGGTCTTCGTGGCTACCGTGCGAGAAGTTGAGGCGGAAGACGTCGGCTCCGGCCTGAAACAGTTGAGCCAGCATGTCGGCATTGGACGAGGCGGGGCCGAGGGTGGCGACCAGTTTGGTGCGGCGGCGACGAAGTATTTTCAAAGGACCAACTCTTCTTGGAACAGGGACGTCAGGCCTTCGCCGGCTCGGATGCGCCGCCTTAAGGCTGTCGTCTTTTGTAACGCCTTATATCTATCCGAAAGGTGTATTTCGGTCAGAAGGCTTTAACATCCGCGCGTATCGTGTGGCATTGGGAAGGCTCTGGGCGGGCTCTTGTTCCCCCGAAACCGCGCGTCTTGGGTTCGTGCAGACCAAAGTCGTGTTCTGTCGCCTGGGTCAAGTCACATTTTGAGTAACAAACTGCCGTGGTTTGACACAGTTGTCAGACGCCTTGCACCGTTTGACTTCTGGGTCGCCTCTCAATGTGTGTGCCGCTCGCTCTATTGCGCCATGTGATTGTGAAAACGCCGGCCCTTATCGGAGCGGAAAGAAAAGCGTAAATAACTCAGACATAAAATGGGTAAAACAACGCTTTTCCAGGGGCGATAACGGGACTACGTCGTGTTTCATATGAGAAAATACGCATAGGTTGCGCTTCTGTTTCACCGAGCAATAAGGCGAATCATAAAATAAAAACGCAATAAATCAATATATTGAATCCATTTATGATTGTCTGGTTATTGGAGGGCGATTTATTCTTTGAAATCAGGAATAAAAAACGACGTTACGTTTTGCAACTGTGACGTTTATACAATGGTTTCTGTATTACCGTGTTTTCTTGTCATATAATATTAGGCAATCATATGATTTATGATAACGCTATCATCAGAGTCTGGGCCGTTGGGGCACATCCTTTCGGGTGGCCTCAATCATAATCCAGACCTGTGCTCAGGCAGGGAAACGCAAAAGCCAGCCGTAGTCGCAGTGTTGATCGCATAGAACGGTCACAAGGTGCGATGAGAGGCTCAATCAGGCCGGTGACGCGAACCTGACCGGACGCACGGGGTGCGCGGTTTGCCATCCCCGGCATAGTGCCAAACGCCTGCGGCTCAAGGAGGGGCCCCGGCGGGACATGAGGGAGACAGTTATGAAACAATCGAAATTCGCGCGCCTGTCGGCGGGCGTCTCTGTGATGGCGCTGGGCGTTGCGGTGATGGGCTTTGCCCTGCCCGCCTTGGCCCAGACGGCTACGGGCGAGGCCGATGTGACCGAGGTCATCGTTACTGGTCAGCGTGCCCAGATTAAGACGGCCCAGAAGCTGAAGAAAGACGCCGAAGTCGTGGTGGACTCGGTGACCGCCGTCGATATCGGCGCCCTGCCGGACCGTTCGGTAGCCGAAGCGCTGCAACGCATCTCTGGTATCCAGATCCAGCGCACATCCGCAGCGCGTGACCCCATCCGCATGACCGCCGAAGGCGGCGGCGTGGTGATCCGCGGTCTGACGTGGGTCCGCTCTGAAACCAACGGTCGCGACATCTTCTCGGCCGCCAATGGCCGCTCCTTAAGTTTCGAAGACGTATCGGCGGACCTGCTGGCTGGGGTCGATGTGTACAAGAACCCGTCGGCGGATATGATCGAAGGCGGCATTGGCGGCACGGTCAATCTGCGCACGCGCCAGCCGTTCGACTCGCGCGGCCGCGTGCTGGCTGGCACCTTCGATTCGACCTATGGCGACTTGCAGGAGAAGCGCCAGAATTCGATCAGCGTCCTCTATTCCGACCGCTGGAAGACCTCGATCGGTGAAGTCGGCCTGCTGATCAACTATTCCAATGCCGACTCCGGCAACGAAACCCACGTCATCGGCGTTGACCGCTATAATCAGGTCGGTAGCGGGGCGTCGGCGCGCTACATCCCCAATACGCTCGGCTGGCGCATAATCGACTGGGAGCAGAACCGTCAGGCCGGGGCCATCGCCCTGCAATGGCGTCCGAACGATTCGCTGGAATTCAGCCTTCAGGCTTTCAAGTCCAAGGCGACGCCGAAGAATGTCGAATACAATACCGGCTTCTATAACGACACCGGTGAACTCACGTCGGCCCAGTCGATGGCGACCTATAAGTATAACGACAAGGGCGAATTCGTTTCGGGTACTGTCTATGGCGCCGGCATCACCGCCAACACCCGCTATGGCAATGACGTCAAGGAAACCGAGGACGTCAGCCTAAATGCCCGCTGGTACGTCAACGACAAGCTGACCCTGACCGGCGATCTGCAGTATGTGAAGTCCACGGCCGACATCCTCTCGAACACAGCCTTTGTTCAATATTGCGCCAACCGCGTCACGACCGACACCTGTGCGGCTTCCGACAAAACCGTCGTTTCGATCGATATGAATGGCGAACTTCCGACGATCCGCATGCTAACCTCGGACACGGCCAATAAGTCCAATTACTATTGGGCGGCGGCTATGGATCATGTCGAAAAGAATGAGGCGACGCAGTATTCGGCCCGCATCGACGGTCAATACGAGTTTGACGATAATAGCTGGCTAAAGAGCTTCAAGTTCGGCGTGCGTGCCACGGACCGGGATTATCTGACACGTCAATCGACCTGGAACTGGGGTTATCTGAGCCACCAGTATTGGGGCTCAGGCGGTGGTACCGGCGCCGTCTTCCTAGACCAGACAGGCGGTTATGGCTCGGTTCCAGCCAATCCGGACCTGCCTGGCCTGTCCGAACTGGTGACGTTTGACGGTTTCATGGGCGGTCAGTCGGCTGTGCCAGGCAATATCTGGTTCCCCTCTGCGGCGCTCGTAAAGTCGCCTCAGGGCATGTATAGCGAACTGCAAGCTGTAGAAACCGCTGGTTGGGGCTGGTCACCGATCGGTCTCGACAATATCGGGCCGGAAGGTATTAACGACCAGAGTGAGAAGACCAAGGCGGCCTACGGACTGTTGCGCGTAGGCGGTGAGTTGAGCGGCTTCGGTCAAAGCTGGGATGGAAACATCGGCGTTCGTGTCGTGAAGACGGAGGTCAATACGGCAGGTGCGGTGGTGTCTGGTGCAGACGCGAATTTCGGCACTTGTGTCGTTAGCGGTAGTGTGACCGCCGCACAGTGCGCGGCCTACAACAATGCCAAGCAGTTCAAGGCCACGGCTCTGACCGGCGTCGCCTACGGCGGCAGTAACGAATATACCGACGTGATGCCCAGCCTGAACCTGCGCTTCAAGTATTCGTCCGAGCTTCAGTTCCGCTTCGCGGCATCGAAGGCCATTGTGCGTCCGGACATGTCGTGGCTGAGCGGCTACACCACCCTCTCGGCGGGGGCGTCCACGGGCGATTTCACGCTCAATCCGACCGGTCAGGGCGGCAATCCGTTCCTGAAGCCGGTCGAGGCCAATCAGTACGACCTGACGGCCGAGTGGTATTTCGCCCCGACCAGCAGCCTGACGCTCGCCTTGTTCCGCAAGGATCTGACCAACTATATCTACGTGCAGAGCACGCCGGAAACCTATACCAATAACGGCGCGACCATGACATTCAACGTCAATCGCTACGTCAATGGATCGGAAAAAGGCGAGGTATCGGGCTTTGAAATCGCCTATAACCAGTTCTACGATTTCCTGCCGGGCTTCTGGTCGGGCTTCGGTGTTCAGGCCAACTATACCAAGATCGAATCGTCAGGTGGCCGTAACCCTGTGGCTAGCGTCAGCGACGGCAATCAAGTGACCAATGCCAACATAAGCGGCCTGCCGCTGGAAGGCATGTCGCCGGACAGCTACAATTTCGCTCTGCTGTATGAAAAGTACGGTATCTCGGCGCGCATGGCCTATAACTGGCGCTCGGAATACCTCTACACCACCTCTGCGGCCAATGTGAACCGTCCGATGTGGGCGGGTGATTACGGCCAATGGGACGGCTCTGTCTTCTACAGCCTTACGCCCAAGGTCAAGGTCGGTATCCAGGCCACCAATATCGGCCGCGATATCGCCTATACCCGTGTGTCGTCCGATGTGGCCAAGCCGCTGGAGACGCAATACTATTCGGCGACAAAAACCGACCGCCGGGTGGCTCTGATCCTGCGCGCCAGTTTCTAAATCCGGTTCACTTTCTGGCGTAAAGGCTCCTCCGCTTCGCGGGGGAGCCTTTTTTATGAGGGACCAAAATTAACGAGGCAGACAGGATGAGCGACGCCATTCGCCGTATTATCATCGCCGGGGGCGGCACGGCGGGCTGGATGTGTGCGGCGGCGCTGCGCAAGGGGCTGGGCCGCACGGTCGAGCTTGTACTGATCGAATCTGAAGACATCGGCACGGTAGGGGTAGGCGAAGCGACCATTCCCCCAATACGCAAGTTCCTGGAGCATGTGGGGATCGACGAACTCGACTTCATCCGGGAGACCGAGGCGAGCTTCAAGCTGGGTATCGAATTCGCCGGATGGGGCACACCCGACAGTCGCTATTTCCACGGCTTTGGCGATTTCGGCGCGGTGCATGAGGCCGTGCGCCCCTATCAGTTGTGGCGCTTGCTGCGCGAAGCGGGCGATGAGACCCCGCTGGAGGCGTGGTCCTTACCGGCGGCTCTGGCGAAGGCGGGGAAATTCTTTCCGCCCAATCCCGACCCGCGTTCTCCTATGCACGACTACGCCTATGCCTATCATTTCGATGCCGGGCTTTTTGCGCGCTTTTTGCGCCGCCATTGCGAGGCGCAGGGCGTGAAGCGGATCAATGCCAAAATCGACGCCGTGCAGCTTCGTCCGGCAGATGGTTTCATCGAGGCCCTTACGCTCGACAACGGCACAAGCGAAGCGGCGGACTTTTTCATCGACTGCACTGGGTTTCGCGGGCTGCTGATCGAGGAGGCGTTGAAGGCGGGGTTTGAAGATTGGTCGCATTGGCTGCCGGCGGACCGCGCCTGGGCCGTGCCGACGGCGCATCATACCGGGGCAGGGATTACGCCCTTTACGACGTCGACGGCGCATGCGGCGGGCTGGCAATGGCGCATTCCTTTGCAGCACCGCACCGGCAACGGCCACGTCTTCGCCTCGGCCTTTATGGACGAGGAAACGGCGCGCGACGTGCTGCTGCACCATCTTGAGGGGAAGGCGCTGAAAGACCCAATGCTGATCCGCTTCACCACGGGTCGCCGTCCACATCCGTGGACGAAGAACTGCGTCGCCGTGGGCCTGTCGTCGGGCTTTCTGGAGCCGCTGGAATCGACCTCGATCAACCTGATCCAGAGCGGCATTGCACAGTTCTTGGAACTGTTCCCCTCGCGACAGGCCGAAGCGGTGCTGCGCCGCGAATATAACCGTCAGATGAGTCTATCCTATGAGCGGGTGCGGGACTTCATTATCCTGCACTATAAACTCAATACGCGCTCCGAACCGCTGTGGCGCTATTGTGCCGACATGCCAATTCCCGATACGCTGGCGCACAAGATCGAGTTGTTCAGCGTGCGCGGCGATGTGGTCAGCTATGATTGGGACCATTTTGCCGAACCGAGCTGGATCGCCGTGATGAACGGGCAGGGCGTGGTGTCGCGGTTTACCGATCCTCTAGCGCAGCGGCTGCCACTTGAGAGCGTGCGGGCCCTCATGGCGCAGCGGCGCGATGTCCTCGCGCAGGTGGTGCGCCAACTGCCCGCCCATGCAGATTTTATTGCCCATCATTGTCCCTCGCCCGATACACTGAAAGCCAGCGTCTGATGGACCCGTTGCGCATCATTATTGTTGGCGGGGGCACCGCCGGATGGATGACAGCGGCCGGTCTGTCCTATGCCTGCCGCGACCGTATCGCTCAGGTGACACTGATCGAATCGGATGAGATCGGCACCATTGGCGTTGGGGAGGCCTCCATACCGTCACTGGTCACATTTAACCAGTTTCTGAAAATCGACGAGCGCGAGTTCATGGCGCACACTAAGGCAACCTTCAAGCTGGGAATTGAATTCCGCAATTGGGGGGCGCTCGGTGATCGCTACATGCATCCGTTCGGACCGTTCGGGCATGATTTCGGAATGGCGGCTTTTCATCACTACTGGCTCCGGGCGCAGGCGTCGGGGGACCTGACGCCCTTATCCGACTATAACCTCAACAGCGTTTTGGCGCGGCGCAACGCCTTTGCACCGCCTGCATCGGACCGTAATTCCCCGTTATCTGCGCTTGTCTATGCCTATCATTTCGATGCGGGTCTCTACGCTCGTTACCTGCGCAGCTATGCTGAAAATTTTGGCGTTACGCGGATCGAAGGTCAGGTCGTAAAGGTCGGCCAGGACGCAGAAAGCGGCTATATTACCGGATTAACCCTTTCCGACGGGCGTCGGGTGGAGGGGGATCTCTTCGTGGATTGTTCAGGCTTTCGAGCCCTGCTGATCGAAGAGACGCTAAAGGTGGGCTACGAAGACTGGAGTGGCCTTCTTCCCTGTGATCGGGCGGTGGCCGTGCCGTCTGAAAACCAGTATCCGCTGACACCCTATACGCGCGCTACGGCGCGGGGGGCGGGCTGGCAGTGGCGTATTCCATTGCGGCACAGGACGGGTAACGGACTGGTCTATGCCTCAGATCATTTGAGCGATGATCAGGCCACGGAAAGCTTACTGTCTCATCTTGACGGCAAACCTCTGGCCGACCCGCGACTGATCCGTTTTCGTACGGGCCGCCGCCGCACGGCCTGGGTCAAGAACTGTGTGGCGATCGGTCTGTCGGCAGGCTTTCTTGAGCCGCTGGAATCGACGGCGATCCATCTGACCCAGCGCGGCGTCACCAAGCTGATCACTTCGCTGCCCCGTAAAGGCTTTGATGCGGTGCTGGCAAAGCGGTTCAATCAAGAGACGCGCTTCGAATATGAGGATGTGCGTGACTTTCTTGTGCTGCACTATGCCCTCACACGACGCCATGATACGGCGTTCTGGAATGAAAGCCGCACCAGAGATATTTCGGAGACCCTGAAGGCGCGTATAGCCTTGTTCGAGACGACCGGGCGGATACAGATCGGGTCGGATGAGTTGTTCAAGGATGCCAGCTGGCTGGCTGTCATGACCGGTCAGGGGCTGAGGCCGCGTGATTACGACCCGCTGGCGGATATGATCGACGCTGAGGATCTCCGGCGCTCGCTCGATTTCATACGTGCCGCCTTTGCCCGCACGGCGGAGCAGGTGCCCTCACACGATCAGTTTCTAAAAGCGCAGTTTGGACCTTTGGGGTAAGGGGTCTGCAAATACCCTTCAAAGCAGAAGGGAGTAGAATCTCTGGCCGCTGATCTGGTAATGACATCGCTGTCAAAACTGTGGATAATAATGCCGTTATCTTGTCTGACAATTTGACGTGCAAATGAAAGAAATTGTTGGTAAATGGCAGTTTGATCGCCGCCGTTAAATTTTTCGATTGCAAAAGTCCGGATTTGCTGGATTTTTGATATTTGATTTATTTAATCGGTGCGGGCCTAAAAAACGTCTGTGAAAAGTCACTCGCAACCTACAGGTAGGGGTATATGTCTGAATCATCCAGCACCGCCAAAGGCGGCAGCGGTCTCGCGCTAGCCGTCGTCTATGTGACCACGCTCTTCTTTATCTGGGCTGTGGTGACCAATCTGCTCGATCCGCTCGTGAAGACTATGAAGACCGTCTTCACCCTGACGCCCGTTCAGGCCATGCTGACCGGCTTCGCCTTCTTCATCGCCTATTTCGTCATGTCCTTGCCGTCGGCGGCATTCCTGTCGCGCTTTGGCTATGCCAAGTCGGTCATGGTCGGTCTGGGTGGCATCGCAGCGGGGTGCTTTATCGCCATAGCGGCGGCCAAGCTGCACATCTATACCGTCTTCCTGGTGGCCCTGTTCACCATGGCGTCGGGCGTGACCCTGCTTCAGGTGGCGGCCAACCCGCTGATCGCGTCTATGGGTAAGCCCGAAGATTCGGCCTTCCGCCTAAACCTGTCGCAATCCTTCAACTCGCTGGGCGCGGCCTGCGGCCTCTTCTTCGGTGCCTCGTTCCTGCTGAACGGCGACATCTTCAAGAAAGACGTTGTCATCACCGAAGTGATGAAGGAGGAAGCGCTGGGCTTTGTGACCAACGTCTACATGGCCATCGGCGTGGCTCTGGTCATCTTCATCGCCTTGATCTTCATGGTCCGCGAAAAGATCACAGCTGCGGCCCCCAAAACTGGCCAGCTGGTTTCGCCCTTTACCGCCTTGACCTCGAAGTGGGCCAACCTCGGCTCCATTGGCATCTTCCTTTACGTCGGTGCCGAAGTTGCGATCTCGCTTAATCTGCTTTTGTTCCTCGAACAGGCGAATATCCTGAACCTTGAAGCGCAGTCGGCCGGTCACCTGACCACCTTCTACATGCTGTTTGCCATGATCGGCCGTTTCGCCGGTTCGGCCCTGCTGAAGGTCGTGCGCGACTACGTCATGCTCACCCTCGTGGCCATTGGCGCTATTGCCCTGTCGCTCCTCGTTATCTTCACCAAGGACATGGTGCCGTCCGAGCCGACCGGCATGGTCAATGTGATCCTGACGAGCGTTCCGGTGACCACCGGTCTGATCCCGGCTTTCGCGGCCCTGCTGATCGGCCTGTTCAACTCGATCATGTTCCCGACCATCTTCACCCTGACGCTGCAACGTTCGACCGCGCCCACCTCGGCCACGTCGGGCTTGCTGTGCATGGCCATTGCCGGTGGCGCGGTTCTACCGCTGGCGTTCGCCAAGATTCAGGAAATGACCGGCTCCATGTCGATGGGCTTCATCGCGCCGCTTCTCTGCTACGTCTACGTTCTGTGGTTCTCGTTCGCCTGCCGTAAGGCACCGACGCACGCCATCGAAGAAGGTGTGTCGGGCGGGCACTAACCTGCTGCCGGGCGGTTCGTCACGGGGGCGAACCGTCCGGTTTCTTCAACCATAAAAGACCCCGGCTTAGACACTCCGGGAGACGGGCGTATGTTATATATTGGCGTGGATTTTGGCGGCACCAAGATCGAAGCGGCGGCCTTGTCCGACAGCGGAGATGTTCTGGCCCGCTCGCGTGAGCCCAATCCCGGCGACTACGACGCGGCCCTGCTTCTAGTCAAAAACCTGATCGCGCGGGTGGAAGCCGAAGCCCGCCAGACGCGTCCTGATCTGGCTGGTGCGCCCGCCAGCATCGGCATTGGCTCGCCCGGATCGGTCTCGCCGCGCACTGGCTTGATGCGCAATTCCAATTCTCTTTATCTGAACGGCCGCACCTTCCGCGAAGACCTTGAGACCACTCTTGGCCGTCCGGTGCGTCTGGCCAATGACGCCAATTGCCTCGCCCTGTCCGAAGCCATTGACGGGGCGGCGGCTGGGGCCTCCAGCGTCTTTGCCATCATCGTCGGCACAGGCTGCGGTGGCGGTGTGGTGGTCAACGGGCAACTGGTCAACGGAGCCAATGGCATTGCCGGCGAATGGGGCCACATGCCCCTGCCGTGGCCGAAGCCCGCAGAATATCCCGGTCCCAAATGCTGGTGCGGTCAGCACGGCTGCCTCGAAACCTGGGTCTCCGGCACGGGCTTTGCGCGCGATTTTCAACAGACGACCGGCCGTGAGCTGAAGGGCGAAGAGATCATCAGCGCCATGCGCAACGGCGATGCCGAAGCCAGGGCCGCTTTTGAGGCCCTGCTGTCGCGACTGGGGCGCGGTATGGCGGCCATCGTCAATATTCTCGATCCGGACGTCTTCGTTTTCGGCGGGGGCCTATCCAATGTGCCGGAAATCTATGACGCCCTGCCAGGCCTGATCCGGCCCTATGTCTTCTCGGATGGCTGGGACGCCAAACTTGCGCCTGCGCGTTGGGGCGATTCGTCGGGCGTGCGCGGTGCCGCCTATTTGTGGAAACAAGGCTGAACGGACGAGGCGGGCATGAAACGGATAGTGTTCGCCTTAGGCCTGTTACTGGCGACTCCCGTCCAGGCGCAGGACGCGCCTGTTATCCATCTTCCGCAAGGAGATCTGCGCGGGCAAACGCAGGACGGTATCAGCCGCTTCAAGGCCATTCCCTTTGCCGCGCCGCCCGTCGCCGAAGCGCGTTGGACCGCGCCGCGTGTGCCGCAGGCGTGGCCGGGCGTACGTGATGCCACAAAGAGCGCGCCCGCTTGTGCACAGGTCTCATATGGCTGGAACGAAAAGGCTGCGGAGGACGCTTCGGAGGATTGCCTCTATCTAGAAGTCGCCACGCCAGAGCTGAGACCGGTTAAGCCCCTGCCGGTCATGGTGTTTATCCATGGCGGGGCCAATCGCGCCGGTGATGGTGCAGGCACCGTCCATTCGGCCCTGCCGTCGCAAGGCGTGGTCCTGGTGTCGATCCAGTATCGTCTGGGGGTGTTTGGCTTCCTGTCGCATCCCGCCCTCAGTGCCGAACAGGGCGGGGCGTCGGGCAACTACGCCCTGATGGATCAGATCGCCGCCCTGAGATGGGTGCGCGATCATATTGCGGCCTTTGGTGGCGATCCGAAGAATGTCACCCTGTTTGGACACAGCGCCGGCGCACAGAATGTCGGGCTGCTGCTGGCGGCACCGGCTGCGAAGCGGCTGTTTCACAAGGCGATCCTGCAATCGGGCACGCCGCAATTTGGCCTGCCACCACGTACCCTTACGCAAAACGAAGCACTGGGGACCACCCTGGCCAGGGGTTTCAGCGGCGCAAAGCCCGACAGCGCGGCGGCCCTGGCCGATCTGCGCCGCGCCGATGCCCGGGACCTGCAGGCGGCCGCCGACCGGCTGGATGCGCCTATCGACGACGACAGCTTTATCTGGCTTCAGCCGACTGTGGACGGCAAGGTCTTGCCGCGCGCGCCGCAAACGGTGTTCCGCGCCGGTGAAGGGGCGGATATTCCGGTCATTATCGGGGTATCGGCGCGCGAACTGGGCCTGCATGGTACCCTGAAAAGCCAATTGAAAGCCGCCTTTGGTCCGCGTGCCAAGGCCGCAGCCCCATATTATCGCCGCCCGGACCCGGTTCTGGGGCCGCCCGAACTGACGCTGGCCACCGATCTCAGTTTCCGCTGTCCGGCCGATTGGCTGGCGCGGCAACGCACGGCGAAGGGCGGGCGGGTGTGGCTTTATCAGCTGGAGGTCAATCGCCCGGCGGATCAGCCGGTGCATCATGGCTCCGAACTGACCTTCGTCTTCAACCGCCCGCCAGTGGGGGAGGGGCCGGGCTGGCCCGATCTGGGCGCGCGCTGGGTCCACTTTGCCCGCGACGGCACGCCCGGTGCAGACTGGCCGACCTATGGTGCCAAAGCCCGAAGTCTTCGCCTTATGGCCACAGGGCCACAGGTGGCGACGCATTTGCGCGGGCCCGTGTGCGGGTGGCTTGACAGGCCTTAAATCGATTTCAGTATGCGTACCCGGAGCGTAGCGAGGTCAAATTGAACCGAAAGTTTGCTCCGATTTAAAGCGCCTTACCAAAGGCGCTCATACCAGACCGGAACACCCGGCGTATCGAGGAGGACACCATGAAAGAACTGACACGCAAAGGCTTTTTGGCCCAAGGATTGGCGAGTGGGCTGGCGCTTATGGCCGCCGGCGTGGCGCGCGCCCAGAAAGGCCCCATGCTTGCCTATGCCGATGGCATGAAAGAAGGCTGGTGGATTGGCGGATGGGCCAAACAGACGCCGGCCGTACCGCTTGAAGATCAGAAGCCGGTGGAAATCACCATGGCCGCCTGGAACGTTTTCACGTTTCAGACCTGGCAGAAGCTGAATGGCCCGGATTTCAAGACCCTTACGCTTCTGGTGCATGGTGGCCCCAAGGGGAAGCAGGAGGTGTCACTGCGTCTGCGGCTCGGCGAAAAGGCCTATGAGAGCCAGGTGACGCTCAAAGGGGTGAAAGGCAAGTGGGTGCGTTATGACGTGCCGATAAAGGACCTCAAGGTGAAGGACGGGCAGTTTGACACCATCGAACTGCGCAACGCTTCGGCGGAGTCGCTTGAGCCCTTCTACGTCAATTTTGTGATTTTGCAGTAATATCGTGGGTCATTGAATATGACGCTTGGGATGCCTTTCGAGACTGTCTCATGTCGCCGACACATATAAGACAGTCTCGAGTTTCAACTTTCAACGGCCGGAGGCGGTTACCATCTTCGGCCGTTAGTGTAATAGGCGCATTCGCCGGCTTAGTTGAGCCGCCGACGGGCTCAAATGTTTCGTTTAACGCGCTCTTTATCCGAAAAGTGCTCTAAGCCGATTTCATTAGCGCTTCACGAATTGGCAGGAAGCGCTCATTGAACGGCAGTATGCCCGCACCGCAGGCGCAGGCATCGATGGCCAGCGCGGCGCGGCGCACGGGCGCTATCGGCGGCAGACGGCGGTCGGACAAGCGCGCATAGAGCGCATTCAGCCGGTCGCACAGGCCGTCGATAATGGCGGCAGGCATCCGTCCGCCGATAAAGTGCGCTTCCGGGTTCAGGCCGCAGTTGAGTGTCAGAAAGGGCATGTAGAGGTACTGCGCGGCGTCATCCAGCCATGCATCCACCACGCTTTGCGCCTGCGGAGACAGGTTTTCGAGATCGGCGGGGACGCTGGCCGCGAAACCGTGTGTGGTCAGACGGGCATAGAGGGCGTAGAGGGAGACCGCGTCCTGAAGCGTATGCTCGATCCCCGCTTCGCCAGGGATGGGTAGAAAGCCGATTTCGCCTGACCGCCCATCCGCGCCGCGGAAATAGTGGCCATTTATGACCATGCCGCCGCCCAGACCGGCGGAAATCAGCGTATAGATGAAGGAGCGCGATTGCAGGCCGTGGCCGAATTGCATCTCGCCAATGGCCGCCGCCGCGGCATCGTTTTCGACGACCACCGGGGCATCAATCAGGCCTGTGAAGAGGGCCGGTACGTCGATTTCAGACCACACCCCGTAGGCGTCAGGACGATTGGGTAGGCGCACCCGGCCCAGGTCGTCTGGCATCCCGATGCCCATGCCGATCAGGCGGTCGAAGTCGATCAAGCGTTTGCGGCGCAAGGTGTTCAGTGTTTCGGCCACAAAGGCACGCACTTCGTCAGGCATGGCGAAATGGACTTCGCGGCTGATGCGAAAACGCACCTGACCCACGAAATCCAGGGCGACGACGGTGATGTGGTCGCGATCGATGTTGAGGCCAATCGAAAAGGCTCCGTCCGGATTGACCACCAGCTGTGTGGCGGGCTGACCGCGCCCGCCCGTCAGACGCCCGGCTTTCAGGATCAGGCCGTCATTGAGCAGGCGTCGAGTAATATTGGCGATGGCGGGCGCGGTCAGGCTGGTGATATCGGCCAGATCGGCACGCGTGATCGGCCCTCGGGCGCGGATGGCCTGAAGTGTCACGCGCTGATTGTGGTCGCCCGCGCGTTCGAGATTGGTGCCCGACAGTCCCTCCTCATAGGCGCCGTTGCGGGGGGCCATACGCGTATCATTTGGAAGCGCTTCCAAGGTCATGTTCTCGTGTCCGTAAGGCGTTAAATCGCCCGGATGCCGTCTCGCGACGCGTGTCAAAGTGAGTGATCGATCCGATTTGAACCCTTCGTCCCTTACTCTGTTATGGAACGATTGCATAAGGCAGTAAATAGGGTGCGTCACAGCCACCGAAATACGCGCACCACCTCTACACAAAAAGGGTATTTGTCAGACAGACCCTTAGACGTTTAGGCTGCTTCCTGTCGTCTTACAAGACGTATGTCATACCTATTTAGCCAAATGGCCAGACCGGTATTATTTGATGGTTTCGCCCAGCACCCAGCTTTCGCGGTGACGCCGGCGGTCGTCGCCCTGACGTATATCGCGCACCGACTGGCATTCGGCGCGGCTAACCAACCCGGTCTTCAGGCTAATGCGGTAACGACAGGAGGTCCCGATATCGAGCTGGATATCACCGACAGGGACGGGGGCGGCCTTGCGAATGCGCGCGCTGCGCGCCGCCGCTTGCTCCAGCGCCGGACGGATGCGCTTCGCGTAGGCGTCCAGCGCCTCACGTGTCGGGCCCGACTCGTAGAGGACTTCGGCCTCGCCCTTCGCCTCGTCCCACGCCGTCAGAGTGAGGCTTTCGCGCGCGCTGATCGTATCGCCGAACGGGCCATTGATCAGCGAATCCAGCCGGTAAGGATTGTTGAGGCTTAGACCCAGATTGTGCGGAATGGCCAGAAGAGCGTCTTCCGGTAGGAATTGTTCCGCCGCCGTTTCCGCTGTCATCGGCCCATAAAGGCCGTCAAAAGCGTCGCCTTCGCGGGCATTAATGGCCCCAGAACGGCGCATGGCGGCCTTGAGGCGATTGCGCAGTTGCGGCCAGTTCTCAAGGCGCAGCGGCGTCAGGCTTTCGTCGGCGATATAGGTGATGTCGCGGATGCTAGCAGCGGCCCGCATCACCTTTTCCAGCTCTAGACGCTCAGCGTCGGCCTCTGGGCCTTCGACCTGGAACGCGGTGTTTACCAGCGCTTTGAAGACGCGGTAGCCGTCCGGATGCCGTGACAACTGGCTGAGATACTCGGCCTCCAGCCGCGTGCGGATCACCTTGCCGTTGGTTTCGCTTTCGGTGGTGCGTTTAAGCGTCTGACGCACGGCCGCCCCTGGCGGCAGGGTCAGGCGGAGTTGATAATACTCGACCTGGAGAGGTGTCGCGCCGGCGGCTTCAGCCGAAACCGACGCGCTTACGCCTGCGGTTATGCAGGCTGCGATGACAACCGCCCTGATCATGGTTCGCCCTTCCCGTTTTCAGGAACCAGACCCCTGAAACAAGGTCTTTTTGGCTCGACTTTGGGTCAACTCTGTGACGGTTGTCAGTTCGGCACAGTAAAGCTTTCGGAGAATTCGTAGGTTTCGACTTTGGAGAACTGCTCTCCCAACAAGTGGAAAGTGCTGGTCTGCCTGCAACCGCCCTTACGAACCAGCCCGTTGTCGATGGCAACATCGTAATCACAATGTGTGGACATATCGAAACTGCTCTTGGGATCGTTTTTGAGCGATGTATCGATCTCCTTGAGCACGTTTTCAGGGGCTCCCGCCTCCTTGAGGAAGCGCGGCATGAATTCGGTAAGGAAGGCCTTCATGCCTTCGGGGGTGGGACCCACATCGTAGGACAGGCGTGCGGAATTGGCTTCCGGTTTCCACTCGGTCAGCGTAAGGGCCGAACGCATGGCTAGCGGATAATTGCCAAGCGGTACGATGACAGTGCTTTCCGTTATGACCGGTTTGTTACGTTCTAGGCCGACATTATGCGCAATTGCCATGAAACTGTCGGCCTTGAGATAAAGATCGGCTGCCTGTTCAGAACTCATACGGCCGATCAGGTTATCGTAAATCTTCGCAAAGCTTTGCTCGAAATCGGTGGATGTCTTTTCACCGGAAGCCCTAATAAGGGACAGGACAGTGGCCTTGCTACGTTCACGCAGCTCGGGCCAGTTTTCCAACCGGACGGGTGTCAGACTGTCGTCGGCGATGAAGGTGAGTTCACTGAAGCTGCCGATTAGGCTACGCACCATGACGGCTTCGGGGGCAGTCGATTTGCTGTCAATAACCTGACCGTCGGGCATGGTGATGCTCGTTCGGGTCAGTGTCTTTTTCACGACATAGCCGTCGTCTCCCAGAGTAAAGTCATTCCGGTAACCCGCGTCTGTGCGGGTTACTTTGGCCGCTCCGTCGCGGGTCTCGGTCTTGATGGTTTCAATCTGGTGATAGACGGTGCCCTTTTCCCCGATATCCAGAAGAAGCTCATGGTAGTCCGGAGACGACGGATCAGGGCCCACCGAAGTCGGGGCCTTGTGCTGAGCCCATGCGGGCGTGGTCAAAAGAAGACCGACGACGACGATAGATGTGACGACGCGCATATGTACCCCCCTGTTTTGGGGCGACTATGTACCGCACTCGGGGGTTGTGCAAGCCCGATCCCGGGTATTGTGTGACGTCTCAGTCCTTGAAGAAGGTTTCATAAACAGACTGATCCAGCCGGTTTAGCCCCAGCTGATAAGCGTCGATGAACTCATGCAGGCCCGAAGCGATGAGGGCGGTGGCGTCGGCTTCCATCAGACGGGCGCGTAGGGCCTTCATATCGGTGAGAGCGGCGCATTCCGGCTTTTTCTCGCAGATAGCCTCCATGCACACGGTGGCGTAGTCGAGCGAAAAGCGGACCGAACGCGGGAACAGCTTTGAGAACAGCAGGAATTGCGTCACGTCACGGTAATTGATCGAGTGGTATTCCTGCCGGTACATTTCCAGAGCATTGACCGATTTCAGCACCGCGCCCCACTGCACATTGTCATAGGGGCTATCGACCTGCTCTCCACGTGGTAAAAGCAAAAAGTACTTCACGTCCAGAAGGCGCGCCGTCTTGTCCGCGCGCTCAAGCAACTGCCCCATTCGCGCAAAGTGCCAGCCGTCGCCGCGCGACATGGCGTTGATCATCATGCCGGCGAAGTGGGTGCCCGACTGACGCACCTCGGTATAGTAGGCTTGGAGGGCTTCGACCGAGCGTTTGCGGCTGTGGGCCTGCGTCAGATGGTAAAGCTCGTTGATCTTTTCCCATACCTCGACCGGGATCACTTCGCGCACCGTGCGGGCGTTTTCGCGCGCGCGGTAGATGGAAGACAAGATGGAGTTGGGATTCTTATCGTCAAAAGTCAGGAAGCGCACGATGGATTTCTCATCTGCGGTGGCGTAGCGCTTGTTGAAATCCTCATCGTCGCCAGAGGTGGCAATCAAAGGATACCACTGCGTCTCCTCGACGCTCAGACCCATGTCGAGCATCAGGTGGGTGTTGACGTCGATGAAGCGCGCAACGTTTTCCGCGCGCTCCAAATAGCGCGACATCCAGTAAATCGAATTGGCAACGCGGCTTAACATCATGCGGAAGGTCCTGAACGGCGGTGGCCGAATAAAGCGGAGAGGCTGGTCATTCCGCCACTCCATAATAGTTCTCTTCGCCTAGCACCCAGGTATCTTTCGACCCGCCGCCCTGCGAAGAATTGACGACCAGCGAGCCTTTTTTCAGCGCCACCCGCGTCAGGCCGCCGGGCAGGGTGAAAACGTCTTCGCCAAACAGCGAATAGGGGCGGAAATCGACGTGGCGGCCCTCGATGCCGTTGCCGATCAGGGTGGGCGCGCGCGACAGAGACAGGGTGGGCTGGGCGATATAATCGCGCGGCTTGGCCCTGATTTTTTCGGCAAATTCCTTCTGCTCGGCCTTGGTACTTTTCGGGCCGATCAGCATACCGTAGCCGCCTGACAGGTTCACTGCCTTGACCACCAGCTTGTCGAGATTGGCCAGAACGTAGTCGCGCTCTTTATCGTCCTCACAGATATAGGTCGGCACGTTCTGAGCCATGGCGTCTTCGTCCAGATAGTATTTCACTATCTTCGGCACATAGGCGTAGACGGCCTTATCGTCGGCGATACCTGTGCCTGGGGCATTGGCCAGCGCCACCTTGCCCTTGCGGTAGGCGTTCATGATGCCAGGGACACCCAGCAGTGAGTCCTTTCGAAAGACCTGCGGGTCTATGAACTCATCATCAATGCGGCGATAGATAACATCGACCTGTTTCAGGCCCTGAGTCGTGCGCATATAAACGGTATCATCTTCGACCACGAGGTCGGAATTCTGGCACAAGGGCACGCCCATCTGCTGCGCCAAATAGGCGTGCTCGAAATAGGCGGAATTGTAGATGCCGGGTGTCAGCACGACGATATTGGGCTCGTCCTTGCCTTCGGGGGCAATGAATTTCAGCGTCTTGTATAGGTGGTCGCCATAGTTGGAGACGGGGCGCACCTTTAGGGTCTGAAACGCCTTGGGCAGTATGCGCTTTTGCACAGCGCGGTTTTCCAGAACGTAGGAAATGCCTGACGGGCAACGCAGATTGTCCTCCAGCACGTAGAATTCGCCGTCGCCATCGCGCACGAAGTCGGTGCCGGAAATATGCGTCCATACGCCTTTGGGCGGCGACAGGCCCTCGCACGGTTTCAAATAGCAGGCCGACGAAAAGATCAGTTCGGCCGGGATCACCTTGTCCTTGAGGATTTTCTGGTCGTTATAAATGTCCTGAATGAACAGGTTGAGGGCGCGGATACGCTGATTGATGCCGCGCTCCAGCTTGTCCCAATCCGCGGCCGATACAAGGCGAGGAATGATATCAAACGGAAGGATCTTCTCGGTGCCCTTCTTGTCGCCATAGACGTTGAAGGTGTTGCCCGACTGATAAAGGATGTCTTCAGCCTGTTTTTGGCGGCGTTTCAGGTCGGCCCGGCTGAGCGCGTCCAACTGCTCGACAAGACCGGCGGCGGCCGGATGCGGCACACCGTCACTGGCGAACAGCTCGTCGAAAAACCCTTCGGTTTTATAGGATTCCAGACTCACGCGGGTGTCTCCCCAAAGCGAAAAAACTCAAAAAATACGCGCACTTTCAATTTGATTTCGGTATTCGAAAGAAGACCGGCTAAGGATTAAATGCGAAAAATTTCGAGGCGCCGCCGCGAGACATTCTTCACCGTTTCTTTCCACTTGAAAGTACCGCTGTTGAAGCCGCGGACACTTTCAAATGGGCTATCATAAATAGACCTCGTTCATCGTCACCTGTACCCGGAGGTCCTCCTTGCCGCCACCGCGATAGATGGTGCCGGACGTCGGCGTCGCATCGAGATAGTTTCGCCCGCACGCCACCCGCACATGGTCCTGTGACACGAGGCAGCCATTGGTCGGATCGAAGCCGCGCCAGCCGATATAGGGGATATAGACTTCGGCCCAGGCGTGGCTGGCGTCGGACTGAATCTTGTTTTCGTAATTGGCCCCAGTAAAGATGTAGCCCATGCGATAGCGCGCCGGAATGCCCAGAAGTCGCGCCAGTGTGATGAACAGGTTGGCGAAGTCCTGACAGACGCCTTTACGATTGGCGTAGACATCAAAGGGCGTAGTCGAGAACGAGGTCGATCCTGGTACGTACTGATAGTCGCGATAAATGGTCAGGTTGATGTCGTTCAGCGTGTCCATGACGTGACCGGCATTGCGCTCGGAAAAGGCCCGCGCATAGACCAGCAGTTCGGCAATCTGCGTTTCCGGCATTTCGAGCAGCAGCAAATAAGGTTCCATCACCTGAAGCTGCCACGGCATCCACGAAATGGGGAAGCGCGCCTGACGCTGGGCCGGGCCGTAATCGTCCGGCGCCTGACCGAAGATCTTAACCAGCGAGCGGCACGAGACGGTCAGTTGCTTGTACGGTTTGATGATCGAATAGTGTATGTTCTGATTGCCGAACACGTCCTCAAAGCGCACGTCCTCACCCTCAGCCGAAATGGTCAGGGTTGAATGGATGACCTCCTGAAGCTGATCCTCGACAGGCAACAGGCGGAAGGTGTGGGTCGAATGTTCGACGGCTTTCTCGTAGGTGTATTCCGTCGAATGCACCACGTCATAAAGCCGGTAGGTGAGGGGGCTGCCGTCCGGGGCGTGGGTTACCGAGCGGGCATTGATCACGTTCGACTGCACGTGGCTCATGCTGGCCAGCTTCGCGACGATGGAGGCCTGTTGCGACTGGGCCTGCACGCTGGCGAACAGGGCATTTCGCTCGGTGATCTTCTCCAGCGGGCCGCCCTGAAGGATTGGAGACGCCAGTGCGGATGGGCGGTCGGGCTGCTGCGGCGGCACCGGCAATTTCGGCGGGGCTTCTTTCTTGTTGGTCCAAATGACCGCACCACGCCGTGCGATGATCAGTTGCCCGCCCTGCATCGGCGTCCACTTGCCCGACGCGAAGGGCGAGGAGGCAAAGACCACCGCCGTGCGGAAAGTGTCGCGCGGATTATTCAGGGCAAAAGAGGCGGCATCCGACTGGAACCCCTCAGCGGCGTGCGGCGGCTTGATGCGACTGTAATAGAGGCTCGATTGCGATTTGGAGCCGTAGAAGACCGCCACCGTCACGCCATCGGAAATGGCCATGTCGGCCGAGCCAAGATCATCCAGTTGCAGGAACCAGCTCAGAAGGACGTTGTGGTCGATGGCCGCCAGCGTGCGCGCCCCGTAATCCTCGATTTTGCCAAGCAGAAAGACCAGAGCCAGCTCTGAATCCGTACGCCCCAGCGGCTCCAGAAAGATCGACTTGTTGTGGTGCAGCTTCTTAATGGCTTCCTTGTCGAGGTTGCCATTGTGCATGAACACCCAGTCCTGACCGGCAAAGGACCGGGTGAAGGGTTGGGTTTCCAGATGGGTATAGCCGGTGGCCGCGCCACGCACCTTGCAAAAGAAGACGGTCGAGCGGAATCCTTCCCAGTCGCTCATCGCCCCCTTGAGCGAAACGGTGTCCTTGGCGGCCGGGTCCTTGGCCACCATTGCAGCCTTATTATCTGCCGGGTACCATGCTAGACCCCAGCCGAGCGTATGGTCGCCCTTTTGCGGGCCGGTGCGAAACTTCAGGTCGATGAGCGGCGAACTTAAGCCGTCGAAACTAAACGCAAAGATGTCGCTCGAAATATCGCTGAACAACGGGTGGTCCTTCTCGCTCACGGGAAACTAAACGGCCTTGGCCGGGTCTTGTCCATATGCCGTGCCGTATCAGAGTTACACATTTTTTTTGTCTTCGTTACAGTTCTGTGACGTGATTTTGTGGGAAAAGCAGACGTAAGCTGAGGAATTGAAACGAAGCCACTCACTTCATACCTCCCCATCCTGCAGGGGAGGCGGGCAGCACGAGGTGCGAAGCGCGAGATGCTGTGGTGGGGGCTTCAAGCGGGCCGGCGATTCTGTAGATTACAGGTCGTAGGATATCTACCACCTCTCCCTGCCGGCGCAGGCAGGGGTCAGATTGCCATTTCTCCCTGCCAACGGCAGGGAGGGGTAAGATTGGATGAGTGAATGACCATACTGACCGCTCTGCATCACGTTACCGACTATCGTTACGAGCGGCCGATTGGCATGGGGCCGCAGGTCATTCGGCTTCGCCCCGCCCCGCATACTCGCGCCCATGTGCAGTCCTACCGGCTCAAAGTCGAGCCGGAAAACCACTTCATCAACTGGCAGCAGGACCCCTTTGGCAATTGGTTGGCGCGCATCGTCTTCCCCGACAAGGTCGCGCAGTTCCGCGTTGAGGTCGATCTGGTCCTCGAAATCAAGGTATTCAATCCGTTCGACTTTTTTCTGGAAGACACGGCGACCCACTTCCCGTTCAGCTATGCGGAGTCGCTTAAAGAAGAACTGACGCCGTATCTGGAGATCAAGGAACAAGACGACCTGCTGATGGACTTTGTGCAGTCGATGCCGGACCTTAACCCGGCGACGCACGAAAAGTGGGGGACGGTCGATTTTCTGGTCGCCTTCAATCAGAAGGTTAATTCGCAGCTTAACTACACCCTGCGCATGGAGCCCGGGGTGCAGACCTCTGCCGAAACTCTGACCCTACTCCAAGGGTCGTGCCGCGACATGGCGTGGCTTGCCTGTCAGGCCCTGCGCCACAAGGGGTTCGCCACGCGCTTTGTCTCCGGCTATTCGATTCAGCTCAAGGCAGATGTCGAATCGCTGGACGGCCCCTCAGGCGTCAGCGAGGACGTCACCGACCTGCATGCCTGGTATGAGGTCTATCTGCCGGGTGCCGGTTGGATCGGACTTGATCCGACGTCCGGCATGTTCACCGGCGAAGGCCACATCCCGCTGTGCTGTGCCCCCAACCCGACCTCGGCGGCTCCCATCACCGGGGCACACGAACCGGCGCAGTCGCAGTTCAGCTATGAGATGGGTGTGACGCGCATCTATGAATCGCGGCGCGTCACCCAGCCTTATACGGATAGCGAATGGCAGCGCATCGACGACTTGGGTCATAAGGTCGATAAAGCCCTGACGGCGCAGGATGTGCGCCTGACCATGGGCGGCGAGCCGACCTTCGTTTCGCTAGATGACCGCACGGGCGATGAGTGGCATTTTACGGCCCTTTCGGACACCAAGAAGAAATTGGGTTTCGACCTCTTCAGACGCCTGTCGGCGCGCTTCGCCAAGGGCGCGCTGGCGCAGCACGCGCAAGGCAAGTGGTATCCCGGCGAGATCCTGCCGCGCTGGGCGATGAATGCCTTCTGGCGGCTGGACCAAAAGCCGTTATGGCTTAATCCTGAACTGCTGATCGATCCGGAAGCCACAGCCCATGAGCCGCAGGCGACGGCGCGCACCTTCCTTCGTACGCTGGCCGGTGCGCTGGGCCTGAATGAAGACCTCGTCATCGATGCCTATGAGGACGTTCCCTACCACCTGTGGAAGGAGCAGCGCCTGCCGCTTGAGGGCGAAATGCTGAAGGCCGATGTCTATGAGGCGACCGAGCGTAAGCGGCTTCAGGCCCTTCTGGACAATGATCTGGGTCAGCCGACGGGTTTCGTCCTGCCCCTCCAGTACTCTGCGCGGTTCGACGGCTGGATGTCGAACCCCTGGCGTTTCCGCACTGAGAAGATGATGCTGCTGCCCGGTGACTCGCCGGTAGGACTGCGCCTGCCGCTGGGGGCACTTCCGTTCGTCGATCAGGCTGAGGTTGACGCGCATCTGTTCCCGCCGCGCTCGCCCTTCGCGCCGACCGAGGCCCTGCCGGAGGCGCAGACTTTGGTGGCGCGCTTCACGCAAATGATCGGTGCGGCGGGCGAGCCTGAGCGCTGGGCCGGTCCCAATGGTCTGGTGCGCTCGGCCCTGTGTGCCGAGGTACGGCATGGCAAGTTGTTTTTGTTCCTGCCGCCGACCGCTTATGCCGAGCACTATTTCGAGCTGATTTCGGCCATCGAAGCGGTGGCCGCTCACCTCAAAGTGCCAGTGGTCATCGAAGGTTATGCCCCGCCACGCGACCACCGCATCGAGTCCTTGAGTGTCACGCCCGACCCCGGCGTCATCGAGGTCAATATCCAGCCGGCGGCCCATTGGGCCGAGCTGAAAAACATCATTACCACTGTCTATGAGGAGGCGCGTCTGGCACGGCTGGTCGCCGACAAGTTTCTGATTGACGGCAAGCGCGTCGCCACGGGTGGCGGCAACCACATCGTCATGGGGGCGCAGAGACCGGAGGATTCGCCGTTCTTGCGTCGTCCCGACCTGCTGGGCTCAATGATCCGCTTCTGGCAGAACCACCCCAGCCTGTCCTATCTTTTTTCGGGGATGTATATCGGGGCGACTTCTCAGGCCCCGCGCATTGACGAGGCGCGCCACGAGTCGCTCTATGAGCTGGAAATCGCCCTGTCTAACCTGCCCAAGGGCGAGGCAGAACAGGCCCCGTGGCTGGTTGACCGGTTGCTGCGCAACCTGCTGGTCGATCTAACCGGCAACACGCACCGGGCGGAATTCTGCATCGATAAGCTCTATTCGCCCGATTCCGACCGCGGGCGGCTGGGCTTGCTCGAAATGCGCGGCTTTGAAATGTCGCCCCACCCGCAGATGAACCTCATTCAGGCGCTGCTTATCCGCGCCCTGATCGCGGTATTCTGGAAAAAGCCCTACACGGGGGGGCTGGTACGCTGGGGCACGCAGTTACACGACCGCTTTATGCTGGGCCATCACGTGCGCGAAGACCTCTATGAGGTGCTCGATTTCCTAAAAAGCCATGGCTACGCCTTCAGCCGCGACTGGTTCATTCCCTTCTTCGACTTCCGCTTTCCGTCTCTGGGCAGCGTGCAGATCGGCGGCCTGACGCTTGAGTTACGCGCTGGCCTGGAGCCGTGGCCGGTAATGGGCGAGGAGCCGTCCGGCGGTGGCACGTCGCGCGGCGTCGATTCCTCGGTCGAGCGCATGGAGGTGGTGCTATCCGGTGCCGTGGGTAATCAGCACGTCGTCACCTGCAATGGTCGCCGCCTGCCGCTGCACCCCACGCGCGACGCCCATATTCAGGTGGCGGGTGTGCGCTACAAGGCCTGGGCCCCGTGGTCGAGCCTGCACCCCAACCTGCCGGTCAATACGCCCCTACAGTTCGATGTGATCGACACGCGGCTGGAACGTTCGGTCGGTGGTTGTCGTTATCACGTCATGCACCCCGGCGGGCGAAATTACGAGCAGTTGCCGCTGAATGAGAACGAGGCCGAAGGCCGCCGCCTGTCGCGCTTTGAGGCCCCGACCCATACGCCGGGCCGAGTACGCGTCCCGGCGCTGCATATCAATCCAGACTATCCGATGACGCTCGATCTGCGGCGAAGAGACTAAGGCTTGTCACAGCCTCGGTCTGTGCTATGCCTGACCCCCTGAGCCATAAGGGGGGGGGTATTTATGCGTAAATCGACGGGTGGAGTCCGTGCCTGGTACGTGCTGCTGCCGGTTATTCTGGTGGTGGTGGTGGCCGCAGGGGTGTTTTTCACGGGCAAGACCGGGCCGACCGGTGAAAACGAGTGGATCACCTTTATCAAGGCAAACACCGGGGACGCGCAGGCGCAGTATCTCAGTGGTAAACCCTATGACAAGCGTCGAGGGGGGATAGATGACGCGGCTCGCGCGTCAGGCTGGTACGAAAAAGCCGCCGCGCAAGGTCATGTGGACGCGCAGATCGCACTAGCCGACCTGTACAATGACGACAAAGGCGTCGCCAGCCGCGATAAGGCCTTCGCCCTTTATAAGGCAGTAAAAGCCCCTTCGCCTGACATCAAACGCAAGCTGGCCGAGTTTTACCTGACGGGACGCGGCAGCGTTCCAAAAGACGTCGAAAAAGGCGAAAATCTGTTGCACGAAGCTGCGCAAGCGGGCGACAAGGCTGCGGAGAAGGCGTGGGGACAGAGGCTCAATAGTGCAGGCGACCGCGAGGGAGCAAAGCTCTGGCTGAGCAAATGCGCTGATCGCGGTGATACGCAATGCCTCACCGATATGGCCTATCTGTTTTACAACACCGGTGACCAGCCCAAATCAATCAGCTATTTCAATCGCGCGGCTGACCGCGGAAACGCCGACGCGCAAATCCGCCTGAGTATGCTGTATTTTAACGGCATGGCTGTGAAAAAGGACCTGGCTGTGGCCTATAAATGGGCGCTTCTGGCTCGCAAGGGACCGAAGGGAAGTGCCGCCGTATCCGAAGCGCGTGATGCGGTTCCGTTTATTGAAGGCCGGCTGACGCCCGAGCAGAGGGCTGATGGCCAAAAACAAGCCGACGCCTTCAAACCGGCGTCGTAAATCGGCCGCAAAAGGGCATCAGCCTGTCAAAATCATCGCTATTCAGGGAGACGACTATGCGTAAATGGGTGTTGAGTGTGGCTCTGCTGGCCGTTGCCGGTGGGGCGGTCGCTCAGACAACGACCAATAATTATCAGGCGTCGGATTACGACCGCGCGCCGTGGTGGATGAAGACGCCGGTCATCACCCAAACGGGTTATGTGCGCACCGAAATCGACGCCAACCGCGCTAATTTTTCGGCTTCCTTCCTCGCTGTGGGCAAGACGGCGGATGAAGCACAGCAAAAGGCCGTTGCCCAGACGCGCGCGCTGACCGATGCGCTGAAAAAGCTGGGCAAGGACGCGGTGCGCGTCAACACCTCCTTCTCCATGCGCGTTCTCTATGAGCAGTACCGCGACAAGGAAGGCAACCGCATCGAAAACCAGCGCGGTGACAAGATCGAAGCCTATCAGGTCAGCATGGGACTGGAGGTGAAAGTCTATGACCTTCGGACGCTGGAACGCGCCTACGCGCTGGTGCTGGCGGCTTCGCCGACGGCGTCCCAGCCGATCTATTTCTCACTCGAGCCCGATAACGCCACCAAGACCTGGCTGTATAATGAGGCGGTTAAAGATGCGGCGCGTCGGGCGCGTCAGGCCGCCGAAGCCGCTGGCGGTAAGCTGGGGGCGGTCAAGGTGATCGATCCCACAGGCCGCGCCTGTCAGACGGACATCCTCGCGCGGGGTGAACCGCGCGGCGGGCAGGACAATGACGCGACGACCGTGGCCTATGCGATGGCCCCGCCACCACCACCGCCCGCCCCTGTAATGGAGATGGCCGCCCGTGGCAGTGCGGTGGAGCAGCTCGAAGCCAAGGCCGCGCAAAACGCCTTTATTCAGGCGCCGCCGCTGAATGAACTGACGGCGCAGGCATGCGTTGTTTATGGGCTGAACTGATGCGCCGCTTGTGGATAGGCCTGTGCGCCCTGCCGCTTCTGGCGGCCGAGGCCGAGGCCGCGCCGCCTGTAAAGTCAGTGGAAACACCTGATCGCTTCGATGCCGTGCCGTGGTGGATGCAGCGTGCGGTGCTGCCGCAGACTGGCTATGCGGAGACAGAGGTGGAGGCCAATCGCGCCACCTTCGCCGCGCGTTTCAAGGGCACGGGCAAGACGGCGAGCGAGGCCCAGAATGAGGCGGTCGCACAGGCCGAAACCCTGATCTCCGCCCTGCGTCAGCGCCAGCCGGAGGTGGTGCGCGTGACAACGGACTTTGCGGTGCAGGCCTTTCACGAGCAGCACCGCGACAAGGATGGGCGGCAAATCGCTAACGTGCGCGGCGACAAGATCAAGGGCTATGACGCCACCCTGACCCTGAGGGTTGAGGTGCGTGATATGGCCGTGCTGGAGCCGGTCTATGCGCTGGTTCTGGCGAGCGCTCCGACGCAGGTGGATCGCGTGGCCTTTTCGCTAAAGCCGGACAATGCCTTGCGGGAGCGGTTGCGCAATGAGGCCACACGCGATGCGGCGGTGCGTGCGCAAGGCGCCGCCCACGCCTCGGGCAGCGCGCTGGGCGGCATTCGCCTTATCGACCCGTCAGGCCGCGCCTGCCGCGCCGATCTTCTGGGGCGACGTCCCGACGCGAACGCGGACATTGCGATTAGGGGCCAGCGTGTTGAGTACAAAGGACCACCCCAGATGGTTTCCGGTCCGCCCCCGCCGCCCTCTCCGCTTTATCAACTCGAAGCGCGTGCGGCGGAAAACGCGTTTATTCAAACACCGCCCCTGTACCGCGCCCGCGCTGAAACCTGTGTTGTGTATGATCTGAAATAAAAAGGCAGCGCTTATGAGCGCTGCCCTTAAATTACAAATTCCGGAAAATCAGAACTTGACCGTCAGGCCGACTTGCAGAACGGGCCAGGTCTTGGCGTCTTTGACATCGTTCTGAAGCTCCTGACGTTCCTTTTCCAGCGCCACCTTGTAGGTTGGATCGCTGGCCAAGGTGCCATCCGAGGTCAGTGTCACGCTGGGGTCATCGCCGAGTACGGCTCCGGCCAGCACGCGGAAGCCAAAACGACCATCCCGTGTGAAGGTGTTGTCGAAGCCAAGGCCAAGGAACGGGGCGCCATCGCCCATATCGGCGTTGGCGCGCAGCGTACCGATCTGCGTCGGGGTGAAGGGAACGCCACCGATATTGGTGGTGTCGGTCGGGCGAGCGTCGAGGCTCACATTGCGGTCACCGGTCACGTAACCGCCGGACACAAAGAACGAATTGCGGAAGGGGTGGACGTCCACGGCGAAGGTGAAGGGCTTGAAATCCAGCTCGCCATTATACTGGACGTCGTCGGAATTGAAGTCGTCACTGTGCTTCAGCGAGTCGTAGTCGGCGCGGAGGACAAAAGTGTCATTCAGCTTATAGCGGGCACCAATGCCGACGCCTGTCGTGCCGCCGTGCACATCAACGGCGAGGGGGCTGTTCTGAGCGGAAGCGGCGGTGGCGGTGAGGGCGCCAAGCGCCACGGCAGCGAGAAGGGTAGGAAGACGCATGAGATAGTATCCTTTGCGGGTCGTGAAAGAAAAGGCAGGGTCAGCAGGTCACAACTTAGCCATAAGGCTTACAAAACCCTTAACTGGCCATGCTTTCGGCCCTTCGAGTCGTTCCGCTCAACCTTTGTGTGATCATCTGTAAAAATGATGCGTGAGGCCGGATTTCGGTTCATAAAGTACGTGTAAGCGCCTGACCGTTGCGGAGTTGCCTGTCATGGACCAAAGCTATCCCGATCTTTCCGTCGCCGAAGCCGTCACCCATCCTGGCGCGGCCTATGATCAGACGGTGCTGGTGCTTCAAGGGGGCGGGGCGCTCGGCTCATATCAGGGTGGGGCCTATGAGGTCTTGCAGGCGGGCGGAATCAGGCCCGACTGGGTGGCCGGGGTGTCGATCGGCGCGATCAATGCCGCCATTATCGCGGGGAATGCGCCCGATGATCGCGTCGAAAAGCTTCGATCCTTCTGGGTGCAGATCACCTCAGAGAGCCCTGCTGATACGCTAAGCGGCTTTAATCCGTGGCTGAAAAGCGCTTTTCGGCAATGGAGCGGCTACATGAGCGCATTGAACGGCGTGCCGGGCTTTTTTCGCCCCGCCGCCCTTACGCCGTTCTTCTCGCCGTGGTCCCTGCCTTCGGAAACGAGCTTCTACGACATTTCGCCGTTGCGCGAGACCTTGTTGCACCATGTCGATTTCGACCGCCTGAATGACGGTGAGGTGCGCCTGAGCGTCGGGGCGGTCAATGTACGCACCGGCAATTCGGTCTATTTCGACAGCCATTCGACGCAGATCACCCCGGAACACATCATGGCTTCCGGTGCCCTGCCGCCTGGCTTCCCGGCGGTGACTATCGACGGCGAAGCCTACTGGGATGGCGGTGTGGTGTCTAACACGCCCCTGACCTATGTTTTGCACGAGGCGCCAGCGGGGCTGGATGGTGACACCCTGGTCTTTCAGATGGACCTTTTTTCGTCGCGCGGTGAGGTGCCCAAAACGCTGGATGGGGTCTATGGTCGCGTCAAGGACATCACCTATTCCAGTCGCACACGCCTCAATACAGATGCCTTTTTAGAGCGCTATCGCTTGCGTCAGGCCATCAGGCACATGTACGAACAGCTGCCGCCGCAAGTGCAGGCCGAGCCTTCCATCGCGGCCTGCTATGCGCGCGCCGCGCATTTCCGCGTCTCGCTGGTGCACCTGATCAATTCGGGCGGCGGCGATCATGGCCAATCCAAAGACTACGAGTTTTCTCGCCTGACCATGAACGAACACTGGGCGTCTGGGCGTCAGGATGCCGAGCGCGCCATGCAGCGCCGCGTCTGGCGTGAACCGCCGCCAGAAAAGGACGGCATTCGCGTCTATGACTTTGCCGCCGAAGACCGTGCCCGGTCGTAATGAAAGCGGATTTATAGGGCTTATGGCTTTCGTAACCCGGTTCGTGCTATGAGGCGGCGACGGAACACAAAAATACAGGTTGCCCCGCCGCCATGTTGTCTCAGCGTGCCAAATACGCCATCCGCGCCATGCAGGAAATGGCGCGCATCCCCCAGGGTCAAACGGTGCAGGCGGGTGAACTGGCAGAACGCATCAAGGCGCCGTTGCATTTTCTCGAAGGCATTTTGCTTGAGCTGCGCCGTGAGGGTTTCCTGATGTCCAAGCGCGGGCGTTCAGGCGGCTACATGCTGGCGCGACCGTCCGATATGATCAGCATGGCCGACCTGATCCGCCTGATCGACGGGCCGCTGGCGCTGACGCCGTGTGCCTCGCGCACCGCCTATGCGCGGTGTGAGGACTGCCCCACACCCGATGATTGTCAGTTGCGTCTGGTGCTGCTGGCGGCGCGCGATGCCATGGCGCGGGTGCTCGAGAGCTCAACCTTGGCCGAGCCGCTGCCGCGCGGGTGATTAAGCACCTTTGGCGAACGTCTTAGCAAAGCGCCGCACAATTTTGCGCAAGGCGTCGATTTCGATGGCGTGCAACGCCTGTTCTGGTGTCAGCCATACCATGCTGCGCTGACCCATTTCCGGCCATAGGGTCAGTTGTTGCGTAACCCGCATGGCAAACACCTCTACGGCAGGGATGAATTGCGCGTTGGGCTGGCCCTGATCCTTCATATAGGCAAAGCGTCCGATAGGGTGCGGATCGACCTCCCCCAGAATGCCAGCCTCTTCAAAGGCTTCGCGGGCGGCGGTTTCCGGTGGCGTAAGGTTGGGAATGGGCTTGCCCTTGGGGATGATCCACTGACCGCTGCCGCGTGAAGTGATCAGCAGGAACTCGACCTCGCCGTTGCGCGTCTCGCGAAAGGGGAGGGCCCCAAACTGAGTTGCGGGTAAAGGTGGGGCGTGATCATCCAATCGGGGCGGTCCTGAAAAATGTCCGTATACGGGGCAATTTCCTGTGTAGGCCTCACAGTGCTAAAGCTCAATAGCCTTCGGACAAATTCACGTGCTCCGACATCAGAGCGATGCCGGTTGCGGTGTTGACAACATAAGGGACGGGTTCAGGATAGTACGAAAACGCCAAAGGCGGGGGGCGGGCTGATCCACTGACGTGCGACCCTCCAGCCTGCATCACGGCAGAGGGCGGCGAAGCTCTGCGGCGTGAACTTATGGGAATTTTCCGTATGCAGAGTTTCGCCTGCTGCAAAATGAAACCGTTGCCCGGCAACTGCTACGACCTGATCGCGGCGGCTTACCAGATGCATTTCGATGCGTGCGCGCTCATCGTTCCACAGGGCCAGATGCGCGAAGGCGTCAACGTCGAAATCCCCTTGCAATTCGCGGTTCATGCGCACCAGCAGGTTCTTGTTGAAGGCCGCTGTCACCCCCGCCGCGTCATCATAGGCGGCGTGCAGTGTCGCTGCGTCCTTGTCCATGTCTGCCCCCACGATCAGTTGCGCCTCTTCACCCAGCAGTTGACGGAACGCGCGCAGCAGATCACGCGCTTCGTCCGGGTTGAAGTTGCCGATGGTTGAGCCGGGGAAGAAACCCACGCAGGGTCTGGTTTTCAGGGCTTCGGGACGTGACAGGGGTTGCGTGAAATCGCCCACCAGCGGCACGACCTCCAACTGGGGATAGTTGCTTTGCAGCCGCATCGTTGCGGCATGCAGGGCGTCTGGGCTGATGTCGATGGGCACATAGGTGCGCAAGGCCGGGCAGGCATCGAGCAGAATCCGCGTCTTGTCGCTGGCCCCGCTGCCAAATTCGAACAGCACAGTATCGGCGGTCCAGTCCGCCACCAGCTCATCGGCTATATCGCGCAGCAGGCGCGTTTCGGAGCGCGTCGGGTAATATTCCGGCGTGCGGCAGATGGCTTCGAACAGGTCCGAGCCCGCCGCATCGTAAAAATACTTGGGAGACAGGGATTTGGGCTGTGCCGACAGACCGGCGATCACATCGGAGGTGAAGGCCTCGTCAAGGCTCTCCGCCGGGGCGTGATCGCGCGCCAGACGCAGACTTGCGCGCACCCAGCGCTTTTCTGGCGCGAAGAAATTGCGATAGGTTAGCCGCGCATGGCCAGCGGGCGTGAAGGCGCTGCCGCCGCGCAGGGTCATCTGTCCGCTCATGAACTTGCCATTATATTCGCCAACCGCGCCGGCGCCCGGACGAAAGCCCGGATAGCCGAGATAGGCGCTGTTCGTCCATTGCCAGGCGACGTCATCCACCTGCTGCAACCCGTTTTGGCGCGCGGCGAGTTCCCATTCAGCCTCGGTCGGCAGGCGCGCCCCGGCCCAGCGGGCAAAGGCGTCGGCTTCATAAAAGCTGATGTGGGTGACCGGGGCGTCGGGATCGACGGGGTGCAAACCACGCAGACTGAATTCTTGCCACCGGTCGCCGTCCAGCCGCCAGTAAAGTGGCGCGCGCCAGCCCTCGACCTGCACGTGAGCCCACCCGTCGGATAGCCACAGCTCGGGCCGCGCATAGCCGCCGTCGTGCATAAAGGCCATCCAGTCGCCATTGCGCACAAGCCGATCTGCGATCTGATACGGCTCCAGCCATACCTTATGGCGCGGCCGTTCATTGTCGAAGGCAAACCCGCCTCCGGTGGCGCCAATTTCGACCAGCCCGCCGGAGCAGGCGAGGAAGCGTGTCTCGCCCACCGGGGCATCTGCAGCAAAGGCGGGATCATAGGCAGGGGCCAGCGGCGATAGGCTGAACAGGTGCAAAATGTCCATCAGAAGCAGTTCCTGATGTTGCTCCTCATGCGCCAGGCCGAGCGCCAGCAGGGCCTCGCTTTCTGCATCGAGCCCGGCGGTAATCAGATCGCGAATATGATGATCCACGTATTGACGATAGGCCAGAATATCGCTCAAGGCCGGGCGGGTGAGAATGCCGCGCTGGGCCCGCGGCTGACGCGCGCCCTTAGCTTCGTAATAGGAGTTGAACAGATAGCCATAGTGCGGATCGAACGGCGCATAGCCGGAGCGGGGACTAAGCAAAAAGGTTTCAAAGAACCAGCTGGTATGCGCCAGATGCCATTTGGCCGGGCTGGCGTCGGTCATGGACTGCACCACCATGTCCTCCGCCGACAGGGGCGCAGCGTGATGCAGGGTTGCGGCGCGCACCTCTGAATAACGCCTGAGGCAGGGGCTCAGTGAAGCGTCAGAACAAAGCGGGCGTCCCGTGGTCGGGTGGCTGTGGCCGTCCATCTATATCTCCCCGTCTCCCAATGTAGCGGTGACTATATGAGTGGCGAATGTAAGTTTTAAATTCGCAGCGTCAGATTGCGCTTTCGGCTGACCTGTTTGTGGCAGCAGGCATTGGACGAGACGCGCCTAAGGCGAGTACGCTGAGGCGGGGAGAAGGTTACAGGGGAAGAAGCGGCGTATGCCTGAAACACAGCGCATGGGCGAGCGTCGTCCCAATAAGTTGACGGAAAGAGGAGCGAGGCGACTGGCGATCAAGCTGGAGCGCGGCCTGCATAGCGCCAAAAGGAAAAGCGTTTGAGCGCAAACTCAAAAACATTTTCCGGTGTTTCGAAGGAGACGAGGAATGGTGGACCCGACAGGGATTGAACCTGTGACCCCTACGATGTCAACGTAGTGCTCTCCCGCTGAGCTACGAGTCCACTATTGGTCGGCAACGCTGTGCCGGTGCGAGGAGCGGGTGTATAGCCGTCGAAAATGGCGGTGGCAAGGGCTTTTGCGATCAAAAATGTGGAAAGTGTAGGATTGCCAGATCCTCGTTTGTATGACGGCCAAAACCGCCCCTCCACCATTTGCTACGCAAATGACCCGCCTCGCCAACACATTGGGGAGGTAGGATTAAGGTCGCTTGTCCTGACCGATCAGGCGGCAATCAGATGTTAGACCTCAGTCACAATTTCGTCCGCGCTCAACGAGCGAACGGTGAGCGCATCTAAAATCTCCACGCGCCGCCGGCGCTGGCCCATTAGGCGGCGATCAGGCGTTCGACTTCAGTCACGATTTCGCGCAGATGCACCGGCTTTTCGAGGACCTTGGCTTCGGGAGAGGCCTTCTGCGCATTGAGCGCAACGGCGGCAAAGCCGGTGATAAACATGATCTTAAGGCCCGGCTGACGCTGTGAGGCGACCTTTGCCACTTCGATGCCATCGGCTCCCGGCATCACAATGTCGGTCAGCAGCAGGTCATACGGCCCCTGATCTAAGGCTTCGATGGCGCTGTCGCCATCGGGGCAGCTTACAACGTCATAGCCAGCGCGTTGAAGGGCGCGCGTCAAAAAGCTGCGCACGGAATTTTCGTCTTCCGCGAGGAGAATCTTCGTCATTAATCCCGGTCCTGTGGGAAAGGGGCCCCGTTTGCTCAGAGAGTAGATGATTAGGGCGCAGGTGTAAATTAGGGGTGAAGACAGCGCAGAATTGTCTTATCACGGGTTTAATGGCCGAACTTTCATCCCCAGTTGAAACCGTCCCTGCAGTGGATGTGCGCCGTCCGGCGGAAAAGGATTGCGGACTGGTGTTCAGTTTGCCGCATTCGGGATCGTATCTGCCGACTGACTTTGTGGCGGCGGCGCGCTATGACGCGAAACATCTGCGCATGACCGAAGACGCGTTTGTTGACCTACTGGTCGGTTTTGAGACGCTAGAAGGGGTGTGGGCGGTGCGCGCCAATTTCAGCCGCGCCTATGTTGATGTGAACCGCCACCCGCTGGAGCTGGACCCTCGCCTGATACGCGGCGCGCTGCCGAAAGGCGCACTCAGCCAGTCGCTACGTGTGCGGTCCGGTTACGGCGTCATTCCCCGCTGCCTGTCGGGGGGGCGGGAGATTCACGCGCAGCCTATTTCCTATGACGAGGCGGCGCGCCGTCTGACGCAGATCCACCTACCCTATCACCGTGCCCTGACCGAGGCGCTGGCTGAAGCGAAATCGGCGCACGGTCGGGTGACGCTAATCGACTGGCACTCAATGCCCTCGACAACGCTAAAGTCGAGTGCTGAGACCCAGCCGTCGGCGAAACTGGCGGATATTGTGCTGGGGGATCTGCATGGTGAGGCGTGTGCGCCTGGCCTGACGGCCTTTGTGCGGCAGGTGTTCGAAGCCCACGGCTTCCGTGTGTCGCATAACCATCCCTTTGCCGGCGGCTATACGCTGGAACGCTACGCCCAGCCGCATAAGGGGGTGGAAGCGCTGCAGATCGAGCTGAACCGGGGCCTCTACATGGACGAGGCGACCCTGACCCTCAGCCCCAAAGCCGAACGCATGCGGGCAGCCGTCGCCGCGGTAATCGACGGGCTAAAGCTTAGGTGATTGCCGTATTCAGGCAAAAAAAAGCCGCGCTACACGAGCGCGGCTTAAAGTCTACAGGGAGGAAACGCCCAGGAAGGGCATCGACGTAAAAACGTCGAACACTCACTTTATACGTTGCGATGCAAAAATCCACAAGCGGAAAACGCATTTGTATGATCACGTATCGTTACAATGGTTCCTATACGTAAGAATCAAAGCCAAGCAAACCTTTACGTTATTTAGAAAACGATTTAGTCGGCTTTCGTTTCTGTATTTGTTTTATCTTGCTGCGACGCAGCATTTTCGCTTTCGGCCTCGACCTTACCTTCATAGATGGGGCGCGTACGGGTGGGGTAGGGATGCTCCTCCAAAAGCTCACGCATCCGCCGCAAGCCGCGTGCCGCCTGTGAGCGCGACTGCCGCCAGGCCAGAAGCGCGGTGGCACCGATACTTGCCAGCGCTAGAGGGATGGGACCGAACAGCCACGCGGCGGCTGCCAGCGAGAAGTAGTAACCGCGCACGCCCTGCGAAAAGTTCGACATGGCCGGTTCGAAGATATCGGACACGGCTTCGGTGAAGGCTTGCGCGCTCTGCGGGTCGATATTTTCGGGCACTGCGCCCATGGCGGCCACGGCGTAATTGGTCTGACGCAGGGCCCAAATGAAATTGAGAAGCCCGCGTGCGAGGCAGACCATGACCAGAGCCAGCTTCATTAGGAGCAGGGCCGAGGACGATGTGTCGATACCGAGCGCGTGCGCGCTTTTGTACGACAGGTCGCCGGTAAAGATGGCCCCGGCGACGGCGGCAATCAGGATGAGGTTGGCCGAGGCGAAGAAGCTCATCGAATTGACGCCGTGACCGATCAGGTTGGAGTCGTAGAGCTTGAACGAGCGAATGACCATTTCCTTCATCCATGCTCGCCGCACGATGGTGAGGTCCTTGAAGATCACGCCCGATTTCTTTGACAGGGCCTTGAGCACTGGCTCATAGCCCATCCAGCAGCAGATAAAGACCAAAAGCGCGGCAAAATCGCGCCAGCTACCGAACAGTTTGACGATTAGTTCCATGGATGCGGTCTTTGCTAAGTCTCTGTTGTTATCCGACTTTGGTCTAAATGAAGCGCTTCGAAGTCGCCTGACAAGCGATAAATCCTTGCCGGGTAACAAATTGTAGCAAAGTGCGAAAACAAAAAACACAGACTTCGCTTGTGCGAAAGAAGCGGACCGCTTATGACAGCGCCCAAACCATATCCTCAATGCCGTTTAACAATAAAGACATCCAATGAATCTCGACAAGATTTCCGTCGGTCCGAACGCTCCCTGGGACATCCACGCCGTCATCGAAATTCCGCAGGGCGGCATGCCCGTCAAGTACGAAATGGACAAGGATTCCGGCGCGCTGTTCGTCGATCGCTTCCTTTACACCTCGATGTTCTATCCGGGTAACTACGGCTTTATCCCGCACACGCTCGCTGACGACGGCGATCCCTGCGACATTCTGGTGGTCGGTCCGACGCCGGTCTATCCGGGCGTCGTTATCCGTTCGCGCCCCATTGGCGTGCTACTGATGGAAGACGAAGCGGGCAAGGACGAAAAGATTCTGGCCGTGCCGGTGGACAAGCTGCACCCCTATTACACCAATGTGTCGAGCTATCGTCAGATGCCGGCCATTCTGATCGAGCAGATCACCCACTTCTTTGCCCACTACAAGGACCTAGAGAAGAACAAGGAAACCCGCGTGATCGGGTGGGGCGATCCAGAGCAGGCCGCTCAGCTGATCCGCGAAGGTCAGGAACGTCTGGCCAAGAAGATCGGCTGATCTTTAAAATATTACCGAAAGGCCCGCTGGAAACGGCGGGCTCTTTTTTTGCATGGTTTTCAGAATTGTGAAAGCAAGTCACATGATGAAATATGGATTGACCCGCCGCACAGGCCGTGCGAGTGTTTCTATACAGAAGGACTAAGTGGTAATTTTTGCTTCTGCGATGGCATTTATTTGCAAACTTTCGCAGTCCTTTGCAAATTGAGGTCGAGTTATCGGATAAATTCGATTATTCGGGCAGCTCTGTGCATAAATCTCCCGCCTCCTCAAAAAAATCCTTTTAAATCAAATGATAAATGTGGCTGTGCCGATGAGGCACTGAACGGCCGCCTTATGGATTTCTCAGGAAGCGGCATGATATTAGTCCGCGCTGGTATGACGTGTTGCGTATCCGTGGCCTGAGCGTGTGTTTGTGCGGGCCCGCGGTTTCTTCCTCCCCCAAAAAAATTTCAGGTCAGAACAGAAAATACCTATGTCCTATAGCTCATCCGATGTGGCGTCGCGCCTCTACGCCCTTGCCGTATCCCGTGACACCGCTAACCTGGTCGATCTCGATGCCTCCCTAGCCCTTGCCCGCGCTTCGGTGCGGACGCTGATGGCCCTGTCACCGCAGGCAGCCATGCTGATGCGTGACTTCGCACAGGAAGAAATCGACCGACTGCATATGGAATGCACCGAAGAATCCCACGGCTCCATCGCCATCATCCGCGATACGCTGAATATGGCCTGAGCCGTGCTCACCGATGCAGAATCAAAAAGCCCGAAGGCCGCAGCCTCCGGGCTTTTTTCGGGGCTTGATGCTTCGCTTACTCGACCGTCTGATCTTCGATCTCGGCGTCCGGGCCGTTCTTCTTAATCGACTCAATGGCGTTTTTGGCCGAAGCCTTGGAAGCATAGCCTTCGGTCCAGAAAATCGTCTCGGAATTATAGACGAAATAGGCGACGAATTCGCCCGCCTTGTTCTTCTTGATCAGGAACTTGTGCGCCATGAGAGTCTCCGTTTGTTGGCAACGCCATCGGGCGTTGGCGTGAGGATTCTCCGCAAAGGGGATTCCGTCAAGCCTAAGTTACGAAGTTATCTGAAGCGTTTTAGCCCGTGATGCCAGATCAGGCCCAGAAACCCGCCCTTGATGAACGGCAGTAGTAACAGGGTCAGGGCGCCCATAATCGCCAGAGTTACCGGCACCACGATTTCCAGCGGGAAGTTCCAGAAAAACTCAAAGGCAAACATCGGCGCAATGACGAGATGCCCGACCAGCAGCATGGTCACATAGGCCGGGCCATCGTCGCAGGGGTAGGCCCCAAGCGGCGTCTGACAGTGGCTGCACGTATCCACCACCTTGAGATAGCCACGGAAGGCGTGGCCTTCGCCACAGGCGGGGCAGCGGCGGCGAAGGCCGCGGGAAATCGCCGTCGAAAGTGAGGCTTTGTCGGTCATTGGGCCGAAACTCCGCTGTTGTCTGTTCTTATCATACGCCGATATGTGGGAAACCACACGTCCCCCCGCCATGTGTAACGCTGTCGCAGGCCTGCCGATACCGCCGTACAAGCTTTTTATGTGATTTTATGCTTGCAAAATCACATAAAGACATCTTTATATGATTATATGAAAATGAGTGACATACTGGGCGAAGCAGCGCTGCTGGAGGCACTAAAGGCGATGGGGGAGCCCACGCGTCTGCGTCTTTTGCGTCTTTTAGCCCATGAAGAACTGTCTGTCATGGAATTGGTGCGGATTCTCAATCAGAGCCAGCCGCGCATTTCGCGCCACCTCAAGCTGATGAATGAGGCTGGGGTCATTGACCGTTTTCCCGACGGGGCCTGGGTCTTCTATCGCCTGAGTGAGCATCCCGCCCTGACGCCTTTGATTGACTGCGTTTTGACGGCACTGGGTGATGAAAACAGCGCCGATCTTCGGGCGCTGGAAGAGGTGCGCGGCCAGAGGCTGGAGGCGGCGCAGGGCTACTTCGAAAGTATCGCCCCGGTATGGGACCAGATCCGCTCGCACTATGTCGATGACGCCGAGGTCGAGGCAGCCATTCAGTCGCTGGTAGGAGATGCGCCCGTCGAAACCCTCGTCGATCTGGGCACCGGGTCGGGGCGGATGCTAAGCCTTTTGGCGCCGAACGCGCAATACGCAATTGGGCTCGACCTGTCGCAGCAGATGCTCAACATCGCTCGCGCCCGCACGCGGGAGGCGGGACTGAGCGGGATCGACTTCCGCCACGGCGACATCCTCGCCACGCGGCTCAATGGTCAGAGCGCCGATCTGGTCGTTATCCATCAGGTGCTGCACTTCCTGCCCGATCCGGGGCAGGCGCTCAAAGAGGCGGCGCGGCTGCTGAAGCCTGGGGGCCGCCTGCTGATCGTCGATTTCGCCCCGCACCGGCTGGAGATCATGCGCGACGAATATCAGCACCGACGCCTGGGCATCGGTGACGACGATATGGGCTACTGGCAGAAGGTGGCCGGGCTCAAGTCCTTGCGCAGCCTGTCCCTACCGCCGCATCAGGAGCCTGGACTGACCGTGCGCATCTGGCTGATGCAAAAAGCCTGATAAACCACATAAAACGCTACAGAGAATACGCTTATGGCCCCGCCGCCCGCCTTTGTTCAATCCGCTATTGCCCGCTCGGTTCGCGCCGGGGCGTCTCACCTTAATGTGTCGTTTGAGTTCTTTCCGCCCAAGTCGGCGGAGATGGAGGAGAGCCTCTGGGGAGCCATCCGTCGTCTGGAGCCGCTGAATCCCAGCTTCGTCTCAGTCACGTATGGGGCGGGGGGGTCGACGCGCGAGCGTACCCACCGCACGGTAAAGCGCATACTTGACGAAACTGCGATGAAACCTGCCGCGCACCTGACCTGCGTCGAGGCCTCACGCGAAGAGGTCGATGAGGTCATCCGCGAATACTGGAACGCGGGTGTGCGCCACATCGTGGCCCTGCGCGGCGACCCGCCCGGCGGTCTTCAAGACGGGCAGTACACGCCGCGCCCGGACGGCTATCAGAACGCCACTGAGCTTACCGCCGCCATCCGCCGCATCGGCGATTTTGAAGTCAGTGTCGGCGTCTATCCGGAAAAACACCCGCAGTCGCCGTCTCTGGACTTTGATCTCGACGTGCTGCGTCAGAAGGTCGATGCCGGGGCGACGCGTGGCATCAGCCAGTTTTTCTTTGAGCCGGAAACCTTCCTACGCTTCCGCGATGCCGTGGCCGATGCGGGCATTCAGATTGATCTGACGCCGGGCATCATGCCGGTCACCAATTTCAAGGGCCTGCGAAAGATGGCGACGGCCTGCGAAGCGGCGGTGCCCGACTGGCTGCAAGAGCTTTTCCAAGGTCTCGACGACGACGCGGAGACGCGCAAACTGCTGGCCTCGGCCGTGGCGGTCGAGCAGGTGCTCGGGCTGGAGCGCGAAGGTGTGAACCATTTTCACTTCTACACGCTTAACCGCGCCGAACTGGTCTATTCCATCTGTCGCGTTCTAGGACTAAGGGACAGTCGCACCTCTGCTGCCTGATTACACCTTTAATGACCCCTCAGCCTGACTACGCTTCGATTACGCGGGCGGACCCCAATCCGTTCAAGCGCTATCTGCAACGCAAGCGCTTCGATGACGCGATTGCCCTTCTAAGAGGTCGGCGTCCCGCGCTCAGTATCGACTACGGCGCCGGTGATGGTGAACTGGCGCGAAAGCTATGTCAGGCCTGTCCCGACGGGGAAGTCATCTGCTTTGAGCCGTCAGCGCAGTTGCGCGCGCAGGCGGAGGCACACGTCGGCGCGCTGAGCGGCGTTACGGTAGTCGCCGGTATCGAGGGGATCCCCGCTGCCCGTGCGGACGCGATCTTCTGTTTGGAGGTGTTCGAGCACCTGCCACCGGAGGAGACGGAGGCGGCGCTGGCGCAGATGCATCGGCTTTTGAAGCCCGATGGCGTGCTGATCGTCGGCGTACCGGTCGAGACGGGGCCGGTGTCATGGGTGAAGGGTTGGTTCCGCGGGCGTCGGCGGGCGGACTTCGATACGGACCGTGATCGTATCGCGCAGGCGGCACGCGGCGATATCCGTTTCGAGCGCGAGCGAGTGGACTTTGAAGGCGGCGGGGGCTACTACCCGCACCATCTGGGCTTTGATTATCGCGATCTGCTGGCGCGCGTGAAGGCGCACTTTGTGATCGAAACGCGCCGCTCCAGTCCTTTGGCACTGCTGCCGCCGGAATGGAACAGCGAACTGAACCTGCTTCTGCGGAAGCGCAATTAACACGCTCCTCCCCTGCGTGCAGGGGAGGGGGGAGACAGATATGACTCGTCAGGACCGCATTGACACTCTGAAAGCCGCAGCAAAGGAACGTATCCTCATCCTAGACGGATCATGGGGCGTGATGATCCAGCGGCGTGGCCTGGATGAACAGGATTTCCGCGGTGAGCGCTTTAAGGACCATGTCGGTCAGATGAAGGGCAATAATGACATCCTATGCCTAACGCGCCCGGACATCATTACCGACTTGCATAACCAATACTATGCGGCCGGCGCCGATATTTCCGAGACCAATACTTTCTCGGCGACGACCATTGCTATGGACGACTACCACCTTGATGCGCAGGCGTGCTGGGACATCAATTTCGAAGGGGCGAAGCTGGCGCGCGCGTGCGCCGATGCCTGGACGGCACAGCAGCCAGAAAAACCGCGCTTTGTGGCGGGCTCGATCGGGCCGCTGAACAAGATGCTGTCCATGTCGTCGGACGTTAACGATCCCGGTGCGCGCAGCGTCACCTTTGATCAGGTCTATGCGGCCTATAAGCACCAAATCCGCGCCCTGAATGAGGGGGGCGTGGACCTCTATCTGGTTGAGACCATCACCGACACCCTTAACTGCAAGGCGGCGCTGAAAGCAATTATGGACCTTGAGGACGAGGGACTGGACAAGCTGCCGATCTGGATTTCGGGCACCATCACCGACCGCTCGGGCCGTACCCTCAGCGGGCAGACGGCGGAGGCCTTCTGGAACTCGGTTAAGCACGCCAAACCGTTTGCCATCGGCTTTAACTGCGCTCTCGGAGCTGACCTGATGCGCCCGCATATCGCGGAGCTGGCACGAGTGGCGGATACGCTGGTTGCCGCCTATCCTAATGCTGGCCTGCCCAACGCCATGGGGCAGTATGACGAGCAGCCCCACGAAACAGCCCACGAACTGCACGAATGGGCTAAGGACGGGCTGATCAATATTTTGGGGGGCTGCTGCGGCACAACGCCTGACCATATCAAACACGTTGCTGACGAGGTACGCGGTATTGCGCCGCGCGTTCCGCCTGAGCGCCCGCGGGCCCTGCGTCTGGCTGGCCTTGAACCGTTCGAACTGAATTGAGGTTGTTATGCGCCTGACCCTGCTTTTCGGCGGCCTGAGCCGCGAGCGCCTGGTGGCCGTCGCCACCACCCAGTCCCTGCACAAGGCCCTTCCCGAAGGCGATCTGTGGTTCTGGGACGAGGACAATCACGTCTATGAAGCCTCATCATTGGCGCTTTTGGGCCATCAGCGACCGTTCGAGGTGCCGTTCCGCGCCGATGGCCACGATCTTGGAACCATTGATCAGGCCCTGGATCGGGCCGCCGCCGAAGACCGTGTGCTGGTGCTTGGGCTGCACGGTGGTATTGCCGAGAACGGCGAATTTCAGGTCAAGTGCGAGGCGAGGGGCGTGCCCTTCACCGGCTCCGGTTCGGCGGCTTCGCATCTGGCATTTGACAAGGTGTCGGCCAAGCGCTTTGCGGCTTGCGCTGGTGTGTCGTCACCGGCGGGCATTGCGCTCAGCGAGCTTGACGCCGCTTTTGCCGAATATGGCAAGTTGGTTGCGAAGCCGGCGCAGGACGGGTCGAGCTTCGGCCTCATCTTCGTCAACTCAACCAATGACCTCGTGGCGGTGCGCGACGCTGCCAAAGAACAGCCCTATCTGATCGAACCGTTTGTGACAGGGGCCGAGGCCACCTGCGCCGTGCTGGAGCAGACCGACGGGTCGCTGATCGCGCTGCCGCCCATCGAGATCATCCCGGACCGCGGGGCCTTTGATTACCATTCCAAATATCTGTCCAACAAGACGCAGGAAATCTGCCCCGCACGCTTTGCGCCGGAGGTGATAGCAGAGATCCAGCGGCTGGCTATCGCCGCGCATAAGGCCCTATCGTGCCGGGGCTATACGCGGTCGGATTTCATCGTCTCTGATAAGGGGCCGGTGTTTATCGAAACCAACACCCTGCCGGGTATGACAGCCTCGTCGCTATACCCCAAGGCGCTCGCGGCGCAGGGAATTGGCTTTGTCGAGTTCCTGCACGGTCAGGTCGATATTGCGATCAAACGGGCGCGGGCTTAACCCCTCCTCTGATGTCAGGGGTAGGATGTCGCCAAGGGCTTCAGGGAGACCCGCATGAATGCGCCGGATTGGTACGAAGACTGGAAGCACGAGGCGTTCCATCAGTTGATGGACAAGCAGGAGATATTGTCTGCGCAGTACGGGATCAGTGGCTATCCTCGCTGGGACTATGATGTGGATGTGGGGACCCTGATTTTTTCGGATGAGGGTGTTCCAAAAGTCATAGCCGATATTCAGGTTGTGGGAACGACGGGATCAAAGAACTGGATGTGGGGCGTTCGCAACAGCCACTGGCCGGACCATGTTACGCAGGATTTGGAAAAGGTTTGGCAGTTCGGTCTCGACAACGAGATCGAAGAACTGACAACGACCTATCTTGAAGACGACGAACTCAATTCCCTCGGCTGGGAGATGACGGCGATTGCCGTAAGGGTGCTGGATGCTGTGGGGGCCTACAGGCCGCAACCCGAAGGAAAGCCCGGAACCGTGTTCTTTCTCCTCAAGTCCATCCGGTTTGCCAATTGACACAGGTTACCGACAACTGGTCGGATCGTCTGCTGATCGCCGCCGATGTGCTGAAGGACGTTACGCCGGACGAGTTGCGCGTCGATCAGCCGTTTTACGACGAGCTGACGCTGGTTCTGACCGAATACCGCCTGAGCGACGCGGCCTTTGCGGCTGCGGCCCCCGGCGTGCCCAGTCCGCCGGACTGGTCCCAACTGAGCGCAGCTGTTCATGGCTCGACCCCCAATGCCCTGCTGCTGCACATCCACGGCTGGCTGGCGCAGGCGCGGTGGATCGACACGCCTCTGGTGCGAGTGCACGCACAGGGCCTGCTCGAACCGGCACTGCGGCGACTGGCGGCCCATGTTTCCGACCTTGATATTACGCCCGTAAAAGACGATTAAGCGCGCATGACCACGATTATGACCCCCACCTTCATCAATATCGGCGAACGCACCAATGTCACGGGCTCGGCGAAGTTCCGTAAGCTGATCGTCGAAGGCAATTACACCGCCGCGCTCGATGTGGCGCGTCAGCAGGTGGAGGCCGGGGCGCAAATTATCGACATCAATATGGACGAAGGCCTCCTTGATGCGGTCAAGGCCATGACGACTTTCCTCAACTTGCTGGCGGCCGAACCCGATATCGCCCGCGTGCCGGTGATGATCGACTCGTCGAAATGGGAGGTGATCGAGGCGGGTCTGAAGTGCGTTCAGGGCAAGGCTATCGTCAACTCCATCTCGATGAAAGAAGGTGAGGATATCTTCCGCCATCACGCCCGCGAATGTCTAAAATATGGGGCGGCGGTAGTGGTCATGGCCTTTGACGAGGTGGGGCAGGCTGACACCGCGGCGCGCAAGATCGACATCTGTACGCGCGCCTACAACATCCTTGTCAACGAGGTGGGCTTCCCGCCAGAAGACATCATCTTCGACCCCAATATCTTCGCAGTGGCGACTGGGATCGAGGAACACGACAACTACGCCGTGGACTTTATCGAAGCGACGCGCACGATCAAGCAGACACTGCCCTTTGCGCGCATATCGGGTGGCGTGTCGAACGTCAGCTTCTCCTTCCGTGGCAATGAGCCGGTGCGCCGCGCTATCCACTCGGTGTTCCTGTATCATGCCATCAAGGCCGGCATGGATATGGGCATCGTCAATGCCGGTGACCTGCCCGTCTATGACGATATCGACGCGGAGCTGCGCGAAGCGGTCGAGGATGTGATCCTGAATCGCCCGCAACGCCATAATGTGTCGAATACCGAATGGCTGGTCGATCTGGCCCCCAAATACAAGGGGGAAAAGGGGCAGGTCGAGGCGAAGACGCTGGCCTGGCGCGAAGGCACTGTCGAAGAACGGCTCAAACACGCGCTGGTGCACGGCATCACCGAATTTATCGAAGCCGATACCGAAGAGGCGCGGCAAAAGGCTGAGCGTCCTCTGCATGTTATCGAAGGCCCGCTGATGGCCGGGATGAACGTCGTCGGAGACCTGTTTGGGGCGGGCAAGATGTTCCTGCCACAGGTGGTCAAATCCGCCCGTGTCATGAAGCAGTCGGTTGCCTATCTGATGCCCTTCATGGAGGCTGAAAAAGATGGCGCAGAGCACCAGTCGGCCGGCAAGATTCTGATGGCCACGGTCAAGGGCGACGTGCACGACATCGGCAAAAATATCGTCGGCGTGGTCTTGCAATGTAACAATTATGAGGTGGTCGATCTGGGGGTGATGGTGCCAGCCGATCGCATCCTTGAGGAAGCCAAAAAGCATAAGGTTGATATGATCGGCCTCTCAGGCCTGATCACGCCGTCTTTGGATGAAATGGTGTTTGTAGCGCGCGAAATGCAGCGTCAGGGCTTTGACATTCCGTTGCTGATTGGCGGGGCGACGACCTCTAAAACCCACACTGCGGTGAAGATTGAGCCTGGCTATAGCAACGGCCAGACCGTTTACGTGCTCGATGCCTCGCGTGCCGTAGGCGTTGTGTCGCAACTGCTGTCCGACAGCGACAAGGCGCAGTTCATCGCCGATACGCGCGCCGACTATGAGAAGGTGCGTCTGGCCTATGGCAAGGGCGATCAGAAGCCGCGCTCCGACCTGACGGAAGCGCGTTCAAAGAAGTTCGTCATCGACTTTGCGTCCGAAGCGCCCTTAGCTCCGACCTTCCTCGGTACGCGCACCTTCAGCCCCTATGACCTACACGATCTGGCCGACCATATCGACTGGACGCCGTTTTTTGCCACCTGGGAGCTGGCCGGGCGCTTCCCGGACATCCTTGAGGACGAGATTGTGGGCGAGGCAGCCACCACCCTCTATGCTGACGCTAGGGCTATGCTGAAACGCATTCTGGACGAAAAATGGTTTGAGGCGCGCGGCGTCGTCGGCTTCTGGCCCGCCAATGCCACTGAAGACGACGATATTGAAGTCTATGAAGACGAGACGCGCTCAAAGGTTATTGCGCGTTTCCACACCCTGCGACAACAGATGAAGAAGACGCGCGACGATCAGTCAAACACCGCTCTGTCGGACTTTATCGCTCCTAAGGGCACGCCAGACTGGATCGGCGGCTTCGCCGTCACCGCTGGGCATGGCGAAATGGAGATCGCAGCGAAGTTCAAGGCGGCGGGTGATGATTACAACGCGATTCTGGCCACCGCTTTGGCGGACCGTCTGGCCGAAGCCTTTGCCGAAGCCCTGCACAAGCGCGTGCGGCGCGAACTTTGGGCCTATGCAGCAGACGAAGACCTTGATGTCGCCGGTCTGATCGCCGAGCAGTATAAGGGCATTCGCCCGGCGCCCGGCTATCCGGCGCAGCCCGACCACACCGAAAAATGGACACTGTTCGATCTCCTGGATGCGCGGGTCCAGGCGGGGATGCAACTGACCGAAAGCCTGGCCATGACGCCGCCGGCCTCGGTATCAGGCCTTTATTTCGCGCATCCAAAATCGCACTATTTCGGTGTCGGCAAGATTGAAAAGGATCAGGTCGAAGACTATGCCCGCCGCAAGGGCTGGAGCGTTGATGAGGCGGAGCGGTGGTTGAGCCCGATCCTGAATTACGTGCCGTAATGCCTTTTCGCTGGGTCAGGTAGTTATTCCCAAACTCAGGGCGGCATGATCCCCCGTTTTTAATGGCTAAATCGAATAACAGAGAGGTATTTCGATTAGACTGGTGGTAAGATTGCCGCACTTCATCTTAGTCACTTGAGCGCGGCCATTCGCATAAAATTACGTGACGGGCGCGTGTTTCCTGTAACCATTCAGGATGAGAATGTTTTATGTGTTCTTGAAAGCGCGACACAAAGCGACATCCCAATATTGGGTTCTGAACGTTTCAGATAATCTTTCCAGCCGCAACAGACCTGCGTTAGGTCGTATCCAATTTTGAGTGCAGGAGCGGGGTAATGCTGTCCAAACGGGCATTTTTGAGCGGGGCCGTGGCTTCAGGTGTTGTCGTGGCATCGAGCGTGAAAGCTCAGAGCCATAGCGTAAACCAGACTCAGGCCTTGCCCAATCTGGCAGCAGGCGCGAAGCCCATCAGCATGACGGAGCGACAGGCGCGCATCGCCCGTCTGCAAGAGCAGATGCAGCGGCAAATGATCGCCGGGTTGCTGATCGAAGGGGGCACGTCCCTGACCTATTTCACCGGCCTGCGCTGGGGGCGGTCGGAGCGCGTAACCGCAGCCCTGATCCCGGCCAAGGGCCAAACCATCATTGTCACCCCCTATTTCGAAGAGGCCCGCACGCGCGAGACCTTGGAAGTGTCCGCCGATGTGCGCACCTGGAACGAGGACGAAAGCCCCTACGCCCTGATCGCCCGTACGCTGAAGGATCGCGGCACGGCCAGTGGGACACTAGCCGTCGAAGGGACTACGCGCTATTTCATCATCGACGGCCTGAAAAAACAGGGCGCATTCGAGGTGGTGTCGGGAGATGTCTTGGTCGCCGCCTGCCGCCGCATCAAGTCGCCAGCGGAGCTGGCGCTCATGCAGACCGCCAATGATATTACGCTTGCGGCGCTGCGCCACGTCCATGCCAATATAAAGGTTGATATGGCGTCCCGCGACATTGCTACTCTGATGAACGACGCCACGCGGGCGCTGGGTGGGTCGCCGGAATTTGCCCTGACCTTACTCAATGAGGCCAGCGCCTATCCGCACGGCACCAAGACGCCGCAGACCGTCCGCGAAGGCTCTGTAATCCTGATGGATTGCGGCTGCTCGCTGCTCGATTACGAATCCGACATTACCCGCACCTGGGTCTTTGGCGAACCGACGGCGCGGCAGCGCAAGGTGTGGGACACGGTGCGCCGAGGGCAGGATATCGTACTGGAGACGGCAAAGGTCGGCGTGCCGGTGGCGAAGCTCGACGCCGCCGTACGCGACTATTATGACAAGGAAGGGTGGGGGCCGGGCTTCACCCTGCCGGGTCTGTCGCATCGCGCGGGACACGGTATCGGCATGGATGGCCACGAAGCGCCCTATCTGGTTGGCAATGACGCGACGCCGCTATTGCCAGGCATGTGTTTTTCGAACGAGCCGGGCATCTACGTCCCCGGCGCGTTCGGCGTGCGACTTGAGGATTGCTGGTATATGACGCCCACAGGGCCGAAGCTGTTTTCGCCTCTGGCTCGCTCACTGGAAGACCCGATTTGACTATTGACGCCGAAACCCGCAAGCAAAATTCCATCCTTATGTTGAAGGCGTGGGGCCTGCCGGTCAGCGACAGCCTGCCGGAAATCGAAGAGGCAGCGGATGTGACAATCCGCTCCGGCGAAGCGATCGTCTATCGGCTTTTAGGCCTGACGGCAGCGGCGCAGGCGGCCTTTCTGGGGCGGCCGGGCCCGGTCCTGCCATTTGTCGGGCGCTGGAAGCTCGACCCGCACCTGACGCCACAGGAGCGCGCCCTTTTGCAAGGCGATGCGGTGTCAGAGGCCGATGCCATCCGCTTTTCGTGGCGGGTGGAGGCCATGGTGCCGCTGATGTGGGCCATAGGCCTGATCGATGACCTGTGGTTTCCGTCTGAAGACGTCCACGCGCAGGAGATGCTCGACTTTTGGCAGGGCTTTGCGCACGACGACCTGAGCCGCATCGGCCATCGTGATGCCGAAGAGATACTGGATCAGGCCGATCTGATCTACCGCCTGCACAGGGCAGTGCGCGATGGAGCCGAAGGCGTCCTGCCCGATGTGGTGCGCGAACGCCATCACGCGCTCAACTGGCTGATCGGCTATGAGGGCGACGACTGGGACGATGTGCAGACGGATACTTAAAACGTCTGGAATGCTATGATCGTGCCCACCATCCCCAGTACGTGAAACCAGACGATCCCGTTGAATTTGCGTTTAAAGTCCCGCTTCACGCTCTTGTGGCGGAACATCCGCATAGACAGTCCGGCCGCGGGCCAGCCGCCTAACCAACAGAGCCGCAGCAGCGTCGCTTCTGGTACGCGGCGCTCGCGCCGGATGGCGCGCCGCTTGTCAGCGGCCCACACCTGAAACGTCACCAGATTGATCAGGGCCAGCCAGCCGAGGGAAAGTATCCATAGGGTCATGGTGGCAGGATCGGTTTTCCTTTTGTATAGCTTTCGCAAGCGATGGGCCGCGAGCGAAGCGACGCTGACGTAGGGGTATTTTGATCCGCCAAAACATCCCTTCGCCTCGTAAACCCAGCATCTCCCCATGATAGGGGGAGGAGGATTGCGAAAGCTAAGTCGCTGTCAAGATACAGTCGCCTCTGATTTTTAGCCATGGATCGAAATGGATGCTGCCTTCGGCGGCGTCGCGGATGGTGAGAGACTTGCCGCCACTATCCGTGAAAAGGCCTCGCAGCGGGCCTTATCCGTGTCTATCCGGGTTTAAAAACCTATTTTTCGTCATTCTTGCCCCAGCCGAGCTTGTTCATCAGGCCGCTGGCCCAGTTGCCGCTCGACTGGCCCTTACCCGACTTGCCGGTCGTTCGCGATGAGCCGATGGCGGCATCGGGATCAGCCGGGGCTGTGGTGGCGCTGGTCTTTTGCGGAGTAAGGACATCCAGCGTCTGACGCTCGGTCGCGGGCTTCATCGCCTCGGCAATGATCTTCGCCTCTTCCTCGGTCTGCATTTCCTTGAAGATGTCGGAATGTCCCGACAGCGCCTTGGTCGCGCGCTCGCAATCGCCGGGCAGGGACCAGTTGACATAGGCGCCAGCGGCCTGACCCTTGGGGGCCTTGCGCGCCTCTTCCCAGCCGTTGAAGCCCTGTTCTCGGGAGGCCTCGGCGCTCTTGCGGCCTTCCGGGGCCTCCCCCTTTTTCGACAGGGTGAGCGCCGCTTCATAGGCACGAAGATAGGACGCGCCGATCTTTTCCATGTCCTTGCTCAGCGGCTCGATGTCCGAGATACGCTCGGCTAGGTCCATATGCCCGGACAGGATGCCGTGGCACCACGCCACACGGTTGAAGTCGTCGGCCGGCGCATCGGCGATGACGGGGGTACGCACGACCTGTTCCTTGATGCCGGTGACATTGGTGGCGATGGGGCCATCGTCGGTTTGCGCCAGAGCTGCACCGGCCAGCAGGGCCATACACACTGTCGCCGTAATCGTCGCTTTCATGGACGCCGTCATCCTCATATTCAGACTTATCCCTTTGTCATGCAGACAAATTGGGGCGAAATCGCGTTTTATCGTTATTTTAGAGAGGAATCCTTTGCGCGCACAGAAAAAAGTCTCTTACAGAAACTTAAGGGGTTTTACGCCGTATAATGGCCTAAGGTAGTGGTCAGGATAAGACCGATGAGTTTCTGGAAGACCCTCGCGCGCAAGGCGGCCCACGCCTTTGACCCCGCCGACTGCACCGATTGCCCAAAGGGGCAGCCGGGCCGCGATCCTGCGTTCGCCACGGCGGTAACTGCGCTTGGGGCGAAGTTGGCCATGGCTGACGGACTGGTGGACGAGAGCGAGGAGCAGGCCTTTTTTGACGTGTTTCAGCCTGAACGCGAGGCCTATGCCAATATCCGCCGCCTGTACGATCTGGCGCGCCAGACCAGTTTGGGGTTTGAATCATATGCCCGGCGGCTGGCCAAACGCTATGCACAATGCCCGCGTATACTTGAGGACGTGCTGGAAGGCCTGTTCCACATCGCAGTGTCGGACGGGCACCTCACCGACCGCGAAGAGACCTATCTGGAAACTGTGGCGCGTCTTTTCGACCTCAGCCCCGCGACCTATCGACGCATTCGTGCCGACTATGCCGGGCCGGACGCCGACGACCCCTATCACATTCTGGGCATTCACCCAGACGTGGCCGACCATGAAATTCGCATCGCGCGCAACAGGGCGCTAGGGGATGTGCACCCCGATCGCATTCTGGCGCGCGGCCTGCCATCTGAATATGTGGGGCTTTTCACTCAAAAGGCGGCGCGCATTAACGAGGCCTACACACAGATCCTGCGAGAGCGGGCGCTGCAATAAGGGCGCATTTGGTTATGAAATCGATGTCTCTCTTAACAAGTCATAAAAAAGTTAAGTTAACGCTCGGTCAGGTGGTTGACGCGGGCCTTAATCGTGCCAATCTGCTGTGGTGCAGTGCCAATACTCCCCATCTGGCATGGCGCGTAATGAGGTCAGTATAGCCATGAGCGATTTGAGGTCCGTATTCGGAAGTTTCACGCGCCCCCATCCATGGGCGCAAGTGCGTCGGAGGAACGCCATGGCCAGACTAAAGCACATATTCATGATGACGCTGATCGGGCTCGTCTCACTCGCCGGTGCTGTGCTGGCGGTCATCTTTACCGGTATCGTCGCGGCGCTGGCTTTGATCGGTGTTGGCCTCATGGCTGTGACGGCGTTTTTCACGCGCAAGCCCGTGCGTGTCACGGTTAATGCCGACAAGCGCAAGCGCGAAGACGGTGTGTTGGATGCGCGCAAGAACGGTTCAACATGGGAAGTGTACTAGGGGAAGTCTATTGCGCTTTTAAATCTTGAAGGTTTTGCGACCCCGGCCTATCAAGCCGGGGTTTTTTGTTGCGGATTTGCCGATGATCTCTCTGATGTCGCCCAATTTCAATGCGCGCTCGTCCGTGCCCGACATGGTGGTCCTGCACTATACAGGTATGCAGACAGCCAAGGCGGCGCTGGACCGGCTGTGCGATCCGGCGGCACAGGTTTCGGCTCATTACGTCGTCGATGAAGAGGGCACGGTCTATCACCTCGTCGATGAGGAGCGCCGCGCCTGGCATGCCGGGGTCTCGGTATGGAAGGGCGCGCGCGACATCAACGGCGTATCGATTGGCATTGAGCTGGTCAATCCCGGCCATGAGTTCGGCTATCGCGACTTTCCACAATCTCAGATCGACGCCGCTATTGGGCTGTTGGATGGCATTCGTGGGCGCTGGGATATTCCGGACCATCGCATTCTGGGTCACTCAGATGTCGCCCCGGCGCGCAAGGAAGACCCCGGTGAGCGCTTTCCTTGGCAGGCTCTGGCCGAGGCGGGGCACGGGCTGTGGGTCGATCCGCCAGTGCCGCCGGAGGGTGTTATGGGACCACCGCTCGATATCGGTGACACGGGGCCTGGCGTGTTTGCGCTTCAGGGGGCGCTTGGCAAGTTGGGATATGACATTTTGCCGGGTGGGCCCTATGACGCGGAAACGCAAGCTATCATCACCGCTTTTCAGCGCCACTGGGTGCAGACGCGTATCGATGGTAAGGCTGATGCCCTGACACGGGTGCGCCTGATGGCGCTTTTGCGGCACATCACCCTTCTGGAGGCCTGAGAATGAATAACGCCGTCTTTATAGCTCTGTTTTCCGTGTTTTGCGGGGTGTTCACCATCTTCCTCTCTGTTTATGCAGCGAAGAAAAAAGGCAAAAACACCCACAAACATAAGGACGGGGATCAGGCATGACCTACCAACGCTGGGACTACGTTTTTTTGCTGATGTCGGGCCTTTGGGGCCTGATCGGCGTCATGCTTTTGGCGGCGGGCAGCCATGCCGATCCTCGCCTGACCTCGGCCGGCATGTTCCTGCTGTTCCATGCGGCGGCGACCATCGGTCTGGTCCATTCGGGCTTTATGGGGCCGCGTATGCGCCTGAACGTCCTGCTGCTGCTTATGGTCGGCAGCGGGGTCTTTGCCGCCGACATCTGCTCACGCGTCTTGCGGGGGGAAGGGCTCCTTCCTAATCTGGCCCCCACCGGCGGCGTGCTGGTCATGCTGGGCTGGGCCGGCGTGGCTATGGCTTCGGCCTTGAAGCTCACCGCGAAGAAAGCTTGATTTGAGCCTCACTTTCCCGCACAAGGCGCGTGGATCAGATGACCGGGCGATCGCGGAAGGGAAACCTCTTTCGAGGAAAGTCCGGGCTTCACGGTAATAGGGCGGCGGGTAACGCCCGCCAAGGGTGACCTTAGGGATAGCGCCACAGAAATGAAACCGCCCGGCGTCAGCCGGGTAAGGGTGAAACGGTGCGGTAAGAGCGCACCGCGCGACCGGCAACGGAAGCGGCACGGCAAGCCCCGCCTGAAGCAAAACCGAATAGGAACGGCGCGTCGGTTCTCCGACAGGGTATTACCGCCCCAGCACGTTCGGGTTGGTTGCATGAGCGCCGGAGCAATCCGTCGCCAAGATGAATGATCGCCAGAGGGCGCAAGCCCCGAACAGAACCCGGCTTACAGGTCATCTGATCCTTACTCTCCGACGCCTCTAAATCCCGCACCCACCCACAGGTTGCGTTACGATATGCTCACCAAAAGCCGCGATCAGGGGCATGGCTTGTCGGATTGTTTCGGCCACGGCCGGGATGTGCACGGAGGCCTTGTGGCTGTCGGCGCAGTCCCAGACCTCGGTGATCCACAGTTTGTCGGCGTCTTGCGGGTCCTTGGCCACCACATAGCTTAGGCAGCCGGGCATGTCGCTGAGGCTAGCGGTCATCAACGCGATCAGTTCGTCGCGCTTGCCGGGGTGGGCTGAAAAGCTGCCGATCAATCCGTGCATGTGTATCTCCTTAAGCGTCGCATTCTGTCGTTTTAGGGTGACAAAACCTGTCAGCAGGCGGTGGAGGCGTCCCTTGTGGATAAGCGTCGCTGCACACAGGGTTATGCACAGGGGCTGTTAATCTTTGTGCATCGCTTGAGTTCAGGATTTGTAAAGGCTTTGGCAAGGCTTTATTCAGCTTGTTTGCAGAAGTGTTAACAGGTTCCCCTTCTGTTCTATCCCCTTGTCCCCGTTCGATAAATTCTGTGTCGAAAGGCATAAAGTGTCAGTCAGAGTCATTGCGTCCCACTTCATCCCATGTTAACCCTAATTCGGGTCGGCGAAGCAGGGCTTTTCGTTGGGCTGTGGGCATTAATTATTCGGAATGAGGGAGCGGGCACTGGCCCGGACGCGCAGGGGTGTTTCTCTCCACGCACGAGAAGCAACTGGATGCGAAGCGGAGGCTGCTGGTCCCGCAGGACTTCCGTGCGGCTGCGATGGTGCCCTTTGACGGTATGGATGGCTTTGATGGCCTCTACGCGTTTGCCCTGAGATCGCTCGGCTGTGTCGAATGCGGGGGGCCGCAATTTTTCAGCCATTACAAGAAGATTGTAGATGCGCAGCCCTTCGGTTCAGCGCCGCGCCGCATTCTTGAGGCGCGCATCTTCGGTGATATGGCGAAGCTCAATTTCGACTCGGCTGGACGCATGACCCTGCCGGATGCTCTGTGCGAGCAGTTCGGGCTGAAAGACGCTGTGCTGCTGGTCGGCCTTTATGACCGTTTTCAGATCTGGAGCCCCGAGGCCTACGCCGCGCATCTGGCGACGCAGGAGGCCGAGCTATCTGGCGTGTTGACGGAGTTGGGCTTATGAGCGAGGCGCCGCACATCTCCGTCCTGCTGAATGAGGTGATCGCCGCCGTCGCACCTGAGTCGGGCCGCTTGGTGGTCGATGGTACCTTTGGGGCTGGCGGCTACACGCGTGCCTTCCTGTCGCGTGGGGCGGAAGTCATCGCCTTTGACCGTGACGCGCGCGTTCAGCCATTTGTTGAGGCGGTGCGTGGCGATTTTGGTGACCGCTTCCGCTTCGTCAATCGTCCCTTTTCGGAAATGGCCGCAGGGCTGGCGGAGCTGGGCGTTGATCGGGTCGATGCCATTGTGCTCGATATCGGTGTCTCCTCAATGCAACTCGATGAGGCCGATCGCGGTTTCTCCTTCATGCGCGACGGGCCGCTTGATATGCGTATGGCCGTTGATGGCCTGAGCGCGGCGGATATCGTCAATGAATGGGCGGAAGCCGACATTGCCCATATTATCTGGCTTTATGGTGAGGAGCACAGATCGCGTGCTATTGCTGCCGCCATCGTCAAGCGGCGCAAGGAGGCCCCGTTTGAGCGCACCCTCGATCTGGCCGCTGTGGTCGAAAAGGCCGTCGGTGGGCGTCGCGGCGACAAGGTGCATCCGGCAACCAAAACGTTTCAGGCGCTACGCATTGCCGTCAATGACGAGCTGGGTGAGCTCGAAAGCGCACTCGAGGCGTCTGAGCGCCTTTTGAAGCCCGAAGGTGTGCTGGCCGTCGTCACCTTCCACTCGCTCGAAGACCGCATGGTCAAGTCGTTCCTGGCCGAGCGCGCCGGACGCACGCCGTCGGGCTCGCGCCACGCACCGCAAATCCAGACCGGGCCCGCGCCGACCTATCGCCTCGATTCGACCAGAGCAATTGCTCCGTCCGAGGCCGAGTTAAGCGGCAATCCGCGCGCCCGTTCGGCCAAGCTGCGCGCCGCCCGCCGTACTGGTCACCCGCCTTTTGATGTCGCCCCTAGCGCGTCCCCCTCCCGGAGAGCCGTCAGATGAAAGCCCTGATGAGTCTGTTCGACCGTCGTATCCGTGGTGTCCGCCTGATTGAAGCCATAGGGCTTCTGCTGGCCCTGATCATGATCTTTTGGGTCTGTCTGTCCAAGGTCAAGGAAGGGCAGGAGGTGGCCCGCCTCAACGCACTCAACGCCCAAATTGCTGAGGAACAGGCGGCGATCAAGGCGCTTAAGGTCAAGGTGGCCAATCTGGAGCAGCCGGCTCGTATTGAGGCGCTGGCGCGGCAGTATTTGGGGATGGAGCCTTTGTCGCCCAAGCGTGAGGCGGGTCTCGACAATCTGGTGGAAATCTCGCGCTCGGTCGCGCGTCCGGAAATCCATGCGGCCCCGCCGGTGACCGCCGTCACCGCCAAGCCCCCGGCCATGACCGAAGAGGAAAGCGCGCCCATCGCTGCACCGGTGCCGGCCACGCCCGTGATCGGGGAGGCGACGCGATGAGATACGGACACCGCCTATCGTTTATTGACTCGACCGCCTCCGGCTTTCAGTGGGTGGCCGACAGAATGTGGAAAGTCGAGCACGCGTTTGAACGCGCCAATGCGGTCGCCTCGGACCGGCTGGCCAGTGCGCGCATGCGTATCTTCTTCATTCTGGTGGCGATGGGCGTCATTTATTTGGTGCTGTCGGGGTTTGCGGTAAAGGCGGCCCTGTCGGGTGGCCATGACGGCGTGGACTACAGCCTGCCCGCCGATGCGCGCGCTGACATTGTTGACCGCAATGGCGCGCTGCTGGCCACCGATGTCTTCAACTACGACCTGTTCCTCGATCCGGCCGACGTCATGGCGGCTGACCGCCCGCTGGTGAAGCGCGCCCTGATCCAGCTTCTGCCAGATGTGCCGCGTGATCAGCTTGATTCGGCCCTGTCGGGGGACAAGCGTCTGATGGTCATGCCATGGCTGAGCGCAGCGGACAAGGCGCGCATCCTCAGCTATGGCCTTCCCGGTGTGGGGTTTGAACCGCGGCGCCTGCGCGGCTATCCCCTCGGCACGGCCGGGGCATTCTACATCGGCATGACGGAAAAGGCCGGTAAAGGTCTCGCCGGGGCTGAACGCGCCTTTCAGGATCAGATCGCCCGTTCCAACACGCCTTTCCCGCTGGCTATGGACCTGAGGGTGCAGGGGGCGCTGGAAAACGAGGTGCGAAATGTAGCTATCGCCCAAAGCGCCAAGGGGGCCATCGGCCTGGTTACCAATGTACGTACGGGGGAGGTCATCGCCATGTCGAGCTGGCCGGAATTCGACCCCAATCAGGCCGGCCGTTTTCCGGACAACAATAAGCTGAACCGCGTCACCAATTCAGTGTTCGAGGTGGGCTCGGTGTTCAAGGTGCTGTCGGTGGCCATCGGACTGGAATCGGGGACGGCCTCGCTCAACACAACCTATGACGCGCGTACCCCCTATCAGCTGGGCAAGCGCAAGATTTCCGACTACCACGCCGAAAACCGCATTATGACGCTGGAAGACGTCTTCCTTGTCTCGTCGAACATCGGCACCACCCTGATGGCCGAAAGCGTCGGCATCGACACTATGACCAAATTCTATAACGCGCTTGGCCTGTTTCGCGCCGCCGATATCGAGCTGGCTGAAACGGCGTCGCCGCTGCTGCCCAAAAAGTGGTCGAAGGATTCGCTGGCCTCGTCCTCCTTCGGGCACGGAATGTCGATTTCGCCACTGTCCTATGCTCAGGCCGCCGCGGCGACCATGAATGGCGGCTATCTGCGGCCTCTGACGCTGCGCAAATACGATCCGTCACAGCCCCTGAAAGGCGAGCGCGTCTTTTCGGCCAATACCTCGCGTCAGATGCTGGACCTGATGCGCGTCAACGTCCTTAAAGGCACGGGGGGAAAGGCTAACGTGCCGGGCCTGCGCGTCGGCGGCAAAACCGGCTCAGCAGAAAAGGTCATTGGTGGACGCTATGACCGCACCAAGCTGTTGTCGTCCTTCGTCGCCGTCTTCCCCACCGACGGTAATGTCGAGGATGACCGCTACATGGTCATGATTATGGTCGATGAGCCGACGGGCAACAAGGATACGTTCGGTCTGCGCACTGGCGGCTGGGTGGCCGCGCCGGTGGCCGGTCGCGTTATCGACCGCATCGCGCCCTTCCTGAATGTGACGCGCAAGGATGACAAGTTCGCCGACTCGGAGTGGGTTAAGGCGCAGGTGATGACGGAAGAACAGACGGGCGGAGCGTCAGTGACGGAAGCGGCCGCCCCGGCGGCGGCAGGACATTAAAAGTAAGCGTATGAACAAGGGAACTGAACCATGAGCGGGCTTCGCCTGTCGGACATATTGAGGCGCGATCTGGACGTGGATCCGGTCGTGACTGGCGTGACAGCCGACAGCCGCAAGGTCGGACCGGGGACGTTGTTCTGTGCGCTGCCGGGGACGGCGCGGGACGGCCGTGAGTTTATCCCACAGGCGCTGTCGCAGGGCGCAGCGGCCGTACTGGCCCCCGAAGATACGCTCGCGACCGCATCCAACATCCTAACCACCTACGATGTGCGCCGCGCCTATGCCCTGGCAGCCAAGGCCTTTTACGGCGCACAGCCGAAGACTTGCGTTGCCATCACCGGCACAAATGGCAAGACCTCGGTCGCCACCTTTTGCCGACAGATGTTTGCCCATATGGGCTACCATTCGGCCAGCGTTGGGACGCTGGGCATCGTTACCCAGAACGGCGCGGCAGAGCACGCCATCACGCCACCGGGCCTGACCACGCCGGACGCCGCCGATATTGCTGAGCATCTGGCGTCACTGGCGCGCGACGGCGTCACGCATCTGGCGCTTGAAGCTTCCTCGCACGGCATTGATCAGCGTCGCCTTGATGGTGTCACCCTGACGGCGGCTGGCTTCACCAACCTGACACAGGACCATCTTGATTATCACGCCACGATGGAGGCCTACCGCGCAGCCAAGCTGCGCCTTTTCGAGCAACTTCTACCGCGCGGCCGCGTGGCGGTACTCAATGCTGATTCCGACGCCTATAACGCCTTTGCCGCCTCGGCCATCACTGCTGGAGCCTCACTGCTCAGTGTAGGGGAGCGCGGGCAGCACCTGACATTGACCCACCGTGACCTGACGGTGGACGGGCAGATCCTGTACCTTGAGCATCAGGGCCGCAAGTTTGAGGTTAAGCTGAAACTGGCTGGCCTGTTTCAGGCGTCGAACGCGCTAGTGGCGGCTGGCCTGTGTCTTGCCGCTGGTCAGAAGGCCGAGCCAGTACTGGAGGCCCTGACGCACCTGACCGGGGCGCGCGGGCGCCTCGAGCGTGTCGGTTCGACCGGTAATGGCGCGGAAATCTATGTCGATTACGCCCATACTCCGGACGGTTTGGAGACGGTGCTGAAGGCTCTGCGCCCGCATACACAGGGCCGTCTGGTCTGCGTCTTCGGTTGCGGCGGAGACCGCGATCGCGGCAAGCGTCCCCAGATGGGTGCGATTGCCGAGCGTCTCGCCGACCGCGTCATCGTCACCGACGACAATCCGCGCTCCGAGGAACCGGCGTCCATCCGCGCCGAGATCATGGCTGGCCTGGCCGGAACCCAGTCCTCCAATGTGCTTGAGATCGGGGACCGTCGTCAGGCCATTTTCGAAGCCGTGGCCAGCCTGAAAACCGGCGATGTGCTGGTCGTGGCAGGAAAGGGGCACGAACAGGGACAAATCGTTGCCGGAAAGGTCTTGCCTTTCGACGACGCCGGTGTAGTGCTCGAAGCCTTGAACGCATAAACCCCCTCTCCCTCAAGGGAGGGGGAGGAGTAAAAATGACACCTCTCTGGACCGGAACCGAACTGCTCAAGGCCACAGGCGGCACCTTCGCGGGTCTGAGCGGCGATGCCAGCGCTCTTCACGCCACCGGCATTACCTTTGACAGCCGTCAGGTGCAGCCGGGCGATATCTTTCTGGCCTTGTCCGGCGTGCGCGATGGGCACGACTTCGTGGGGCAGGCCTTTGCGCAGGGTGCGGTGTGCGCCCTCACGCGCAAGCCAGTCGACGGCGGGCCCTGTCTGATGGTGCCGGACGTGCTTAAGGCGCTGGAGAAGCTTGGGGCCTACGCCCGCGACCGCGCTCCGGCCATGAGAGGTGCTGTGACCGGAAGCGTCGGTAAGACCTCGGTGACGCAGATGGTAATGGCGGCGCTGAGCCGCGCCGGACGCGCCCATTCCGCGGTCAAAAGCTTCAATAACCACATCGGCGTGCCGCTGACCCTGGCGCGCATGCCGGCGGATACCGAACGCGCCGTGTTCGAAATTGGCATGAACCATGCCAATGAGATCACGCCCCTGTCCGAGCTGGTCGAACCCGACGCAGTGATCATCACCACAGTGGGTGCCGTGCATACCGAAAACTTCCCCGATGGCGAAGAAGGGGTGATGAAGGCCAAGGCCGAGATTTTCGACGGCCTCAAATACGGCGGGCTGGCGATTCTGAATGCGGACAACCACTGGTTTGCTGAACTGAACGAACGGGCCAGCGAAATGGGCGCCAAAGTGCAGTGCTTTGGCGAGGCGGAGGGCGCAGATGCGTGCCTTATCAGCCATGAGGTGGTCGATGGCCGCGCTCAGGTCTGCGCCACTCTGCACGGGCGCGATATCGCCTTTACGCTGGCCCACACGGGCAAGCATCAGGCGCTCAACGCCCTCTCGGTGCTGCTGATGTGCGAGGCGCTGAAGGTCGATACGGCGACGACGCTCGCTGCCCTGTCGGCCTTTGAGGCGCTGGATGGCCGTGGGGCCGAGCACCAGATCGCGGTGGCGGGCGGTCATGTGACGCTCATCGACGAAAGCTATAACGCCAACCCGATCTCGATGGTCGCGACGCTTAACGCCCTGGCCGCGCGTCGGTTGGTGACCGGCGGGCGGCGTATCGCGGTGATGACCGACATGCTGGAACTGGGCCCCGATGAGTTAAAACGTCACGCGGCTCTTGCCCCGGCCCTGACGGCGGCGGGTGTCGATCAAGTCTTTGTCGCCGGGCCCCTGATGCGTGCCCTCTGGGACGTCTTGCCTGAGGCGCTCCGCGGGGCCTACGCGGCCACGGCTGCGGAACTGCTGGAACCACTGAAAACAGCCTTGCGTCCGAACGACATTGTTATGATAAAGGGCTCCAACGGATCGAAGGCGGGCCTTATTGCCAAGAGCCTTCTGATTTAGGGACACTGTATGTTTTATTTTCTGTACGAGCATTTCGCGGCGCTCGACCACTGGCCGCTGCTCAACCTACTGAAATATCAGACCGTGCGCGTTGGTCTGGCCATCATCACCTCATATCTGGTGGCGGTAGGTCTGGGCTCGCGCTTTATCCGCTGGATGCGCGCCAAGCAGGGCAAGGGGCAGCCGATCCGCGAAGACGGCCCGCAATCGCACCTTCTGACCAAGAAGGGCACGCCGACCATGGGCGGCCTGATGATTCTGGCCGGGATTCTGGTGGCGACGCTTTTATGGGCCGATCTGCGCAGCGTCACCGTGTGGGTCGTGCTTGGCGTGACCATGATCTATGGTCTGCTGGGCTTTATGGACGACTACGCCAAGGTGACCAAGCAGACCTCGGCAGGTCTGTCGGGGTCGCAGAAGCTGATTGCGCAATTCATCGTAGCGGGGATTGCGGCGGCACTTCTGGTCTATTTCGGGCCCCAGTCGCCGACTTCGTCCGGGCTTTCGACCTCTCTGGCGGTGCCGATCTTCAAGAACGTGCTGTTCAATCTCGGCTTTTTCTACATTGTCTTTGCCGCGGTGGTCATCGTAGGGGCATCGAACGCCGTTAACCTGACCGACGGGCTGGATGGACTGGCCATCGTGCCTGTGATGATTGCGGCAGGGACGTTCGGCATCATTTCCTACGCCGTTGGCAACTACGTCTTTGCCAACTATCTCAATGTCCACTTCGTACCGGGATCGGGTGAGGTGGCGGTGTTCCTAGCGGCGGTCATCGGGGGCGGCATGGGCTTCCTCTGGTACAACGCCCCGCCCGCCAAGATATTCATGGGCGACACCGGTTCGCTGGCTCTGGGGGGCGGCCTGGGTATGACGGCGGTGGCTATCAAGCACGAGATCGTCCTGGCCATTGTCGGCGGCCTGTTTGTGGTCGAAGCCCTTTCGGTGATGATCCAGATCGGCTATTTCAAGCTGACCGGCAAGCGGGTTTTCCTGATGGCGCCGATCCACCACCATTTCGAAAAGAAGGGCTGGGCGGAATCGACGGTCGTCATCCGTTTCTGGATCGTGGCCGGTATTTTGGCCATGGTCGGTCTGGCCACATTGAAGCTGAGATAAAGTGGAGCCACCCCACCCCCATTGACTTTGCCAATGGTCCCCTTCCTCGGCAGCGGGGAGGTGTAAACTATACCGATACCTGCCTGCAAAAGGTGCGCGGAGGGGGACCGCACGATGGGCGAAGCCCTGAGATGTGGTGGTGGGGTGCGTTTCAAGAGTTATGGAGAGACCCCTTTGATCCCGGTAAAAAGCTTCGCTGGCAAGCGTGTCGCCATCTTCGGTCTGGGCCGGTCCGGCCTCTCGGCGGCGCGTGCGCTGAAGGCTGGCGGGGCCGAGCCACTTCTGTGGGACGACAAGCCGCAGTCGATGCTGAGCGCCTCAAAGGAAGGCTTCACAATCGAAAACCTCAAGGTCGCCGACTGGTCGGAAATCGACGCGCTGATGCTGTCGCCTGGCGTGCCGCTGACGCATCCGGAGCCGCACTGGACCGTGAAGGCGGCGCAGGAAGCCAATGTCCCGGTCATCGGTGATATTGAACTCTTTGCCCGCACCTTGAACGCCCTGCCGGAAAAGCAGCGCCCGAAGACCGTGGCCATCACCGGAACCAATGGTAAATCGACGACGACAGCCCTGATCGGCCATATCCTCAAGGCTGCTGGGCGCGACGCCCATATCGGCGGCAACATCGGCATCGGCGTGCTCGATCTGCCGGAAATGCATGCCGGGACGATCTACGTCATCGAAACCTCCTCCTATCAGCTCGACCTGACCCAGACCTTCCGTCCGGACGTGGCGGTGCTGATGAACTTCTCGCCTGACCACCTCGACCGACATGGCGATATGGACGGCTATATCAAGGCCAAGAAGCGCATCTTCCTGAACCAAACCGCGCATGAGACGGCGGTGATCGGCACGGACGATGAGTGGTCGCAGGCCGTGGTGACCGAGATGACCGCGCACCATTCGGTCAATCTCATCCCCATTTCGTCGCGGCGCACCCTTGGGCGCGGCGTCTACGCGCTGAACGGTGTCATATATGATGCCACGACCGACCGCGCGCGTCAGATCATCGACCTCAAAACCGTCCGCACCCTGACGGGGCGCCACAACTGGCAAAACGCCTGTGCCGCCTATTCGGCGTGCCGGGCGCTGGGCCTGACGGTTGAAGTGATCGTGGCGGGGATTCGGTCCTTCCCTGGCCTCGACCACCGGATGCAAGAGATCGGGCGCATTAAAAATGTACGCTTCATCAACGACTCCAAGGCCACAAATGCTGATGCGGCGCGTCAGGCCATGTCGAGTTATGACAGCTTTTACTGGATCGCGGGCGGCCGCGCTAAGGCTGGCGGCATTGAGGAGCTGAAAGACCTGTTCCCTCGCGTTAAGCACGCCTATCTGATCGGGGAGGCGGCCGAGCTGTTCGAAAAGACTATCGGCACTGCGGCCACTTGCACGCAGTCGCGTCTGCTGTTCACCGCAGTGGCGCAGGCCTTTGCGGCGGCCGAAAAGTCGGGCAAGGAAGAGGTGGTGCTGTTGTCACCGGCCTGCGCCTCTCAGGACCAGTTCACCGACTTCGAAGCCCGCGGCGATGCGTTCAAAGAGGCCGTGGCTGACATCCAGCGCAGCCTGGCCTCAGCCTAGACAGCGCCTTCCTCTGAGATCGGGGGAAGCGCTTGGGGTCAAAACCCTCTGCAAAGTCAACACCCGACCGTCGCCGTGCGCCTTTGAGTATGCCCGGCGTAAGGAAACCGTCGGTCCTATACTAGGTTTGTCTGCGCAAACCTTTGGGTGGCCTCTGAAAATTCCGCTTTCAACCGCGCAACCAATTCAGAGGTGGGAAGGATATCGCGCACATTGCCCGTGCCTTGCCCCGCCGACCACAGCGTCTTCCACGCCTTGGCCTCATCGCTCATCTCATGGTCCATGTCCATCTTGGTGGTCATGTCCTTCAGCATGTCCTTGGTGATGCCGTGGCTTTCTAGCGACGGCAGCAGGAAGGAGGCGGGGACCCCCGAAATGGCCGGCGTGTACACGATGTCCTTGGCCGAGGACTGCGTCAGCATGGTCTTGTAGCCATCACTGGCCATGGCTTCGCGCGTGGCGATAAAGCGTGTGCCCATATAGCCGAGGTCGGCCCCCATCATCAACGCGGCAGCCACGTCCGAGCCGCGCGACAAACATCCCGACAGGATGAGGGTGCCTGTGTACCATTGACGGATTTCGCCCAGAAGTGCGAAGGGGTTGTAGGTGCCCGCGTGACCTCCCGCCCCATTGCAGACAAGGATCAGCCCATCCACCCCGGCTTCGGCCGCCTTTTGCGCGTGGCGCACAGTTGTGATGTCGTGAAACACCACGCCGCCATAGGAATGCACAGCATCGACCACATCGCGCACCGCCCCTAGCGAGGTGATGACCAGCGGCACTTTCTTTTCGACCGTGACCATCATATCGGCCATCAGTCTTGAATTGGTCGGGTGGACGATCATATTGACGCCGAAGCGGGCGTCCTCAGGCGTCAGCGCCCCTTGAATTTCATCGATCCATTGCGCATAGCCTTCGGTGGTCCGCTGATTGAGCGCGGGGAAGGTGCCGATCATGCCGCTTTGGCACGTGGCAATGACCAGTTCCGGCCCCGAGACCAGGAACATCGGCGCGGCAATGGCGGGGAAGCTGAGGCCCGCTTTCAGGGTGTCCGGAATGGCCATGGTCGTTTCTTGCCCTTAAGTAAACTATTGTATTCGCTTAATTATTATCCTAATCGGATAAAAAGGAAAGGTCGTTCATGGCGCACTATACTGATAATCTGACGCAACTGGGCCAGCAGTTGGGCGCGCCGACCGACCCGGATAGCGCCGTTTTGGAGCGCGTGCCCAATCCGCACGCAGATATTGACTATGTGGCGCGCTTTACCGCTCCGGAATTCACGTCTCTGTGTCCCGTGACGGGACAGCCCGATTTCGCACACCTGGTCATCGACTACGTACCGGGGGAGTGGCTGGTCGAGTCAAAATCGCTGAAACTGTTTCTTACGGCCTTCCGCAATCACGGGGCGTTCCACGAAGACTGCACCATCTATATCGCCAAGCGCCTGCGTGACCTCCTGGCCCCGCGCTGGTTGCGCATCGGTGGCTTCTGGTATCCGCGCGGCGGCATCCCCATCGACGTCTTCTGGCAAACGACTGAACCGCCCAAGGGCGTACTGATCCCTGACTTTGGCGTGGCGACCTATCGCGGCCGAGGGTGACGCGCTTTTTCACATCCCTGCGGGCGGGGAAGTGTACGACAGTCACGACGTGTCTTTGCGGTTTTTCGCATTAGGCGTCTCAAATTGCCGGGCCATGTCCTGTCTGAGGCTTTCGGGGTCGCAGGGGCGGGAGCGTCTTTCGTTGCCGCCCCCTCTTGCTCCATACCGGCCCCTGCGTTTTTGATTGCTTTGGCTTCGGTGGCGTCGTAGCGGGCATAAAGACGCCTGATCAAGAGACCTCGACGGATGCCCTCTTTGATCTCTTCACCGGGTTTGGGGTCTTCCTCGCGGCTGAGCGCGAGCAACTTCCGGTCGGCTATGGCGCGCAGATGCCCGCGCCGGGTTTCCGGTGTCAGAGCCCGGGGGATGTTTGTCGTTGTGTCCTGCGTCCGAGAATAGACAGCCGTCAAAAAGCGGGGATAGATTTTGTTCCTCCTCTCGCGCCAACGCGGAGAGCGGGCTATGCTTCTGCCTTCACCCATGTAGATAAGTCCAAGGGGGAAGGGCTGATGTGGAATCGCTGGTGGGTGAGAATACCGGTAGCCTTGGTATTCGGAGTGATAGCGCTGGTTGCAGGCAGCTGGCTAAATGTTGTGCTGACTGTCGTTGTGCCCCTGCTTGGTGAGGCGGGCGAACTGGATTTTGCCGGATCAGCATTTGTGCATGTAGGGGGGATGGAAACGCTTTATTTCGTCGTCCCGACGCTGATCTTTGCCGAGTTTTATGGGCTTAGTCGCAAGCGGCGTATGTGGACGACGGCATATATTTTGTTCTTCACGGTTTTCTCGGCCGTCCTGACCTTCACGATGATGGCGTTGATGGCCTACGCGCCGGAACATCTCCTCGCAATGGCAGATGTCTGGCCTTTGATCGCTATAGGCCTTGCCGTTATTGCGGGGCGAGTGGCCCTAGAGCCGTATCTCCGATCTCGTCGTCAGGCACTAGGCACATCACACATCGAGACGTTTTGATATCATCGTCGATGGTCAGGTTCGTCTGGTCCCGTCTCTCATCACGGATCAGAAACGGATGCAGGGTCTGCGACCCTGTCCGCCAATTGCTATTTGAGCCACGGATGGGCGCGAATTCGCTCATAAAACCCCCTCCAGCCCTCGGCTTCGGGAAAGCGCACCTCGTAAGCACCCTTTTCGTCATTCGACAGTCGGCTAAACCACTGCCAAAAGCTGTTCAGGTACTCTTCGCCATATCCCATGCGCCAGCCCATGCGGCCGCGGCCTAGTTCCGGGTGTTTGTCCCATGGCGGTGTCATCACCCCTCCCAGAAGCTAACCCGTTCGGCATAGTCCGGGCGGTCGCGTTCCAGCGGTGCTTCGGACGGTGTGCCGAGATAGATGAAGCCGGCCACCTCTTCGCCGTCCTTGAGGCCCAAAAGCGACTTGGCCTCAGCGTCATAGGCGTACCAGTCGGTAATCCAGTTCGCGCCATAGCCCATAGCCCCCGCCGCGATCAGCAGGTTCTGACAGATGGCGAAGGCCGAGCCCATCTGCTCCCACAGAGGGATCTTGTGTGGCTGGACTGGCGAATAGACAACCAGCAGGGCTTCGGGAGGTGTCGAGAGTTTTAGGAGAGCGCCTGCCTGCGCCTTGTCATCGCGCGCCTCGGCCAGAGCCCGCAGATTATCGACCAGCCGCGCCTTTGACTCCGTCGTAAAGCGCACGATGCGCCAAGGGCCGATCTTGCCGTGGTCGGGGACGCGGAAGCCGATTTTCAGCAACACCTCCATCTCGTCTTCGGAGGGGGCAGGCAGTCCGAGCGTAGGGGCCGGGGCAGAGCGGCGCGTCAGCAACAATTCCAGTGTTTGCGCCGACACTTTCGCGGGCAGCGGCGTGCCAAAAGGGATGGGAGCGAGGTCCAGGTGGCGGATATCGGCTTTTTCGGTCATGGCGGTGTCCGGCGCAAAAAATCAGATTCAACGCATATAGGACATGCTATGGCGCTTGGACAGACGCAACCGGATGAATAGACATGACCACAGCCAGCCTGCCGCCCTGGGATTCCGAAGATCGCAATGCGAAGCGCGCCCGCTGGCAGCAGCGCAATGCCCGAGTCATCCATTCGTCGCCGTGGATCGAGGTCGAGTTGTCCGAACCGATCGCCCCGACTGGCTGCGTCGCGCAATATGGTATGGTGCGCTTCCGCAACCGGGCAATGGGCATGGTACCACTGCACGAGGACGGCACCGTCACGCTGGTGGGTCAGATGCGCTACGCCTTTGATGCCTGGAGCTGGGAAATCCCCGAAGGTGGCGTCCCGCATCACGAAGACCCTATGGAGGGCGCCCGGCGCGAACTGCGCGAAGAAACCGGCTTGGAGGCGGCCTCCCTTGTTGAAATCCTGCGCCTTGACCTCAGCAATTCAGTGTCCGACGAGGTAGGGATCATCTACCTGGCCACCGGTCTGACGCCGGGCGAAACCGAATGGGACGAGACGGAAAACCTTGAGATCGTGCGGGTTCCCTTCAAAGACGTACTCGAAGCTGTTATAAAAGGGCAGATACGCGACTCCTTAACCGTTGCGGCGGTACTTAGGGTGTACCATATGGCTGTCACAGGGGCGCTGGATGCGTCGCTGTCGGCTAAGATTTTGTGAGGCAAAGGGTGAAGCAGATGGCGCAACCGTTTGAGGTGATTACACCGCAGGACAAGCCGATCTGGCTGACTCTGCGTCAGGAAGCCTCTGACGTTGTGGCGTCCGAGCCGGGGCTGGCCTCGCTTCTGCATTCGACCATCCTGTCGCACGACGATCTGGCCTCGGCCTTGTCCTATCACATGGCGCGCAAGCTGGCCGACGACACCCTGCGCGGCATGACCGTGCGCGAGATGGTGCAGCGTTATCTTAAGGCCGACAGTGGCCTGGTCGAGGCGGCAGAGGCCGATCTTCAGGCCGTCTATGAGCGCGACCCGGCGGCCAAGGGCTATCTGCAGACCTTCATGTTCTTCAAAGGTTTCCTGAGCCTGCAAGTCTATCGCATCGCGCACCGTCTGTGGCAGGACGGGCGCTTTACCATGGCACACCTGCTACAAAGCCGCGTGTCAGAGCTGTTCCAAATCGACATTCACCCGGCGGCCAAGGTCGGCAAGGGCGTACTGATGGACCACGGCACCGGCATCGTTATCGGTGAAACGGCGGTGGTGGGCGATGAGGTGTCGATGCTGCACGGCGTGACGTTGGGCGGCACGGGCTCTGAACAGGGCGATCGCCACCCCAAGATCGGCCGCGGCGTGTTGCTGGGGGCCGGGGCTAAGGTCCTCGGCAATATCGAGATCGGTGAATTTGCCAAAATCGCTGCCGGTTCGGTGGTCTTAAAGCCCGTGCCGGCGCATTGCACGGCGGCAGGCGTTCCGGCGCGACTGGTCAATTGCCAGACCTGCCCTGATCCGGCCAGGTCCATGGACCAGACGTTGTCAGATGTGATCTACGACTACGTAATTTGATAGCAGAAATATGAGAGGTCGGGTCTTTACGGCGGAACCCCCTGAACGATCGCAAGTGCAGGCATATCGTCAGCGTGGGGCTTACACGGATGCCTATTATCTCGATCTTCCTATTGGCGTCACTTTGAACGATTACATTGAGGCGTTTTACACAACGCCGCTGTTCAAATGCGAACGCCTGGTGCTGGCCTTGCTGGTGGCTAAACCGTCGACTGACTCGCAGGCGAGGGCTTTGGCGTGTCGGGAGAGCCTGCGGTTTGCCGCGTGGACGGTTGAGGCCCGCGAGCCCGATCAGATACTGATGTGTGATTTTCTGTCCAAAACGCGTTCGTGGCTGAGTTGCCAGGCCCTACCCGGCGGTACACGGCTCTGGTTCGGCAGCGTTATTGTTCCTGAGCGCATATATCCTAATGGAAAGGTATGGTTGGGTTTCGGGTTCCATGCGCTTTTGGGTTTCCACAAAATCTATTCCAAAGCCCTTTTGAGCGCAGCGGGTCAGCGTCTAGGGTTGCGCGCCTAGCCATTTCGATGTTGACGCTTGCGCCTTGGTGTTTGCCTCTGGCGGCGTTCGCGGGTACACAGACACACACAATTTATCCCGGCCCCGATGAAATCGTGCTTTGATCGCATCGTTCAGGGACCAGCCATTCAAGAGAAAAAACATGACGCCTGCAGAAATCACCAAGGTGCAAGCCTACCTGACCCAGACCTTCGGCACCAAGGGCCTTGAGGTCCGCGCACGCAAGCAGAAGGACTCCGCCGAAGTCTATATCGGCGAAGACTTTGTCGGCGTCGTCTATGTCGACGAGGACGAAGAAGGCTCGTATATGTTCGAAATGGCCATACTCAAGGAAGACCTGTAATTTCCTTTAGTGGGTGAAGGGGCCCCTGAGGCGGCTCAGCAACCGCTCACGCTCGGTGCTCAATCCTTTATACTCGCGTTGCGCCTCATCGAGGGCTTCGATCTGACGGATCAGGCCTCCGGTGAGGCGTTCGCGTTCCGGGTGGGCCTCAATCGTCTCCAGCGGCGTCAGGTGGATGCCGATGGTAAACAGGACCGCGCCCGTCTGCGGCAGCTTACGTAGGGTCTGACGTTCAACGCGTACGTAGACGGCTTCGGCGCGGTCGCCGCTGCCGAAGCGCTGAGGCGGGGACAGGTGGGGATGATGCAAAGTGTCACTACCATACAGCGACCAGTTCCAACGGATCACCGGCTCGTCGGCTCGCAGATTGTCAAAGATGCGCTCGATAATCGTGGCGTTGCGCGTCCCCGTCTGAAAATCGGGCACGGGGCCATGCACCTCGTGCAGCGGCTTACCCAGCTTTTCCGCCAGCGACCAAGAGGAGGGGAAGCAAATGCAGCCTGCGGTAAGACGAAAGCCTTCGGGCGATTTTTGCAAGATTGCGAGGTCTTCGGCCACCAGCCGCGCCGCGGCGATCAGCGGCGCGTCAGACGGCGGGGCGGGGGTGTTCATCGTGGTTTCGATCAGACGCAGGGCTTCGGCTTGCGCGGCCTCAGAGCCCGGTTGCGCACCGAAGACGGCATCGCGGCCTTGGGTCAAAAGGCGTTCTTTTTCCGCCAGATAGAGGGGCAGACGCTCATCGCGCTCCAGCCACTCTGAGTCTCTCAGCGGGGCCAGACCGATACGAAACAGAGGCTGTGAACCATCAAAGGGCGTGTGCATGTCACTATCTTACACCTCCCAACTTGGCCGGTGGAGGTATAAATGTCGCTACGGCGCGACTGCGCAAGTTGTCATGATCTCAGCGCGCAGTTCTGGGATGCCGTGCCCCTTTTCCGATGAGGTCGCCAGCACCACCGGGTGCGCCGCCGGGCGTTTCCTGATCTGGGCCTGCGTCTTCTCGATGACGGCTTTCAACTCGTGTGGCTTGATCTTGTCTGCTTTGGTCAGGACGATCTGATAGGAAACGGCGGCGACGTCCAGCGCGTCCATAGGCTCATTATCGACGGCCTTAAGCCCGTGGCGCGCGTCGATCAGCAGATAGGCGCGTTTGAGGTTCGGGCGGCCGCGCAGATAGTCGCGTCCCAGATTCTGGAACTTCTTCACCTCGGCCTTCGAGGCTTTGGCCCAGCCATAGCCGGGCAGGTCGACCAACCGCAGCTTCTCATCCAGCACGAAGAAATTGACCTCGCGCGTGCGGCCCGGCTCGTTGGAGGCGCGCGCCAGGTGGTTTTGCCCGACCAGCGCATTGATCAGGCTCGATTTGCCGACATTGGAGCGCCCGGCGAAGGTCACTTCGGGCAGGTCGGCGGCGGGCAGTTGCTCGATCTTGGCAGCGCCCATCATGAAGGTCGCTGGGCGCGCAAACAGCACGCGGGCGGCTTCAAGCGTTTCGGCGGAATAGTCCGCCTCGACAGGAGTGTCAGCGGCGTGTGTCTCAGCGTTATTTTGCGTTTCATCGGTCATGTAGGTGCCTTAAAATATTATACCTCCCCAGTAAACTGGGGAGGTATAAAAGGGGACTGGTTCTCTCCGCCAAGGGCAGCGAGGTAAGTCGGATCGCCTTAGTCCTTTTTCGTCCCGCGGGTGCGCTTGGTTCCGCCCGCTGAGCTGCCTGTGGTTGTCGGCTTGCGCTTGCGGGCGGGGGTGCCTTGAGTCACTTCGCCTTCGTGGATGGCTTCCTCGGCCACCTCGATAACATGCGCCGCTTCGGATTTCGGCTTGGTTTTGGCGACCTTGCCCAACAGGGTGTCGATCGGGTTCTCGACGCCCATCTGACGCATCAGCATGTATTGCTGCGCCACGGTCAGAACGTTGTTCCAGATCCAGTAAATCAGCAGACCCGACGCAAACGGCGCCATGATGAACGTGAACATCACCGGCATGAAGGCGAAGATCTTGCGCTGCATGGGGTCCGGCATCGGCGGGTTCATGCTTTGCGATAGCCACATTGACGCGCCATAGAGCAGCGGAAGGATGCCAATGTGCAGCGAGGTGGCCATCAGCCCGCCGATGACCGGCAGGGCGGCCGGATCGTAGGGGAGCAGCCCGAACAGGTTGAACATCGTCGTCGGGTCCTTGTCCGACAGGTCCTGTATCCAGCCGAAGAAGGGCGCGTGGCGCATTTCGATGGTGACGAACAGCACCTTGTACAGGGCGTAGAAGACCGGCATCTGCACGAAGATCGGCAGACAGCCCGACATCGGATTGACCTTTTCCTTCTGGTAAAGGCCCATCATTTCAATCTGCATCTGCTGCGGATTGCCTTCGTGCTTTTTCTTCAGTTCCTCGACCTGGGGCTGAAGCATCTTCATCTTGGTCATCGACTCATAGGACTTATGCGCCAGCGGGAAGAAGATGAGCTTGACGAGGACGGTGAGGCCCAGAATGGCCAGGCCGAAATTGCCAACATATTTGAACAGGAAGTCCAGTACGAAGAACATTGGGCGGGTGAAAAACCAGAACATGCCCCAGTCGATGGCCTTGTCGAAGGCGGGCAGCTTCAGCTTGTCCTGATAGGCGGCCAGAAGAGAGGCCTGCTTGGCACCGGCAAATATGTGATAGGTGACGCTCACCGGCTTGCCCGGCTGCACCGTCACGGCGTCTGCGACATAGCCTGCCTGATAGAGGAAGTTGAAGTCTTTTTCATTAGCGGTCGTCTGGTCTGTCGCCTTCATCGAGGCGTGAATCTTCGCCTTTTGATCCGGAATGACGGCGGCCAGCCAGTATTTGTCGGTCAGGCCCATCCAGCCGCCGGTCGAGTCGGCCTTGAAATTGGCTTTCTTCTCGTCCTTTTCCCAGTTGTGGAACTTGAATTCCGGCGTTGTGTAGCCCTTGCCCGTGGCGTCCTTAGAAAAGGCGCCAATGCCGCCTTCATGCAGGATCATGTTCTTACCGAGCGTCTCTGGCGCGCCCTGACGCACCACATTGGCATAGGGGGCCAGCGTCACCGCCGCACCTGTGGTGTTGACCACGGTATCGGTGACGGTAATCATGTACTTGTCATCAAGGCTCAGGCGGCGTTCAAAGCGCAGGCCCGTACCCGCATCATAGCCCAGCACCACATCCTTGCCCGGCGACAGTACGCTGCCCGAAACTACAGTCCACACGCTGTTGCCCGACGGCAGACCGGGAACATTGGCCCCGACCCAGCCGGATTCGGCATAGTAGGCATGCTCGGCCCCTTGCGGGCGGAACAGCTCGACATTGGGGGAGTCAGCCTTCAGCGTCTCTTTATACTGCTTAAGGAACAGGTCGTCGATGCGCGCTCCGGCCAGTGACAGAGAGCCCTTTAATGCCGGCGAGTCGATGGCGACCCGCGGCGTGGCGGCTACGGCCTGGTCGCGCGGCAGTTTGCCTTCGACAAACAGCGACTCTGGCGTGGCGACGGGGGACTTTGCGGCCTCGATCTTCTTCTGCGCCATAGCCGCGGCGCGTTCCTTCTCCATCTGGGGCCCGGCCACAAAGAACTGATAGCCGAACAGGATCGCCATGGAGAGGGCGAGGAAGATGAACATATTGCGATTGTCGTCGCGCTTCATGAGAGACTCTGAAGAGGGGTTAAACTTTGGGCGACAGCCTTATCAGGGCGCGTTTGACATCGTCAAGCAAACCTTGCCACGTGCAGGACTTGGTCGCGTCGCGGGCGATGAAGACATAGTCGTGGCCGGGGCGGCCGTGGTCGGGCAAAAGGGTGCGGGCCGCTTCGCGCATCCGGCGCTTGGCGCGGTTGCGCTCGACCGAACCGCCGGTCTTTTTGGTGGCGGTAAAGCCTATGCGGATGGTTTCGTCCCCGTCATTGCGAAAGCGGGCCTGAATGACCACAGTCGGGCGCGCCTGATACGCCGCCTTGTTGGCGGCCAGAAAATCGCTGCGGTTTTTCAGAACGGGAAAGGTCATTCACTCATCTTAATACTCCCCGCCAAAGGAAGGGGAGCACACAAAGGAAAAGGCCCTCGAATCGCTTCAAGGGCCTCTTCCTGTGTCGGTGGTCCGACTGCGGGTTAGGCAGTCAGGCGCTTGCGGCCCTTGGCACGGCGACGGGCGACGACTTTTTGGCCATTCTTGGTGGCCATGCGCGCGCGGAAGCCGTGGCGGCGCTTGCGGACGAGACGGCTCGGCTGGTAAGTGCGTTTCACGGTTGTAGCTCCGGGGTTTGGACACGATAACCCAGTGTGTGCGAGCCATCGTTGAAAGAAGAGGCGGCGTCACTAAACCGTGCGCACGGGCTTGTCAATGGCTTTGCGCCGGGATTCGCACCCCGACCGCAGAAACTTTATGAAACTGCGAGCGCGCACGGGGTGATTTTACACTGACCCTTCACGGATTTGTGTTAATATGTGTCTCTACGCCACCTTATCCGAGCGCAATGTCGAGCGATTTGAGCGAAACCTTAGCCGAAACCGGCCCGCACCGCGACGTGACGCCGGGGCGACGGTTCCGCGTCGCCAGGGCAGTGGCGCGTGAGGCCGAGGATGGGGCGGCGGCCAGCCCGCGTCCGCGCAAATGGCGTGACCAGAGCCTGCAAGCGTTTCTGGCCAAACGCTGGAAGGCGCTCAAGCCGCACCTGAAACGTAGCTGGAAAGATTTCCGTTCTTTTTTTAGCGGCCTGTCCGGGCATTTGCTGGCCTTGACGGCGGTGTTCGTGGCGGTGATGGTGGTGATCATCATGGTGCCAACCTTGGCCGCCTATCAGGAACGCTGGCTGATTGACCGCGTGCGTCAGGCCGAAATCGCCTCTCTGGCGCTTGATGCCTCTGCCGAAGGGGCAGTGTCGCGCGAATTGTCGAGCCAGTTGCTCAACAGCGTCGGGGCCTCGTATCTCGCCCTGCAAAGCGGCGGGGTGCAGTTTGTGCTGCGGGATCCGCGCAGTACGGTCGAACCCGATGTCATCGACATCCGTCACCAGACGCGCGGAATCAGCGACGACCTGACCTATTTGTGGGGGCCATGGAAGACCTTGTCTGGGCGCGAAGACCGACTGATCCGGACCGAGGCCGTGCCCAAGGTGCGCAAGGGCACCGACATTATCGAAATCGTCGTGCCGGCGGAGCCACTGAAACAGGAACTGCGCGAGCAACTGGGGTCGATCCTGCGCCTGTCGCTTCTGATTTCGTTGGTCGCCGGTGCCCTGATCTTTGCCGCCCTGTCCTTTTTCGTGGTGCGCCCAGTGCGGCAACTGACGCGCTCGATCGCGCGGTTCAAGGAAAACCCGGAAGACAGTGCCGCCGTGCCACAGCTGTCCGGTCGTCACGATGAGATCGGACAGATTGAGGAAGAACTGTTCAAGATGCAGCAGGAGGTCGGCCACGCGCTGCGTACACGCGCGCGACTGGCGGCGTTGGGACAGGCGGTGTCGAAGATCAGCCACGACCTCAGAAACATGCTAACCGCCGCGCAGATGGCGTCGGAGCGTCTGGCCTATTCCGGCGATCCAAATGTCACCAAGGCCTTGCCGCGCCTCGAGCGGGCGCTGGACCGCGCCCTGACCTTGGCGCAAAACGTGCTCAACTACGGCAAGACGGACGAAATTCCCCCGCGCATCCAGATTCTGCGCCTGAAAGACCTGTCTGAGGCCGCCGCCGAAGACGCGGGTCTGGCACTCAATGCGCGCACGCCAGACCGTGTGCGTTTCTCGCTGAAGGCCGAGCAGGGCTTTTTCTTTGAGGCCGATCCCGACCACGTCCACCGCCTGCTAGTCAATCTGATGCGCAATGCGCGCCAGGCGATTGAGAACCAGCCGAACCGCAAGACGGTCGGGCGCGTGACGCTGAGCGCGGTCAAGACGGCGGAAGAGGTGATTCTGGTCCTTTCCGACAACGGACCAGGTATCCCTGAGCGTGTGCGCGACAAGCTGTTTCAGCCGTTTTCGGCCTCGCTGACGCCCGGCGGGTCGGGGCTGGGGCTGGCCATTGCGCGCGAACTGGCCCAGACGCACGGCGGCGATGTTCGGTTGATCGACACCGGGCCGTCGGGCACGTCGTTTGAGGTCCGCATCCCGCAGAAGGGGTGAGGACCTGATGTCGGGCCCCTGTTAAAGGCTACCCAAAGGGTTTTAAACGACGGATAGACACGGATGACGAACGAGGTTCGTCTTCACGTATATCCGTGTCGGCGGCAAAGCCGCCATCCGTGTGCATCCGTGGTTTAGACTTTTTAGCCCACCACCCGCACGGCTTCGTCCGCTGCGGCGACGAGGCCATCGAGCACGCCGGGATCGGACGAGGAGTGCCCGGCTTTTTTTACCAGATGGAACTTCGCCTCCGGCCACGCGCGGTGCAGGTCCCAAGCCGAGGTCATTGGTGTCACCACATCGTAGCGGCCCTGCACGATCCATGCAGGGATGTGACGGATTTTATGGACGTTTTCCAGAATCCAGTTGTCGCTTTCAAAGAAACCACGGTTCTGGAAATACCACGACTCGATGCGGGCAAAGGCTACGGCAAAGTCGGGATCGGTGAACTTGGTCGGCGCCTCTGGCGGGCCTTCGATCGACAGGGTATCGCCCTCCCAGCCCGACCACGCCAGCGCGCAGCGCACACGCTCGGCCATGTCGTCGCCGTTGAGGCGTTTGATATAGGCCGCCAGCAGATTTCCGCGTTCGTCTGGCGGGATCGGAGCCACAAAACGCTCCCACAGGTCGGGATAGAGGTTGGCCGCTCCACCCTGATAGAACCAGTCGAGTTCCGACTGCCTTACCAGAAAGATGCCGCGCAGGATCAGAGCCGACACCCGCTGCGTATGCGTCAGGGCGTAGGCCAGAGACAGGGTTGACCCCCACGAGCCGCCGAACACGACCCATTTGTCGATCCCCAGTCGTTCCCGCAGGGATTCCATATCGGCAACCAGATGCCAGGTGGTATTATCTTCCAGCGATAGGTCCTGTGAGGCGTGCGGTCGCGATTTGCCACAGCCGCGCTGATCGAACAGGATGATGCGATAGGCCTTCGGATTGAAGTAGCAGCGCAGGTTGGGGCTGGTCCCGCCACCCGGTCCGCCGTGCACCACCACCACCGGAATCCCTTGTGGGTTACCGCTTTGCTCATAATAGATTTGATGTTTCCCCTCCGTCGGCATATAGCCGGTGTCGTAGGGTTCGATCTCCGGATAGAGACCTTTTGGCAATGTGACGACGGCTTGATCGGTCATAAGGAAACTTGTGCAGCGGGCTGTGGCGGTTGCCGCCGATCAAAGACCCATTATGCGCAGCGATTCAAGCCTTTTTGCCCTGACGACCGTAAAGCGGCAAAGCCTTTTCTACGCCCTGATCTTTATCGGGTCGGGGGCCAGCCTGCCCTATATGCCGCTGTGGTTCGCCTCAAAGGGTATGAGCGGGGCGCAGATCGGGTTGATTCTGGCCCTGCCCCTGCTGCTGCGCGCCGTGACCGGGCCGGTCTTGGGGGTGTGGGCTGAAAAATTTCCGCTGTTCCGGTCCCCCATGATCCGGCTGGCCATAGCGGGCGGGCTGGCCTATGGCGGGCTGATGCTGTGGCCGCTGGCCGGTGAGGCGCGCTTCTGGCTGTTCGTCGCCCTGTGGGCGATAGGCTATAGCTGCATCACCTCGATCAGCCCCTTGCTGGATGTCATGACCATCCAGATGTCGAAGCGCGAAGGTTTCACCTACACCGGCCCGCGCGCCGTGGGGTCGGCGGCCTTTATCGGCGCCAATATCGCGGTCGGCTACGGTCTGAACCTGCTGGGTGTCGATCTGATTATCGTGTGGGTGGTGGTGCTGTGCTTTGCGGCCGCGCTGGCGGCATGGCGCATTCTGCCGCGCGCGCCGCGCCACGTCGAAGAAGGTGGGGGCCGCGCCCCGGCCTACCTGCCGCAGGAAACGGGGGCGCAGCGCGTCAGGACCCTGCTCGGCAATCCGGTCTATGTCCTGCTGCTGGCGGCCATGGGCTGCGTGCAGGGGGCGCACGCCTTCTATTACGGCTTTTCGACCATCCTATGGAAGGGGCAGGGGCTCGATGGGGCCACGTGCGGCTATCTGTGGGGGGCGGGGGTGGCGGCGGAAATCCTGTTCCTGATGTTCGGGTTTCGTCTGAGACATCGCTTCGGATCGTGGACGCTGCTGCTGGCGGCGGCGGGCCTCAGCGTGGTGCGCTGGCTGATCATGGGGTTTGCCCCGCCGGTGTGGGGGCTGTGGCCGCTTCAAACGCTGCACGCCTTTTCGTTTGCCGCCTGCTATCTGGCCGGGCTCGATCTGGTCAACCGTATGGCGCCGAAGGGCTCGGAAAGTCTGGCTCAGACGCTCAATGCCGCCTGGGTGACGGGGGTGATGATGGGCCTGTCCACACTCGCGTCAGGGCCGGTCTATGACGCGCTGGGCGGACGCGGCTACTGGGTGATGGCCGGGATGTCGGGCGTGGGGCTGCTGATCGCCGCCTATCTCTACCGCCGTCAGGTGATGCGGCCATAACGTTGACAATTTTCGAGCTTGGGCGGACACTGTGGATATGACCGTTCGTCTCAACATAGACCTGCCTGATGACATCAGCGCCTTTGTCGATGCCCAATCGGCCGAGGGCAGCCCGGCCGACTATATCCGGCGTCTGATCGAAGAGGACATGATGCAGGCCGAGGTGATGTCCGGCTTGCTGCGGGGGCTTGGGGAAGCTGAGCGCGGTGAATTCGTACCATCGAGCGTGGTTGACGACATTATTGCCTCATATGAGGACTGACGGATTTGCCTTATGTCCTTACGCGTTATGCCGAAAGCGCATTCAGGCAAATCGGTAGCGATACGCAGATATTATGGGGGCGCGAACAGGCGGCAAAATATCTGAATCGGCTGCGGTCAGGCTTCGAGCAGCTTGCTCAGAGACCGGACCGGGGACGCCCTATTGAAGTGCCTCAGTCCACTTTGCAGTTTTTAATGTTTCGTGTTGAGCAGCATTACATTGTTTACGCTAAGTTGGATCAGCATAGGGTTGCCATCGCCGCTGTTTTACATCAACGCATGGATGTTCCGAAACGGGTAGCTGAAATTCCTCGAAAATCAATTGATGAGATCAACAGACTGATGGGGCGGAAAACAAGTTGACACCCCATCAGTCGTGAGTTTACCCCCGCAACACGGCTCCGGCCTTTTGGGCAGCGGCGACGATCTTTTGCGACACGGCGTCGATCTCCGGCTCGGTCAGGGTCTTGTCTGCCGGTTGCAGCGTCACCTCGACCGCCAGTGACACCTGACCTTCGGGTACGCCCTGACCCTGATAGACGTCAAAGACGCGGGCCTCGCTGATCAGCAACTTGTCCGCGCCCCTGATGGCGCGCACCAGATCGCCAGACGCCGTACCCGCCGCCACAAGGAAGGCGAAGTCGCGCGTCAGCGGCATCAGGTTGGACAGGCTCAGCGCGCCTTTCGACTTACCCGATTTGGCCTTCGGCTGCGGCAGCAGGTCGAGGCGGATTTCAAAGCCGACATAGGCCCCGTCGAGGTCCAGCGCCTTCAGCACGGACGGATGCAGTTCGCCAAATTCGGCCATCACCGTCTTCGGGCCCAGTTGCAGGCGCGCCGAACGGCCCGGATGCCACCAGTCGCTGTTTGCCCCCTGCACCAGTTGCAGCGAGGCGACCGGCATATTGAGTTCTTCAAGCAGGGCCAGCAAGTCGGATTTCAGCGCAAACAGCGCGTCCTGACCGGTGGCGCTCCAATGACGCGCCTTGTCCGGGGCCTTCAGCGCGGCAATGACCGTCTTTTGATCATTGGGCTCAAGGCCGAAATAGACCGGCCCGATTTCAAACAGTTGCGCGCCGGGATAGCCCTTGGATGCATTGCGCCCGGCGGCTTCCAAAAGGTTCGGCAGGATAGACGGGCGCATACAGTTCAGTTCCGAGGCAATCGGATTGGCCAGAACCATTGCATCGCTGCCGCCGCCGAACAGCTTCGCATAGCCTTGCGGCATGAAGGACCAGGTGACGGCCTCACTGTAGCCAAAGGCCGCCAGCGCTCTGCGCGCCGTGCGGGCACGTGCCTGCGACGGTGTCAGGACGCCGCCGCTTTTTGGCGCAACAGCGGGCAGGGGCGTCGCAGGGATGTGGTTGAAACCATAGACGCGCGCCACCTCTTCGACCAGATCGGCCTTGCCGTCGACGTCGCGGCGGAAGGAGGGGACGCTGACGGTCCACGGCGTGGTCTTGGTGATGCCAAAACCGAGCGCGGTCAGGATCGTCTCGACCTTGTCATGCGGCACGTCGAGGCCGGTAAGTTGCGCCACATAGGCTGGATCGAAAGCCACGTCGGGCTTACGCGCCGGGGCCTCTCCCGCCACGACGATGTCCGACGGCTCGCCGCCGCACAGGTCGAGGATCAATTGCGTAGCCAGTTCCAGACCGGGGACGACAAATTCTGGATCGACGCCGCGCGCAAAGCGGTACTGCGCATCCGAGGTAATAGTGGTGGTGCGGCCCGTCTGGGCGATACGGATCGGGTCGAACCAGGCCGATTCAAGGAAAACATCGACCGTCTCCAAATCAACGCCAGTCGAGGCCCCGCCCATGACACCGCCAAGGCCGATGACGCCCGACGCGTCGCTGATCGTCGTCATGTCCGGCGTGACGACGTAGGTCTTGCCGTCCAGCGCCACGAATTCACACGTGTCGGCGGGCAGACCGGCTTCAATCACATCGCCCGACAGCTTCTTCACATCATACACGTGCAGCGGGCGGGCGCGGTCAAACGACAGGTAGTTGGTGATATCCACCAGCGCCGAAATGGGTTTCAGGCCAATCGAGGTCAGCTTGTCGGCAAGCCATTTGGGCGACGGGCCGTTCTTGACGCCGCGGATGACCCGACCAGAAAACAGCGGGCAGGCGTCGCCATCGACCTTCACGGTGATGGGGCAGGGGAAAGTGCCCTTGACTGGGGAAATGGGCGCTTCCTTGAAGGCCCCAAGACCCGTGGCGGCGAGGTCGCGGGCAATGCCGTGCACGCCAAGCCAGTCGGGACGGTTGGGCGTCACCTCAAAATCGATAACGGGCTCGAGTGCAAAGACGGCGCTGACCGGTGTGCCGACGGCGAGGTCGTCGGAAAGCTCCATAATGCCGTCGGGATCGCCGTCGAGCTCAAGCTCGGCGGCCGAACACATCATGCCGTTGGACACGACGCCGCGAACTGGCTTTTCGACCAGCGTGACATCAAGGCCCGGAACATAGGCTCCGATGGGGGCATAAACGGTCGTTAGACCTGCGCGAGCATTGGGCGCCCCGCAGACGATTTCCTTGCGGCCATCGACCGTATCGACCTGAAGCACCTGAAGCTTGTCGGCATTGGGGTGACGCGCGGCTTCAACGACCTTGGCCACCGTAAAAGGCGTCAGCTTCGCCGCCGGGTCGGCGACGTCTTCGACCTCAAGGCCGGCCGCGGTCATGGCGGCGGCGACGGCCTGAATATCGGCGTCGGTGTCGAGGTGATCTTTAAGCCAGCTGAGGGAGAATTTCATGTTCTTGTCTTTATCTTGGGGTCAAGGGGGCCGTGCCCCCTTGCCTTAATCACTTACGAAAGGCCGCTTGCCGGGTTCGGCGCAGCGAACCCGCTAAAGCCATAGTGGCTCAGCCAGCGCGTGTCGGCGGCGAACATGTCGCGCAGGTCCGGCACGCCGTATTTGAGCATGGCAAGACGATCGACGCCCATGCCGAAGGCAAAGCCCTGATATTCGTCCGGATCGACGCCGCAAGCCTTTAGCACATTGGGATGCACCATGCCGGAGCCCAGAATTTCCATCCAGCGGTCGCCATCCCCAATGCGGATTTCCGCCCCATTGCGTGAATAACGCACGTCCATCTCCGCCGATGGCTCGGTGAAGGGGAAGTGGTGCGGGCGGAACTGCGTGATGACCGTGTCTGTCTCGAAAAAGCGCGACAGGAAGGTATCGAACACCCATTTCAGGTGGCCCATATGCGCCGTCTTATCGATGACGAGGCCTTCGATCTGGTGGAACATCGGCGTGTGCGTCTGATCGGAGTCGCAGCGGAAGACGCGCCCCGGCACGATCAGGCGGAAGGGCGGCTTACCCGCAATCATCGAGCGGATCTGAACCGGCGAGGTATGGGTGCGCAGAAGCTTGCGCACCCCATTTTCGTCGGGGTTAAAGAAAAACGTATCGTGCATTTCACGCGCCGGGTGCTTTTCCGGGAAGTTCAGCGCGGTGAAGTTATGGAAATCGTCTTCGATGTCCGGCCCTTCGGCGACTTCAAAGCCCATCTCGGCGAAAATCGCCACCATCTCATCCATGACCTGCATGGTCGGATGAACGCCCCCTTTGGCGCGGGGGGCTGCGGGCAGCGACAGGTCGATGCGCTCCGACTGCAGGCGGCGGCTGAGGTGTTCGGCCTCCAGCACGTCCTTGCGCGCGTCGAGCGCCGCCTGAATCTGATCGCGCACGGCATTGATGGCAGCGCCGGTTGCCTTGCGCTCCTCGGGGGGCAGGGCGCCCAGGGTTTTCAGCAGGCCGGAAACACGCCCGGTCTTACCCAGCGCCGACACGCGGACGGCGTCGAGCGCAGCAAGGTCTTGCGCGGTCAGGATTTCGGCTTCGATTTCGGCGGCCAGATCGGAATAGGTGCTCATGGTCTCACGGGGGAAAACGGATCGCCGAGTGTTTAGAGCCTCAAGCCGAAAAGGGAAAGCCACTTTTCGGAGAAACATGAGGCTTCCCGTTGCTCTCTAGCCGAAAAGGAAGGACCTCGGCAGACATGCGAGAGGGCAGCCTTAAATCTCGATCAGTACGTCGGGCGATTCGTTGGCATTGGTGGCCCCCGGCGGGAAGTGGCTGCTCAGCACCATGCCACAGCGTTCGACGGCCGCCTCAAACCCGGTGGTCAGGTCGCCCTTTTTGATATGGCTGACCAGAGCGGCGACCGTGGCGTTCCATTCGCTCTTGTCCACACGCGAATAGATACCCTCATCCGCAATCACATCGACGAAGCGTTCTTCAAGGGCGCAGAAGATCATCACGCCGGTGCGTTCCTCGGTCAGGTGCAGACCGCGCGCCATGAATTGCTCCAGTGCCTTTTTGTGGGCGCGGCGGCGCGTGATAAAGCGCGGCGTCAGCCACAGGGTCACCTTCGGCACGCTGACCAGCACATAGACGGCGGCAAATAGAATAAGCTGCGTCAGGGCGTAAAAGATGATCGCTTCGGCGGCCAGTAATTCCCCTGTGACATTGGGGGCATTCCACCCGGCAATGGCGCTTAAGACCGGCCCCAGCCAGTCGTGCGGCCACACGCCCAGTCCCAGAAAGATCAACGGCAGGATGAAGGCCGAAGCCGCGGCCCACATCAGCGGCGTTTCCGGATAGTCGAGCGCCGTTTTCTTGATGACGCAGGTGATTTCACCCGCCGTCTGCGTTTCGGCGCGGGCGATGGCGGCATTGATACGGGCGTGGTCGATGTTCAAAGGCATGTCCGTCTTCCCTCTACCAACTACCCGACGACCCGCCGCCGCCGAAGCTGCCGCCGCCGCCACTGAAACCGCCACCGCCGCCGCCGCTCCAGCCGCCACCGCCGCCGCCGCGCAGCAGGGCCTCCAGGATGAAGAAGGGCAGCCAGCCGCGCCCAAAGATGATCAGGAACAGCACTACGACGATGATGATCCAGACGGGGAAACGCTCCGCCTTGTGCACCGGCTGCTGAGCGACCTGACGCGCCTTTTCGATGGCTGTGCCGCGATCGGCTGACAACTGAGCGATGATCTCATCCGTGCCCTTGACGATTCCGGTCTGATAATCGCCTTCGCGGAAGGCCGGCAGGATGGCGTTCTGGATGATCACGGATGAATAGGCGTCGGTAATGACCGGTTCGAGGCCATAGCCAACCTCAATACGCACCTTGCGCTCATTGGGTGCAACGATCAGCAGGACGCCATTGTTCTTGAACTGACCGCCCGCTTCGGACTCGACGCCCGTGGTGGCTTTCGCTTCCTTCTGACCGATGCCCCAGGTGCGGCCCAACTGATAGCCGTAATCGGCAATATCATAGCCCTGAAGGCTGTTGACCGTGACGACGACGACCTGATCCGTAGTGGCGTTTTCGAGGCCTTGCAGCTTGGCCGTCAGGTCCGCTTCGACTTCGGGCGCCAGAAGTTCGGCCTGATCGACGACGCGCCCGGTCAGCTTGGGGAAGTCGGGAGCCGCGAAGGCCGCGGACGTCCACACAGCCAGGCAAACAAGGAGAAAGGCCGTCCATGCGGTCCTGATCCGCAGGGCGGAGGCGGGGAGAGACATGGGACGGCCTTCCGTTTAGGGGATTATTTCGAGGCTTCGGCGTTGTTCAGGCCCGAAAAGTCCACGTTCGGGGCCTTGTCGGCGCCGGGCGCGGCCTTGAAATACTCCATCGGCTTGGAACCCGAATGGATGGTCCCGGCCAGAATATTCTGCGGGAAGGAACGCAGGGTGGTGTTGTAAGTCTGAGCGGCGGCATTGAAGTCGCGACGCGCGATTGAGATGCGGTTTTCCGCGCCCTCAAGCTGCGACATCAGGGTGGTGAAGTTCTGCTGGCTCTTGAGGTCTGGATAGCGTTCGACCACGACCATCAGGCGCCCCAGAGCCGAGGACATGCCGTCCTGAGCCTGCTGGAACTGCTGGAACTTGGCCGGGTCGGTGATGGTCGAGGCATCGACCGTGACGCTGGTGGCCTTGGCGCGCGCTTCGACCACTTCGGTCAGCGTGCCGCGTTCGGCGATGGCTGCGCCCTGCACCGTGGCGACCAGATTTGGTACCAGATCGTTGCGGCGCTGATAGGCGTCCTGCACGTCAGAAAAGGCGCGCTTGGCGTTTTCTTCCTGAGTCGGGATGCGGTTGACGTCGCAGGCCGTCAGGCTCACGGCGGCGGCCGCGACGGCAAACAGACCCAGAATACGCTTCAGCTTGATCACGAGGGTAGCTCCCTTAAAAAGCCCGGTGTGTGGCCTCTACACATAGGCGAAATCGGGCGCTTGCAAAAGGGGGACAAGGTTACCTTTTGTTAAGCCGAGGCCCTGATCGGATCAGACTGGATTTTCCGGCGCAGGTTTGGCACAAGGGAGCGGTATAATTGTTCCGGGGGGAGCCTCCTATGTCTCTGAAAACCTTCTGTTCCGCACTGCTGGTCGCGGGTGGCCTTTTCATGGGCGATGCGGCGCTGGCCGCTCAGGCCTTTGACAAGCCCGCGCCGACCGCCTTTACCGATAAGCCTTTTGACACCGTAAAGGCTGCCGCCGAAAAGGGTGACCCGGTGGCCATGCACGCGCTGGGCTTGCTCTACTTCACGGGCAAAGGGGTGGAGCGCAACTGGTCGGAAGCTTTTAAATGGGCGCAGAAAGCCGCCGAGGCCGGGATGGCCGAAGCGCAGTTCCGCACCGCGTTTTACTACGACGGCGGCTATGGCGTCGCCGAAGACAATGCTAAGGCTGTCGAATGGTACCGAAAGGCCGCCGCGCAGGGTCATGCGGGGGCGCATGCGCAACTGGGAAATATCGCGGTACTGGGCCTTTATGGCGAGAAGGTCGATTTCGCGGCCGCGTATGAGCATTATCGTGCGGCGGCGGAAAAGGGCGATGCGGATGCCATGTACGATCTGGGGGTCATGTACGAATATGGCGAAGGCCGCGACAAGAGCGATGCCGAGGCGCTGAAATGGTATCAGCAGGCGGCCGCCAGGGATCAGGCCAGCGCGGCCTATAAATTGTTTGTCTTTTACGATGGGGGCCGCGGTGGCTTGAGTAAGGACGCGGTCAAAAGCCGGGAATGGCTGATCAAGGCAGCGAAACTGGGCGATGACGACGCGCAGTTTGAACTGGGCGACGTCTATTATTATGGCAAGGACGTCGAGCCGGATCTGGCCGAAGCCTTCAAATGGTTCGGCCTGTCGGCCATGCAGGACAATGCAGAGGCGCAATACAGCCTCGGATACATGTATTTTGCCGGCGAGTTCCTCGAAGCCGATAACGATCAGGCCTATAAGTGGTTCCGCAAGGCGGCGGATCAGGACGATGGCGATGCGCAGTATTTTGTCGGCTACATGTTCCTCAAAGGGCTGTCGGTAAAGACCTCTTATGCGGATGCCAAAAGCTGGTTTGAACGCGCAGCGATGCAGGGGCACGGGTCGGCCATGCTGCAACTGGGGATCATGGCGGAGAACGCCATGGGTATGGCGCAGGACCGCGGCAGCGCCTTTGCGTGGTACAGCCTGTCGGCCGAGAAAAAGAATGAAGAGGCTAAAGAAAAGCTCAAGGCGCTGGAGGGGCAGATGAACGGGGCGGATAAGAGCAAGGGCAAGACGCTTCTGGCCGAGCGCAAGGCGGCTTTGGAGGCCGAGGCGAACAAATGAGTCTGTGGCGCCTGATCCGCGAGCGGGTTACGGGCGCGGGGCGCAGCCTGATCGTCTGGCCGTCGCTTAAGGGTTGGGCTTGGTGTGCCGGGGTGTCGGCGCCGGTGACGCTGGTCGTGGCGGTGATTGGCTTTGGCGGCGGTATCTTGCACGTCGCGCCGCCGTTGCACGGTTTGCTCGGGGTGTGGCTGAGTGTGATGCTTGTCCCGGCGTTCAGCGAGGAAATCGTCTTTCGCGGGCTGATGATCCCGGCGAAGGCGGAGACCACGCGGCCCGTTTTGTGGATTGGGGGTGGGACCCTGATCTTCTTGCTGTGGCATGTGTTTGAGGCGTTGGTGCTGTTGCCAGGCGCGACCCTGTTTCTGCATCCGGCCTTTCTGCTCAATGCCGGGCTGATCGGGCTGGGGTGCGCGCTGATGCGCTGGCGCACGGGGTCGTTATGGCCGGCGGTGCTGCTGCACGGGACGCTGGTCTTTGTTTGGAAGGCGTGGCTGGGTGGGCCGTCGCTTGAGGTGCTGATGCGGGCGAGGTGAGGCGAGGCGGTTACGAATAGACCCCACCACCGAATCCCACCGCCCATGGCGGTTCGTGCGGTCCGCCTCCCCAGAAAGCTGGGGAGGTATAAGCTAAGCGCTCTTAACGGGGTCTGGGGCTAAGTGGCCCCAGAATCTTAAATCCAGAATCCTAAACCCAGACTCTCAGCCCTACGACACCCCGGCGGTATCGAGGCTTTTGCGCATGACGTAGTTGGTGAGGTCATAGCCGCCGACGCGGGTGGGTTCTTCGTGGTCGAAGGTGAAGCCGGATTTCAGCGAGAAGCCGATACCGTGGTCGTGGTCCTTGGGCACAATCAGCGACAGGGTGCGGGTGTCAGGGAAGTGGCCGAGGGCGGCCTGCATTAGGGCCTTGCCGACGCCGGTGCCACGATGGTCTTCGAGGACGTAGATCTTGTGCACGCTGACGTGCCCGTTTTCGGCAGCAGCGGACAGGAAGCCCACCGGGATACTGTTGATTTCGGCGACCCAGTACACGTGGCCACGTTCGTCCATATCGGCTTCGAGGGTGTCGAGATCGAACAGGGCGCTGATGATGGCGTCCATCTGCACGGGGGAGACGACGTTGCGGTAAAGGCGCGGCCAGATCAGCATGGCGAGATCGCGCACGATAAACAGTTCGTCCGTGCGGATGCGGCGGATTTTGGGCGGGTTCGCCATGTGTGACCTCCGTGTTCCTGGCAGCGGGGGTGCCTTTACCAAGACATCAGGGCGCCTTTGGGTCTTCCCTGTGTCAATTCCTCCGAATGGCAGTTACGCCTGTGGGCAAGGTGCCATGAAATTCACGTCCTGTGAAATATTATTTCAAGTCGTGTGCGGATCAGATCAGAGCGCTTTGCGCATTATGTGGTCAGTAAAGTCAAACGGGCCCATGCGCACGGGGACGGTGGCTTCGATCTCAAAGCCCTGTGCGTGGTAAAAGGCTATAGCCGGCGCATTGCCATCATTGACATACAGGGCCAGTTCGCGCGCGTCAGGAAAGGCGTTCAGGATGGTGTCGATCAGCGCCTTGCCCGTGCCCCTGCCGCGGCAGGCGCGGTGCAGATAGAGCTTCTTTAGCCACAGGCGCGCGCCTTCCTGATAGGCGGACACGTAGCCGGCGTCGCGCCCATCGGCCTGCGCCAGCCAGTAGCGATGGCCGCGCATCTGCACGTCGTCGCGCAGGGTGTCCAGCGCGTAGATGGCTTCGACCATCGGTTCAATGCGCTCCGGCGGCAGGATGCCCGCGAAACATTCCGGCCAGATGTCGCGCGCCAGCACCTGGATGCGCGGCAGGTCGTCGAGTGTGGCTTCAGAAATATCGGTCATTCTCTGTCCTCCCTGTCTGACCCTGTGACAAGCATGGAGCCTCAAAGCAAGGGGCTTTGCGCGCTTTACAGATGATCCGTAACATGGTTATCGTCTTAAGGTTGTATTAATCCATAGGGGGATGACATGACCGATGCAACGGTGGCTACACAACTTATCGAACATGCCGGGGTGGTGATACTGGCCACAGGCGCGGTCGGCACGGCGGCGTCTGCCTTGGTTGATGCGTCGCGGGGTATCTTCCCCGGGTATGGGGTCTCCTCTTATGGTTACAAGCATATCAAGGCGGTTTATGAGGCCCTGGAACCGGCGCTCAGCGTGGCGCTTGGGCGCTCTTGGGAGCCGGTGCTGCGCGGCTACTGGCTGAACGGCACGCCGCATGAGCAGCAGATCAATACGGTCATCGCCATGGTGAGGCTGGGGCTCAATGACGACAATCCGCAGGCACTTCTCGACCGTCTGCTCAACACCAACGCGCCGGGCGTCAAGCTGGCGGCGGGGTCGGAAACGGGGGGGACACCCGTAGAGGTGGCCAGTCTGAAAGACGCCGTGCGCCTGATCAAAAACCCGCCCGTGCCGCCGCCTCCGGAGGCCGATGACCCGATGGCGCTGGCGGCGACAGAGCCGGAAGTGTCGCGCGCCGAAGCCCTTCGCACGCAGCAGGCCTTTGACGCGCTAGGGCGGTTTGATGCGCTGGTGCGGGCGCGGCTGGACGCGGCGTTTGAGCTGGCTGACCACGATTATCGCGCCAAGGCCCGTCTGTCGGCAGCGGTGGTGTCGCTGGGGCTGGCGCTGGCCTGCGGGGCGGCGTTTGCCTATGCCGACGGTAGTGTAGACGACACGGCGGTGTTTGCCGGCGCGGCCATTCTGGGCCTGCTGGCCGTGCCTTTAGCCCCGATCGCCAAGGACCTGACCTCGGCCCTGCGCGCGGCCAGTGATGCCCTGAAAACCGTGACGAACAAGGGGTAGGCCGTGTGGTTTTTCGATGTGCGCGGCGGCCCCAATCCGGGGACTACGACGGTCGCTGACCTCAACCAGGCGCGGCTGCATTACGTCACCAAACGCGACGGCGAGGTGATCAAACCCTATGCGAGCGGCGTGCAGACCTATGCCGATGTGGCGCTGTTGGCCAACTATGTGGCCAACCGGCGGCTGGTCTTTGTGACGCACGGCTACAATGTCACGATGCGCGATGGTTTGAACGCCCTGTCTGGTGTGCGGCAGTTCCTCAGCCTCGATGAAAGCTATCTGGTTATTGGCGTGCTGTGGCCGGGCGAGGGGGGCACGCCGCTCAACTATATCACCGAGCACCACGACGCGATCGCCGCGGGTAAACGGCTGGCGGAATTTGTCGATACCCATTGCGGCGCGGCTGCGGAGGTGAATTTCATCTCGCACAGTCTGGGAGGGCGGGTCGGTCTGGAGTGCCTGAAGACGGCCAAGCGCCGCTTCCGTGAGGTGTGCCTGACGGCCCCGGCGGTCAATGCCGACGCCTTTGCCAAGCGCTATAAGGGCGTGGAGTCAAAGGCCGAACGCATTTCTATACTGGCCTCAAGGGCCGACAAAATTCTGATGTTGGCCTATCCGCCGGGCAATTTTGCCGCGACCTTTACCGGCGAAATCGACGCGCCTTTGACCGCCGCTCTGGGGCGGACGGGGGCCAAACCGCGCCCTGCCAATGTCTCAAACTACCAGATCCCCTCAACCTTCCTATGGCTCGACCCGGCTGTGGACCGCAATTTCGACCATATGGATTACTATCCGGGGCAGACGATGCGAACTTCACCCGTCGTGACCCTGCCCGCGCCGACCGACCGCAATAATGCGCGCCCGGCGCAGGCCGCGCGCAACAACCTGTGGCCCCTGATGACCCACGTCCTGCCGAAATGGCCGGCTTAGGAGTCAAAAAGAAAAGGCGCCAAAAAAGAAAAGGCGCTTGAGACCAGGGGGGAAGTCTCAAGCGCCATCTTCAGCCGGACAGTTCAGGGGGGGGGGACGTCTGACCGGCTGGTAGGCTGTAGATAGGGTCATCCAGAGGGATTTCCAGACCTCCAGCTCGAAAAAAACAGCCTGGAGGTGCGGCAGGACGCCGCACCCTGTGACCGCTTGTTATCAGGCCACAAACGGCAGGCTGAGCGCCTCGGCCACGGCGGCGTGGCGGATATGCCCGCCAGCCACATTCAGCCCGGCCTTAAGATGCGCATCGGTCTTCAGCGCTTCGGCGACGCCCAGCCTCGCCATCTTCACCACGAAGGGCAGGGTGGCGTTATTGAGCGCCAGGGTCGAGGTGCGCGCCACCGCGCCCGGCATGTTGGCGACGCAATAGTGCACAATGCCGTCCACAAGGAAGATCGGGTCCTGATGCGTGGTCGGGTGCGAGGTTTCAAAACAGCCGCCCTGATCAATGGCGATATCGACCATCACCGCGCCGCGTTTCATTGTCTTCAGCATGTCGCTCGTGACCAGCTTCGGGGCCGCCGCGCCGGGGATCAGCACGGCCCCGATGACCAGATCGGCCTCAGCCACGGCAGCGGCCAGAGCGGCACGGGCCGAATAGGCGGTCTTGACGCGGCCGTGGAACAGGCGGTCGATCTCTATCAGTTTGTGGGCCGAGACGTCGAACACGGTCACGTCAGCCTGTAGCCCGGCGGCCATCTGAGCCGCGTTAATACCCGCAACGCCCGCGCCTATGATGACGACCTTCGCCGGTTCGACACCCGGCACGCCGCCCATCAGCACGCCACGCCCACCATAGGCCTTATGCAGATAGCTGGCCCCGACATGCACCGAAATGCGCCCGGCCACTTCCGACATGGGGCGCAGCAGCGGCAGTCCACCTTGCGGCTCGGTCACGGTCTCATAGGCGATACAGGTGGCGCCCGACGCCATCAGCGCTTCGGCCTGCGGCTTGTCGGCGGCGAGGTGCAGATAGGTGAACAGGGTCTGATGCGGCTTCAGCCAGGCGCATTCGTGCAGTTGGGGCTCCTTGACCTTGACGATCAGGTCGCCTGCCTCGAAGGTGGCTTCTGCGTTAGCGACGATCGTGGCCCCGGCGGCCTGATAGTCGGCGTCGCTGAAGCCGATGCCGGCCCCGGCCTGTGTTTCGACAAACACCTGATGACCGTAGTGGGTGAGTTCGGCCACGCTGCCCGGCGTCAGCCCGACACGGTATTCGTGGTTCTTGATTTCCTTTGGCACGCTAATTTTCATTACCTACTCCTCCCGTGAAATTGTGATCACGTTTAATGGTAGATAATGATACGAAATTCGGTGGATTTTCTTGCAATTATGTGGCTTGTGCTGCCGATTTGCGGGATATATTCTCAATTCCATGGCGAACGCTGATAAATTTTCCGATCTCGATTCTTTCGACCGCGAACTGATCAAGGTTTTGCGCAATGACGCGCGGGCCACGGCGGCGGAGCTGGGGGAAAAGGTGGGGCTTAGCCCCTCGGCGGCGCACCGTCGCGTCAAGCTTCTGGAGCAGCGAGGCATCATAACGGGCTATCGCGCGGTGATTGCCGAAAGCGTGCACGGCAAGCAGGGCATGGTCTTTGTGCACGTTACGCTTCAGGATCAGCGCCGCGAAACCTTCGAAAAGTTCGAAAAGGCGGTGGTGCAGATCGCCGCCGTGGAAGAATGCCACCTTATGTCGGGTGAAGCGGACTATCTGCTGAAAATCGTGCTGCGCGAAAGCCTGTCTTATGAGGACGTTCACCGCGACGTACTTTCGACCATGCCGGGCGTGTCCAAGCTGGTGTCGCAGTTTTCAATTCGCACGGTGAAGGCGGTCTGAGGTTTCGGCAGACTTCGGCCACTAAATTTTTCGTGTTTTTCGTGGCCAGATCTTTACATAGTGTGGCCGGTTACCCGTTTTCTGCCACCCAATTTTCAAACATCAGACTGGCCACAGCGCTCAGTTCGGCGCGGCTGAGCGTCCCGTCGCGGTTCATATCGACCAGATCGAAATAGGCCGCGTTTTTGGGGCTGACCTTGGTCAGCTCAGCGCGCGAAATCTTGCCGTCCCTATTGCTGTCGGTCCTGCGGAACTGCTTATCGACCTCCGCATCGAGGCGGCTGCGCAGGGCCTGCTTTTCAGCAGCGGTTTTGGGCGGCGCGACGGTTTCGGCCACAGAGGGCAGTGCCGACAGGCTCAGGGCGGGGATCAGCCAGATCAGGGTCTTGTGCATGGGTCACCTCCGGTTCAAGGCGACATCCTAATGCCAGTAAGCGGCAGAATTATAGCGACGCCTCAGATTCCAACGATAAAGGCCAGTTCGTCGAGATCGGCCTCCTGCGCGGCGGGCGGATTCAGGCTGACCGACACGCCCACGCCGATGACGACACAGGCGGCCAGTGCGGCGGCCTTGTAGACCAGACCGTAGCGCCATTCGGTCAGGCTGCGTTGCGCCACTTCGCGCCAGGCAAGGCCCTGCGGCCGACGCATAGCCTCACGCGCAATGCGGTCAGACAATCCCGTCGCCGGTTGCGGGGGCTTCCACTGCTGCAATGTGCGTTCGAACTCAGTCATCCTTTACTCCTAACACAGTCTTCAACTGCCGTCTCGCCCGCACGAGCAGCGATTCCACCGCTTTTACGCTCATATTGAGGCTTTGGGCGGCCTCGGCATTGCTGAAGCCTTCGAAATAGCACAAGGCCACGGCCATGCGTTGATTGAGCGGCAGTTGCGCCACGGCGGCGCGCACGGCCCCGGCGGCCTGCTGTTGCGACAGTTGCGTTTCGGCATCCGGGGCGCCGTCGCTCAGCGCCTCGGCCCAGTCGTCGATCGACTGGGTTTTGGGCTTGAAACGCCGCGCCCGATCAAGGCAGGCGCGGGTCACAATCGTATATAGCCAGGTCGAAAAAGCCGAGCGGTCCGGCTCATAACGCCCGGCATTGGCCCACACCTTGGTGAAGGCCGCCTGCACGGCGTCTTCGGCGTCCTCCCGATTGAGCAGGACGCGGTACGCCACGGCGTGCGCGCGTGGCAGGTGACGCGCCAAGAGCTGACGGAAGGCGGCGGCATCGCCCTCCGCCGTCAGCCGCATAAGCTGCGCGTCACCCACCGTATCACGCATCACTTGTCCTTAGGCTCCGCCGGGCGTTTGGGGCCCTTCAGCTCAGCCCGCACCTCTTCGCGCGATAGCTTGCCGTCCTTATTGACGTCCAGACGGTCGAAACGCTCATTGGCCTGTTTCAGGAACTCATCGCGTGAGATGAAGTTGTCCTGATTGGCGTCGGTGCGTTTGAACAGGCGCTCCTCGAACTTGTCACGCATCTCATCGGCGCGTTTGCGGTGTTCCTGCATCCGCTCCTGCCACAGGGTCGCCTGAGCGAAGACGGGGGAGGCGGCCATCATCAGACCAGCGGCCATCAGGGTGAAGACGATGGGTCGCATGGGCCTTAGTTCCCTCCGCTCGATGACGACGACGATGCGCCACCCCCACGCGGACCACCCGGTCCCATGCGCTCTTTCATGAAGGCGACCATTTCGTCCTTGGTAAGCTTGCCATCCTTGTTGGCGTCCATCATGTCGAAGGCCTCGGGGCGGCGGCCCTTGAACTCATCGCGCGTGATAAAGCCGTCCTTATTGGTATCCATGCGGGCAAAACGCTCATCGGGGGTCATGCGCGGGCCGGGGCCGCTATTGCCCCAGCCGCCTGGCGACGGGGTTTGACCATCGGTCTGCGCCATAGCGGCGGCCGGCAGCAGGAACAGGGCGGAAGCGATCAGAAGCGGGGTTTTTTTCATTGGGGTAACCGTCCATTCGAGGAAAGATATCCCTTATACGAGCCCCCGCGCCAATCCCCTGCGCAGACGTTTTAGACCGTTAGATTTTCAGATCCAGCAGACGACCGGTCATCTCTTCGGCAGTTTTCATCACGGCCAGATTGGCGGCAAAGGCGGTGCGCGCCTCAGACTGAACCACCACGGCCCCTAATAGGGTGCTCATGTCACTCCCGGCGGACTGAGCCACCTTCGTCGCGGCACGGTCAAACATCCGCGTCGCATTCAGAGCCCCGGCCGCTGCGGTATTAAAAGCGATCATCTTGCGCCACCTGTCACCGGTGCGTTCGGCACCCGCCCTGTGGATAATAAACCGTATGGCTTAAGGAGGGGCTTAGAAACGGGGTTAATGGGGGCACCGTGGGGATCAATAGTCTCTACCCAAAGGACAAAGACCGTCTCCAATAACGTGCGCTTTGCGCCTGAGCGCAAACTTAAAAACCGGAGCGAAGTGACTAGTGACCAAGCGGGAGCGCAGCCAGCGCGGCGCCAAGCGCTTTGCGCCTGTCCGCAAACTGATATCCATTTTATATTTTCTGCGAAAACATAAAATGGTGCCCCTGGTCAGACTCGAACTGACACACCTCTCGGTACCGGATTTTGAATCCGGCGCGTCTACCATTTCACCACAGGGGCACGCTTTGCGAAGGATCGCGGCGGGTGAGGGACGCGTTGTTATCGGCTTTTAACGGGACTGGCAAGCCCCTCAGGCCTGCGTTTCCACCGTCAGGTGCTGTATCTCGCGCACAGGGGTGAGGCGGGAGCGGATGGTGGCGCTGTCGGCGGGGCCTTGGGTGCTAACGATGGCCGCCCACGCCGCCGGACCAATGCGCCAGACGTGCAGGTCGCTAAGGGTCGTGCCGTCGGTTTCAACACACTCACGGATTTCGGCCTCAATCTGCGCGTCGCTGCGGTCGAGCAGGACGCCCGACGTGCCTTTGACGAGGCTCCACGCCCAGCGCGCGATGACAACCGCGCCGACCACCCCGATCAGCGGATCGAGCCACCACCACCCGGCAAAGCGCCCGGCCAGCAGAGCGACGATGGCCAGAATGGAGGTCAGGGCATCGGCCAGCACGTGCACATAGGCGGCGCGCAGATTGTTATCGGCAGAGGCGTGCGCGTGCTCATGATGATGGTGATGACCATGATCATGCCCGTGGTGATGGATATGGCTATGGCTATGGCCATGCCCGTGCCCGTGCCCGTGATTATGCCCGTGCCCCAGCAGAAGGGCGCTGAGCAGGTTGATGATCAGGCCGATCACCGCCACGATGGTGGCCTCGGTAAAGGCCACGGCCTGCGGCTGAAACAGGCGCAGGATCGATTCAAAAGCGATACCCAGAGACACCATGCCCAGCACCAGCGCCGAGGCAAACCCGGCAAGGTCGCCCACCTTGCCCGTCCCGAAACTGTAGCGGCGGTCATGGGCGTGTTTGCGCGCATAGAGATAGGCCAGTGCCGCGACGGTCAGCGCCCCGGCGTGGGTGGCCATGTGAAAGCCGTCGGCCAGCAGGGCCATGGACCCGGTCAGGTAACCGGCAACGATTTCGCCCACCATGGTCACGGCGGTCAGGCCGAGGACCCACAGGGTGCGGCGGGTATTGGCGTCGTGGGTGGCGCTCAGATAGACGTGATCGTGTGGTGTATGCGTCATTTGGCGTACCTGCGGATGACGGCCAGCAGTTCTTCGGTGCCGCTGGCGCGGGCTTCGGGGCTCAGGTCCGGGCGCGCGACGTGTTCGCGCAGATGCTCTTCGATCAGTTGGTCCATCAGGCCGTTGACGGCCCCGCGCACGGCGGCTGCCTGTTGCAGCACCGTGGCGCACGGCGCGTCGGCCTCTATGGCTTTTTCGATGGCCGCCAGTTGCCCGGCGATGCGGCGCACGCGGGCGGTGAGGCTGTCTGTGTTGGCGTGCAGGTGTCCCATACTATACCCCCCTATAGTATATGGGGCGCGGCGTCAATGTTCGAGAAGAGGGCGGTAGAAGCCTCAGTCGTCGCGTTCGGCGTCGCGTCGGCGCATGTCTTCGCCCCAGGCCGAGATCAGCTCAGAAACGATGGCCAGAAGCGACGGGAAGCGCGAGGCCAGAAGCCCGGCGACCACGGCGGCGGCGCTGGCCAGCACGGGAGAGCGGCCTTTGAGGGCATCGAGGATGCGCTGGATATGCACGATCGCTGATTGGGCGTGGGCGGCCTGAGTCTGGGCCTTCAATAGCGCCTGCTGTTCCTCGCGGCGGCGTTTGCCCGCTTGCTTGACCAGCACATAGAGGATCAGCGGCAGGATCATCGTCCCGCCCAGCGCCACCGGCCCCCAGATCGGCCCCAGCCAGATTTGCAGGGCGTTGAACAGGCCGATACTGGCCCAGGCCAGACCGATAATGGCCGCGGCGACCATTAGGACGACAACGATCAGGGTGGTCCGCAGCTCAGACAGCTGTTCCGACAGATTAAACATGACGCGCCCCTTGAAAATGAACAGACCGATTGTGCGGCACACTATGGCCGTTTGGCAGGCTTTAGGGCAAGGATATCCGCGCGATTCCGTAAGAATTCCGTAAAAGCCGAGGCTCATTGATGAAAACGCTGATCGCCGCCCTGTGGCACATGACAGGTGTCCTCTGCGCACCGCTCTACTGGTTGCTGTCGGTCCTGTTTTTGTGGGGCGGGATGATCCTCAATGGCGAGGGTAAGCCGGAGGGGATGTGGGCCATCTGGCTGGTGCTGATCCTGCTGGTCGCGCGCTTTGCCCCGCCGGTGCGCAAGCTGGGCGGGCGGTGGGTCAATGTGCTGGGCTGTGCGGTTTTTGGTCTGTTCGCGCTAGGGGTTTCGGTGATTTAGAGCGGGATTATTTCAGGTAAAAAGAACATTTCCACTCGGCTCTAACCCGTCTGATCCAGTACGCGGCGCAGGGTTTCGACGATGCGGTCGATGTGCGCTTTTTCGATGATCAGGGGCGGCGACATGGCGATGATGTCGCCGGTGACGCGGATCAGCAGACCGGCCTCAAAACAGCGGTCAAACACCTCCAGCGCGCGGGCCGTAGGGGCCCCGTCGCGCGGCGTCAGCTCGATCCCGGCGATCAGGCCCAGATTGCGGATGTCGATGACGTGCTTCGCGTCGCGTAGAGAATGGACGGCCTCCTGCCAGTAAGGGGAAATTTCGGCGGCGCGGGCGAACAGGCCTTCCTCTTCATAGGTCTCCAGCGTGGCGATCCCCGCGGCGCAGGCCAGCGGGTGGCCGGAATAGGTATAGCCGTGGAACAGCTCGATCGGAGTTTCCGACGCCTGCATAAAGGTGTCGTAGATGCGGTTCGACACGCCCACCGCGCCCATCGGCACGGTGGCATTGGTGATGCCCTTCGCCATGCAGACCAGGTCCGGGCGCACGCTGAAATAGTCGGCCGCAAAGGGCGTCCCCAGCCGTCCGAAACCAGTGATCACTTCGTCGAAGATCAGTAGAATATCGTGCTTGTCGCAGATATCGCGCAAGCGCTTCAGATACCCCTTCGGCGGGATCAGCACGCCGGTCGAACCGGCCACCGGCTCCACGATGACGGCGGCGATGGTCGAAGCGTCGTGCAGCGTCACCAGCCGTTCCAACGCGTCGGCCAGATCGGCCCCATGCTCGGGCTCGCCTTTGGAAAAGACGTTCTGTGGCAGGTGGGTGTGCGGCAGGTGATCGACCCCGGTCAGCAGCGTGCCGAAGTGCATCCGGTTCTTGACGATGCCGCCAACGCTGATGCCGCCAAAGCCGGTGCCGTGATAGGCGCGCTCACGCCCGATCAGGCGCGTCTTGGCGCCATTGCCGCGCATCCGGTGATAGGCCACGGCGATCTTGAGCGCCGTATCCGCCGCCTCTGAGCCGGAATTGGTGAGGAAGACTTTTTTCAGGTCGTAGGGCAGGATGTGGCTGAGTTTGTGGGTAAATTCAAACGCCAGCGGGTGGGCTATATTGAAGGTCGGGGCAAAGTCGAGCACCGCAGCCTGTTTCTGAATGGCTGCCGTGATCTTGGGGCGATTGTGCCCGGCATTGGAGCACCACAGGCCCGCCGTGGAGTCCAGAATTTCACGCCCGTCGTGGCTGCGGTAATACATGCCGTCGGCTTCCACCAGCAGCTTATGCCGCCCGGATTTGAACGCCCGGTTGGGCGTGAAGGGCATCCAGAACGAACAGAGGGCGTCGGGTGAGGGGAAATGATCAGACGCGTCCATGGCCGGGCCTCCCTTAAACAACAGGCATTTCAATTGTCCGTCCACAGCTTACAGGCTATACACAGCCGTACCAGTCCTTTTGTGCGCCGCTGGCTCATTTTGTGATCACATTTTCGAGGCCGTCTCTATGACCTTTCCGGCGCTGACCCGTCTTGCGCAAACCTCCGTGCCTGGGGGAACTGAGGTGCGCGATGAAGAGTCTTCGGTCCATGATCAGGTCTATGAGGCGCTGGCCAACCTATTGATTCAGGGGCAGTTGCCGCCGGGCAAGTCGGTTTCGCTGCGCACGCTGGCCAGCGGGCTGGGCGTCAGCCCTATGCCGGTGCGTGAGGCGGTCCGTCGCCTGATCGCGCAGAAGGCCCTTGAGCTTCAGCCTTCGAACAAGCGCCTGCGTGTGCCGTCTCTGTCCGAGGATCGCCTGCGGCAGTTGATGATGGCGCGTCAGTGGGTCGAGCCGGAACTGGCCTTCCGCGCCGTGGCGGCAATGACGAAAGACGTTATTGCCGAGCTGAAGGCCGACGATCAGCGTCTGATGGCGGCTTTGGGTAAGGGCGATGTCGATGGCTACATGCAGGCCAACCACGCCTTTCATTTTCGGATTTACCGGCTGGCGCAGGCGGACCTGTTTCTCGATATGGCCAAGACGCTTTGGCTGCAATCGGGGCCGTTCATGCGCGTGGTCTTCGGGCGGCTGGGCACGGTGCAATTGCCGCAGGACCACCATCAGGAACTGATCCGCGCCTTTGAAACCGGCGATGCAGGGGCCGTGCGTCAGCATATGTCGGACGATGTGCACGAAGGCATGGAACTGATGCTTGAGGCTTTGCGGGCGTACTAATAATGCCTCCCCCCGAAGCGAAGTCTGGTTAAGCTTGATCAGGGGTAGATGCCATCAAGCGTACATGAAATTGTTCAAAAGGCCGTCAGAGGACTCCAGTCCTATGATGTCCATAATCTCGACCAGATAATCGCAGATGCGATTGCGGTCTTCTGTGTCATGTCCTGCGAACCACAACAGGCACTGTGCGAACAGCTTCAGGACCGAAGCCTTGTTCGGAGTCTCAGGCAGTGTTGCGATTAACTGATCGACAAACGCGTTAAGCTCAGTTTCAGCGGCGGGTCTGAGGCTGGCGGGGAGAAATCCGACATAAGCCGGATATCGCGTGTCATCCGGGCCAAATTTGGGGAGGGACCAAAACTCTTTGAGGGCGGTTATCGTGTCGTCTGTAATGTCCAGCCTTGATGACATGCGCTCCTCTTGTGTCTTTATATCCTTTCCAATCTAGCTTGACTTGTTGCGTCCCGCCATGCTCCATTTGTGATCACAAATTGCCGGAGGTTTTGCCATGCTGCCCGCGCCGATTGCCACGCCTGCTGCCGACCTGTCCGGGGTGCTTGAGGCCCTGAAAGCGGTCTTCATACCTGATAAGGCCTTTCTCGACGGGCAGTGGACCGCAGCGGCTTCCAGGCGCACCTTCGATAATCACACGCCGCGCGACCATAGCCTGATCAACCGGCTGCCCGCCTGTGACGCCGCTGATGTCGATGCGGCCGTGCGTTCGGCGCGTCATGCCTTCGAAGACGGCCGCTGGCAACACCTTGCCCCAAAGGCCAAGAAAAAGGTGTTGCACGCCCTGGCCGACCGGATGACGGCGCACGCGGAAACCCTGGCCCTGCTGGAATGTCTCGATACGGGTAAGCCGATCCGTGATGCCCGCGCCGTTGATATTCCGCTGGCCATCAATAGCGTGCGTTATTATGCCGAGGCGCTGGACAAGATCTATGGCGAGGTCGCGCCCGCGCCGCAGGGCCGTTTCTCCTATGCCGAGCACGAGCCGTTGGGCGTTATCGGCGCCATCGTGCCGTGGAACTTCCCGCTGCACATGGCCATGTGGAAGGTCGCCCCGGCGCTCGCCATGGGCAATTCGGTGGTCCTCAAACCCGCTGAGCTGTCGTCCCTGACGGCGCTCTATGTGGCGGCGCTGGCCATCGAGGCCGGTCTGCCTGCCGGCGTGTTCAATGTGGTGACCGGCTTTGGCCATGAGGCCGGGGACGCGCTGGCCCGCCATATGGAAGTCGATATGATCGCCTTTACCGGGTCGGGCCCGGTGGGGCGGCAACTTATGAAGGCGTCGGCCGAATCCAATCTCAAGCGCGTTTCACTGGAGTTGGGCGGTAAGTCACCGCAGATCGTCTTTGCCGATTGTCCGGACCTTGAGGCCGCCGCCCAGAACGCTGCCTGGGGCGTCTTCTACAATCAGGGTCAGGTGTGCACGGCGGCCTCGCGCCTGTTCGTCGAAGCCTCTATCAAGGACGCCTTCCTTGAAAAGGTTATCGCTGTGGCCAAGACCATCACGGTCGGCGACCCCTTCGATCCGCAAACGGCCTTCGGGGCGATGATCTCCGAACGTCAGATGAACACGGCGCTCGACTATATCGCCAAGGGGCAGGCAGGCGGTGGCACGCTCAGACTTGGCGGTGGTCGGGTTATGCGCGACACGGGTGGTTTCTATGTCGAGCCGACGCTTATTGACGGTATCACGCCGGACAATGTGCTGGCGCGCGAAGAGGTGTTCGGGCCGGTCCTGTCGGTCCTGACCTTTGAGGGCGAGGCGGAGGCGTTGCGTCTGGCCAATGATACCGTCTACGGGCTGGCCGCCGGGGTGTGGACGGCGGATGTCGGGCGTGCCATGCGGGCCGCGAAACAGCTTAAGGCCGGGCTGGTCTGGGTAAATGGCTGGGACGCCTGCGACATTACGCTGCCGTTCGGGGGCTTTAAACAGTCGGGCTTTGGTCGCGATCGCAGCCTGCACGCACTATATAAGTATGCCGATCTGAAGTCCGTCTCGATCAGCTATACGGTATAATGTCATGAAACTCACCCCCGCTATTCTCGACATCCTCGGCGACGCCATCAGCCAGACGCCCCCCGCCTACAAGGCCTTTGCTTCGTTTAACCCCTCTACCGGCGAGGTGCTGGCCTATGTGCGCGATATGGGGGCCGAAGAGACCGAGGCCGCCATTACCTCCGCTCAGGCCGCAATGCCCGAATGGGCGGCGAAAACCGCCAAGGAGCGCGCTAAAATTCTGGAAAAATGGCACGATCTGCTGATGCAAAATCAGGAGGCGCTGGGCCTTCTGGTGTCGCTGGAGCAGGGCCGTGCGATCAAGGAAGCACGCGGCGAAGTCGCCTATGCGGCGGGCTTCATCGAATGGTTCGCCGAAGAGGGTAAGCGCGCCTATGGCCGTACCATCCCGGCTCCGGTGGCGGGCAAACAACTCCTGACTGTTCAGCAGCCGGTGGGTGTGGTGGGTGCGGTGACCCCGTGGAACTTCCCTCTGTCGATGATTACGCGCAAGCTGGGGCCGGCGCTCGCCGCCGGGTGTGCCGCGGTGCTGAAACCCGCCGAAGACACGCCGTTGAGCGCGCTGGCACTGAAGCAACTGGCCAACAGGGCCGGGGTGCCCGAAGGTCTGATCCACATTGTGACGGCCGCCAGCGGGGCCGAGGTGGGTAAGGTCCTGACCACCGATCCGCGCATCAAAAAGTTCTCTTTCACCGGCTCCACTGCGGTCGGCAAAACGCTCTATGCGCAGTGCGCATCGACCATCAAGAAGATCTCGCTGGAACTGGGCGGCAATGCGCCGGTGGTGGTGTTTGACGACGCCGACCTCGATATCGCGGTCCCGGCGACGGCCCTGTCGAAGTTCCGCAATTCGGGGCAAACCTGCGTCTGCGCCAACCGCATCTTCGTGCAGCGCGGCATCTATGATGCCTTTGTCGAACGTCTGACAGCTGAGGCTCAGCGCTTGCTGCTAGGGCCGGGCTGGGAAGAGGGCACAGGCCTTGGGCCGCTGATCAATCAGAAGGCCGCCACCAAGGTGACGCAACTGGTCGAAGAGGCGGTGTCGAAGGGCGCGCGGGTGGTGCTGGGTGGCAAAGTCGACGAGGCTCAGGGACCGCTGTACTTCCCTGCGACCATTCTGACGCATGTGCCGCGTGAGGCCCGCATGTTCGATGAGGAAATCTTCGGCCCCGTGGCGGCGCTCTATCCGTTTGACACCGAAGCGGAAGGCATCGCTCTGGCCAATGACACGCCGTTCGGTCTGGCGGCCTATGCCTTTACGACGGACATTAAGCGCGGCTGGCGCGTGTCTCAGGCCATTGAGGCGGGCATGGTTGGTCTCAATGACGGGGTCATGTCCACCGAGGTCGCGCCCTTTGGCGGGGTCAAGGAATCGGGTCTGGGCCGCGAAGGCGCGGTCGAAGGCCTCGAGGAGTTTCTGGAGACGAAGTTCATCAGTTTCGGGGGGTTGGGATGACCTGGGATATCGCCCCCTTCGTCCTCTTCGCTGACGAAGGGGGCTTGCCGTGACGGCTCTGTCTGATTTTTTCACAGAACAAAAGCGCCTGTTCACCGCCACTCACCCCAAAACCGTTGCTCTGGCCGAACAGGCTAAAAGTGTGTGGCGAGGCGGGGTGCCGATGCACTGGATGCACGACTGGGCCTCGCCCGTGCCGCTCTATGCCGAGCGGGCAAAGGATGCGACCCTGTGGGACGTCGATGGCCACGCCTATGACGACTTCTGTCTGGGCGATACCCCCTCAATGTTCGGCCATGGGCGCGAGGAGCTGCAACGCGCCATTGCCGCACAGGCGGGGCAGGGGGTGGGCTTCATGCTGCCGACCCGCTCCAGCCTTGAGGTGGGGCGGCTGCTGAAAGACCGGTTCGGCCTGCCGGTATGGCAGTGCGCGACGACGGCGTCTGACGCCAATCGCGCCGTCATCCGCTGGGCGCGGGCCATTACGCAGCGGCAGAAGATCCTGTTTATCGACGGGGCCTATCATGGCATGGTCGATGACGCTTTTGTGGTGCTGAAGGACGGGCAGATCGTCCACAAAACCGGCCTGATCGGGCAGGTCGCCGACCTGACGCAGCATAGCGTCGTCGTGCCGTTCAACGACCTGACGGCGCTGGAGTCGGTGCTGCGCACGGGTGAGATCGCCGCCGTCATGCTGGAACCCGTCATGACCAATTGTGGCATGATCCTACCGATTGAGGGCTATCACGAGCGCCTGCGCGCCCTGTGTGACGAGACGGGCACGCTGCTGGTTTACGATGAGACGCACACCCTGTCGTCGGGGTTTGGCGGCTATGTGAGTGAGCATGGTCTGCGCGCCGACGTCCTGACCGTGGGTAAGGCCATTGCCGGAGGGGTGCCCGCCGCCGTCTGGGGCGTCAGCGCCGAAGTCGCCGCGCGCATGGACGCCGCTCAGGCCGCCATCGGACCGGGCTCGTCCGGCATTGGCACCACCTTGTCCGGCAATGCGCTGGCCATTGCCGGCATGAAGGCCATGCTCAGCGAGGTCATGACCCCGGACGCCTATGCCTACATGCAAGCCAGCGCCGAAACCCTTGTGGCCAAACTGAGGGCCGTCATCGCGCAGCATCAGGTGCCTTGGTCGGTGGTGCATGTCGGCGCGCGGGCCGAGCTGGTCTTTGCCGATCCGGCCCCGCAAACCGCCGCCGAAATGCGCCACGCGCTGGACCCGCACCTGCTGGAGGCCCTGCATCTCTATCTGATCAATCGCGGGGTGCTGATCGCGCCCTTCCACAATATGATGCTGATTTCGCCCAAAACCCCACCGGAGGCCATTGACCGTCTCGTGGCGGCGGTGGAAGGTTTTATCACTGAGTACACGCGTTTCACGTCCTCCGCTGCATAAAGGCAACGCCGTTGTCGGGAGGGTGTAGCGCCAAGCCGCTGACGGAGGGGGCGTTTGTTCGTCCAATTGCCCCTACCGTCTTCTCGTTTCACTCGAAGACACCTCCCTCGTAAACAGGGGAGGAGGATAACGAAATGACCCTGCCTGCACACCCCATGGTCGCCACCGTTGATGAGGCCAAGGCCTTTCTGGAGGCCCATCCTCACATCAACTACTTCGAGATCCTGTTCACCTCGATGACCGGCGTGCCGCGGGGCAAGCGTCTGCGCCGTCACGAGTTGCTGCCCATTTACGAGTATGGCCGCTTCCTGCCGGGTTCGATTCTGGTGGTCGATACGTTGGGGGCCGATTGCGAAGAGACGGGCCTTGTCTGGGAAGACGGGGACGCCGATCGTGTGGCGCGGCCGGTGCCGGGGACGCTAACGCCCGCGCCGTGGCTGGGGGATGATGTAGGGCAGGTAATGCTCTCGCTTTATGAACTGGACGGCACGCCCAACGACCTCGATCCGCGCCATGTGCTGCAACGCGTGCTCGACCGCTACGCCGCCGATGGCCTGACGCCGGTGGTGGCCTGTGAGCTGGAATATTACCTCGTCGATATTGAGCGGGGACACAAAGGTGAGCTGGTGCCCGCCGCCGGGTTCAACACGGGGCAGACGCCCAAGGGCATTCAGGTCTATGGCCTGCCGGAAGTCGAAGCGCACGGTGAGTTCTTTCGCACCCTGTGGGAGACGGCGGATGTGATGAACATTCCGTTGGAAGGGGCGATTTCTGAATTTGCCCCCGGTCAGGTCGAACTGACCCTGAAGCACAAGCCGGATGCGCTGCGCGCTGCCGACGATGCCGTGCTCTATAAGCGCATGGCCAAGGGTGTGGCGCTCAGCCTCGGCATCGAAGCGACCTTTATGGCCAAGCCGTGGGCCGATCGCGCCGGTTCGGGCTTCCACGTCCACGTCTCGGTGGCCGATAAGGACGGCAAAAACCTCTGTGCCGACGCCCATCCGGAAGGTTCGCCACTTCTCAAGCACATGATCGGCGGCATGAAGGATCATCTGGCCGACTGCATGGGTATCCTCGCGCCGGGCGCCAACAGCTATAAGCGTTTCAAGGCCAATTCCTACGCGCCGGTGGGCCTGACCTGGGGCGTTAATAACCGCACGGTCAGCTTGCGCGTCACCGCCGGTCCTGCCCTTACGCGCCATGTCGAACACCGCGTCGCCGGGGCCGATGGCAACCCCTATCTGGTGCTGGCGGCCATTCTAGCCTGCGCTCACCACGGCCTGACGCGCAAGATCGACCCCGGTCCCGCCGTCGTCGGCAATGGCTATGCGGTGGCCGCCGAAACCGGCGCGACTCTGCCTACCAACTGGTTTGCCGCGGTCGATTATCTCGACAGGTCTCAGGTGCTGCGCGACTATCTGGGCGAGCGTTTCATCGACATGTACGTGAAGGTCAAAAAGACCGAACAGGCGCGTTTCTTCGAGGAAATCACCGAACTGGACTACGATTGGTATCTGCGTAACGCCTGATACAAGCGCATTATGTCCTCTCGCCCCTCACAGCGCGATAGGCAGGAGAAACACGAAAAACCCCGCGCCGTCGCCGGTGCGGGGTTTCCGTGTGTTCGGGTATCTCTTTAAGGAGATTACGCCGCCAGAGCGGCGCGGACCTTCTCGGCCACGGCAGCGAAGGCCGGGGCGTCGTTGGCAGCCAGAGCGGCCAGAGCCTTACGGTCCAGCTCGATCCCTGCCAGGTTCAGGCCGTGGATGAACTGCGAGTAGGTGAAGCCTTCGACGCGGGCAGCCGCGTTGATGCGCTGGATCCACAGGGCGCGGAAGTTACGCTTGTTCACGCGGCGGTCGCGGTAAGCGTATTGACCGGCCTTATCGACAGCGGCCTTGGCGGTGCGGATGGTATTCTTGCGGCGGCCGTAGAAACCCTTGGCCTGCTTCAGAACTTTTTTGTGACGGGCGTGAGAAACAACGCCTCTTTTAACACGTGCCATGTTTCACGTCTCCTTAGGCGTAGGGCATGTAGGATTTGATCTTCGCGGTATCGGCGTCCGACATTACCTGCGTGCCGCGGTTCTGACGGATATACTTGCCGTTGTGCGAGATCAGACGGTGGCGCTTGCCGGCCACGCCAGCCTTCACCTTGCCCGACGCAGTGAAGCGGAAACGCTTCTTGGCGCCCGATTTGGTCTTCAGTTTTGACATTTCATTTGCGGCGCGGGTAACGCCGTCCTCTTTATAGAGTTAGCACCCGCCAAGGCATGTCAGGGGCCCGGCAGGTCAGGAAGCGCGGGTCATTACAGGAAAAGACCGCAGCACGCAAGCGGAGTCTTGAAATCAGACTGTATAGCTTAGAGCCACATAGAATTTAACCGCGTGGCCTGCCACTAGATCGGTGCTTTCCAAACCATTGATGATCTTTCGCGCATTTTCCATTCGGTGAGATCGCCTTGGAAAAAGTCTTCCAGCTTCTTACCGGTAAACAGGCCCATCGTCATGCCGGTGAACATAATTTTTAGCGCGATGTCCGTATTCAGTGGGCGGTTGGGATCGGTTGTCAGGTCTTCGTCAGTGGCATTGCCGAGTTTCAGGTAATTGGCCTTTTGCGTGATTCGCATCAGCCCTCGCCTCAGCCACGACTTGCCTTCGGCATTTTTGCGCCAATAAGGTTTTTTACCCACGGCAACTTGCCCGCCTTAAGGGCCCTCTTAAGAATGATGATGGGGGTGGCGTCGCTTGTGGCGCGTGTTTTGCGCACGGGCGGCATGAGGTGGGCCGTTTCATGGAAGGCTGTGACCAGCATATTGGCCAGCCAGCGATCATCCAGATGAGAGGCTTCTGCTTGCTATTTGTCGAGAATGGCGGTGAAGCCCTCTATTTGCGAAGGTGTAATCTTTCCCCGCCAACAGCTCAGCGCGGAGGGTTTGAAGAACTGTTTGCGATTGATGCCGGCTATGAGCCCCCTTTTGAGTTGCGTATGAACCGTCTAAAGCATGAAAGGGGTTGGTTTGTATCGTTCGTCCCCAGAGAGAATAGTTTTCCAACCCAAAACAACAATAACGATGTTCTTTATTTGCGTGTTTTTGGGGAAGGTCTGCTATTTTTAACCGGCTGTTAACCGCGTTTCCAGACTCTGCCCAATTAGAGGTGTCGCTACCGCGCGGGGCCTGTTTTTCCCTTGCAGAACCCTACCCATCCATGAACACCGGCTTCGCACACCCGTTTACGCGCACTGATCGCTCGCCGCTGGCTATGTGGTGGTGGACCGTGGATAAATTGACGCTCGGCTTCGTGCTGCTGCTCATTTTTGCCGGCCTGGTTTTTTCGTTTTCGTCGTCGCCGGTGGCCGCGCCCAAGGTTGGCATTGCCAACGAGTTTTACTTCACCCAGCGCCACGTGCTGTTTGCCTTCGCGTCGGTGGGGCTGATGCTCGGCATTTCGATGTTTTCGCTGAAAGGGGTAAAGCGCGCCAGCGTCGCCATCTATGGCGGGGCCATCTTCGTCATGGCCATGCTGCCGCTGATCGGCCACACGTCCAAGGGGGGGCGGCGCTGGCTCGATCTCGGTTTCTTCAGCCTTCAGCCGTCGGAGTTTCTGAAACCCGCCCTGATCGTGCTGGTCTCGTGGATGTTTGCCGAAGGCCAGAAGGGTAAGGGTGTGCCCGGCGTCACCATTGCCTTTTGTCTCTATGCGCTGTGTATCGCCTTGCTGCTGATCCAGCCCGACGTGGGGCAGTCTATCCTGATCACCGTCGCCTTTGGGGCCTGCTTCTATATCTCGGGTGTGCCGATGCGCTGGATCGTCGGTTTGTCAGCGGCCGGTGTGACTGGGTTTGCCAGCCTCTACTTCATTCTGCCGCACTTTCGCGACCGCATTAAAGACTTTATTGACCCGGACGGCGACCGTTTTCAGGTCGAGCGCGCCGCGGCGGCCATCGCCAATGGCGGCCTGACCGGCACGGGCGTCGGCGAAGGCACCATGAAGCGCCTCATCCCCGACATGCACACCGACTTTATCTATTCGGTGGCGGCGGAAGAATACGGCCTGTGGATGTCGCTGCTGCTGATCACCATTTTTGCTTTTGTGGTGCTACGTGGCCTTTGGAAGGCCATGGCCATGCCCGACGCCTTTCGCCAGATTGCCACATCGGGCCTGTATATCCTGTTGGGGATGCAGGTGCTGATCAATATCAGCGTCAACTTGCAGGTCATTCCGCCCAAGGGCATGACCCTGCCGTTTATCTCTTATGGCGGGTCGTCGCTGATGGCAATGGGGTTGACCATGGGGTTGATTCTGGCCCTGACGCGCAAACGCCCGGCCGAAGTCGAACCGGATGATCATACGCAGTGGTAACAAAGACCCTTGCCTTCTTTAAGAGGGCGGGAATGCGAAAAATCCTGCCCCGTTTACTGGACCAAAAATGTGAAAACGCCTTCCCCGGATACGGGGAAGGTGGCAGAACAGTCGACAGCCTGGGCTGACGGAAGGGGCACCGTCAGATCCCAGCGTACGGATTGTGTGCGCTGAACCTCTGTCCCCCTCCCACCGCTTCGCGGTCCCCCTTCCCATAAACAGGGAAGGATTAAATGAGCAAATATCTATGGCCCGTAAGAAAAAGCCCAAACCCCTTTCCGAGATACCGTTGGCCGTGGTGGCTGCCGGGGGGACGGGCGGGCACATGTTCCCCGCCGAAGCGCTGGCGCGTGAGTTGATCGCGCGCGGCTGGCAGGTGGTGCTGGCCTCCGATGCGCGCGGCGCGGCCTATGCCGAAAAGTTCCCGGCGATAGAGCGCCTGTCGCTGGAGGCCGCGACCTTCAAACGCGGCGATGTCATCGGCATGGCCAAAGCGGCGCTGAAAATCTTTACCGGCACGCAGCAGGCGCGCAAGGCGTTCAAGCGCCTTAAGCCCTGGGCGGTGATCGGCTTTGGCGGCTATCCCTCCTATCCGGCCCTGATGGCGGCTTTGTCGCGCAAGGACGTGACCTTGCTGCACGAACAGAATTCGGTGCTGGGGCGTTCCAACCGTCAATTGTGCGCCAGGGTCGATGCGGTGGCCTGCGCCTTTCCGGTGCTGAAAATGGCCCCGGCTGTGCTGGAAGGGCAGGTGCAGGTGGTCGGCAATCCGGTGCGCCCGGACATCCGCGCGCTTTATGAGCAGCCCTATCCGCCCATCGACAAGGAGATTCGCCTGCTGATCACCGGTGGGTCCCAAGGGGCAAAGATTTTGTCGGAGACGGTGCCGCAGGCGCTGGCACTTTTGCCGGTGTCGCTGCGCATCAATCTGCGCGTCGAACAACAGACGCGCGCTGAGCAGATCGACTTTGCGCGTAAAACCTATGCCGAGGCCGAGATCGAGGCCGAGGTCGCGCCCTTCTTTGACAATATGGCGGAGCGGCTGGGCCGCGCCCATATCGTTATTGGTCGGTCGGGCGCTTCGACCTGCTGCGAACTGGCCGTGGCGGGCAAGCCGTCTATCCTCATCCCGCTGAAAATCGCCGCGGATGATCACCAGACGCACAACGCCGCCGTGCTCAAAGAGGCCGGTGCCGCTGTGGTGCTGCGTGAAGACGATGTGACGGTAGAAAGCCTGAGCGAAGCCATTCGCGCCCTGATCGAAGAAGGGGCGGCGGGGCTTGAAACACGCGCTGCCGCCGCCAAATCGGTGGCGCGGCCCGACGCTGCCCAGCTTCTGGCCGATCTGGTCGAGCGCACAGTGAAGCGCAAGAGAGCCGAATAATTGTTTCCTTATCTGCGTAGCCGCTAGATCAGGATGGTTTTGAGTGTGAGGGGGCGTCCCATGTTTTTTGCGCGTAACAGGCTCGATGCGGGCTTTGTCCAGAAGACTCTGTTCCTGCTGATGGTGGTGGGTTTAAGCCTTCTGGCGTTCAAGCTGATCGGCATCTGGCTTCTGGTGTTTGGGGCGGTGGTGGTGGCGACCGTGCTGCGGGCCACGGCGGAACCGCTGGTCAAGTATCTGAAGCTCAGGGACAACTGGGCGGTGCTGCTGGCACTGCTGTTCCTTGTGTCGTTTCTGTCGGCGTCGGGCTGGCTGTTCGGCAGCGAGATCGTGCGCCAAACCAACAACCTGTCGCGTGAACTGCCCGAAGCCTGGGCGCAGCTTCAGGAACGCCTGCGCGCCTCTGAGGCCGGGGCCACGGTGCTGGATCAGATCAATAACCTCGGTCAGCAGGCGTCGGGTGTGCTGTCTCTGGTGCCCAAGATCGCCGGGGAAATTGCCTCCTCAATTGCCAATCTGGTGGTAGTGGTGGTCGCGGGTATCTTCATGGCCATGCACCCTCGCAGTTATCGCGACGGGGTAGTGCGCCTGTTCCCCAAATCGCAGAAGGACCGCGTGCGCGATGGCCTGAACCTCAGTGGCAAGGCGCTGCGTCTGTGGCTTTTGGGGCAGTTGTTTTCCATGGTGCTGGTAGGGTCGCTAACGGCCATCGGGCTCAGCATTGCCGGTGTGCCCTCGGCGGGAGCGCTGGGTTTGATGTCCGGTCTGGCGCAGTTTGTGCCGATCGTCGGTCCGGTGGTCTCGGCGGGGCCGGGCCTGCTGCTGGCGGCGTCAGAAAATATGACGACCTTTATCGCCGCGCTGGTCATCTATGTCGGAGTGTCGCAGCTTGAATCGAACATCATCACGCCGATGGTACAAAAGCACGTCGCGGCCGTGCCGACCGTCATAACGCTATTTGCCGTGCTGGGCTTTGGCTCGCTGCTGGGGCCGCTGGGAGTGTTGTTTGCCACGCCGCTGACCGTGGTGGCGCACACGCTGGTGATGAAGTTCTATGTCGGTGAAGTGCTGGGCGATCACGGCGCCGAGGCGGAGGTGTCTGGGGAAGTTAAGGATTAGAGGCGACCCAGCGGGTCCTGAGAGTGATGCAGGATGCGCAGCACCAGTATACCCTGCTTTAGAGGTCGATAGTAAATGATGTGCGACAGGTGCGAAAAGCGCCGGGTCTGCGTGCGTATCTGTTCGCAGCCGGCACCTATGCCCGGCCGTTTCGTCAGCAGCATAAGGGTTTCATGGAGTTCGTAGCGATATTTACGCGCTTGCTCATAGCCGAACCGGTCGAGCGTGTAATGCGCAATGGATTTCAAATCCTGACCGGCTTCGTCGCTGAGGGTAAAGTTAGCCATGTTTGGCGGCCTGACGTTTCAGGTAGCGCTCTTCGGCATCATTCCAGATGTTATCAAAGCTCACATCGCTGACGCCGCTCGCTTCGGCCTTATCGAGCATGTCGCGTAGGCGGTCTTCGGCGGCCTGTTTTTCCTCATCGCGTCGCACCAGATCGCGGAAATATTCGCTGACATTGTTATAGTCGCCCTGTTCGACGCGGCGCTGAACGGTTAGCGCCATGCGGTCGGTCATAGAGATGGAAAACTTGGCCATGGGATGCTCCTGTCTTTCCCCGGAACGTAGCATCAAATCCGATCTGTTCCTATCTGATCCGACGGTGTAGCGCTCAAAAAATCCTCCGTGACACCTTTGTCGCTGTGTTCTAAAGCAGAACACCTTTCATTTTGCCCCGCGAGTCCACGCCTCCATGATTGCACCTGCCAAGCTCCGCCCCACGCCCTTCGACCTCGGTCCCGTGCACTTTGTCGGCATCGGCGGCATCGGCATGAGCGGCATTGCCGAAATCATGATCAAGATCGGCTATAAGGTGCAGGGGTCGGACGCCAAGGCCTCGGCCAACACCGAGCGCCTGCAAAAGCTGGGGGCGAAAATCTTTATCGGCCACGAAGCTTCGCATGTCAGCGACGACGTGTCGGCGCTGGTCTATTCTACGGCGGTTAAACACGACAATCCCGAAATGGTCGCTGCGCGGTCCCGCCGTATCCCGCTGGTGCGGCGCGCTGAGATGCTGGCCGAGCTGATGCGTCTGCAATTTTCCATCGCGGTTGGCGGCACGCACGGCAAGACGACGACGACCTCGATGGTGGCGGCGCTGCTCGACGCCGGCGGGCTGGACCCCACCGTGGTCAATGGAGGCATCATCAACGCCTATGGCACCAATGCCAAGGTCGGCGACGGCGACTGGATCGTAGTTGAAGCCGATGAGTCCGACGGCTCCTTCCTGCGCCTGAAATCGACTCTGGCCATCGTCACTAATATTGACGCCGAACACCTGGACCACTGGGGCGATTTCGAAGCCGTGAAGAAGGGCTTTGTCGATTTTGTCGAAAACATCCCCTTCTATGGGTTTGCGGCGGTCTGCGTCGATCATCCGGAAGTGCTGGCCCTGACGGCCAAGGTCGAAAACCGCCGCCTGATCCCCTATGGTGTCTCACCGCAGGCCGAGGTGCGTTGCACCAATATCGACTTCGGCCCGGAAGGCGCGACCTTTGATGTGGTCTTTTCGCCGGTGGGCGTTGAACCGTTTGTCTGGGCGGGTCTGAAACTGCCCATGACTGGCAACCACAATGTGTCGAACGCTACGGCCGCCATCGCCATCGCCCGCGAACTGGGCGTCTCTGAGGATGATGTGCGCAAGGGGCTAGGGGCTTTTGGTGGCGTCAAGCGCCGCTTCACCACCACAGGTATCGTCAACGGCGTGCGCATCATCGACGATTATGGCCACCACCCGGTCGAAATCGCCGCCGTGCTCAAGGCTGCGCGTCAGGTGACTCAAGGAAAGGTCATCGCCGTGGTGCAGCCGCACCGCTATACCCGCCTGCGCGACCTTATGACCGAGTTTTCGACCTGTTTCCACGACGCCGATAAGGTGATCGTCGCCGATGTCTATTCAGCGGGCGAAGTACCGATTGAGGGTGTCAGCAAGGATGCGCTGGTTGAAGCCCTGCACCGCCACGGCCACCGCAATGCCGTTGGCCTCGACGGCCCGGCGGCGCTGGCGGGCCTTGTGGCGGCTGAGGCCAAGGCCGGTGATCTAGTCGTCTGCCTGGGGGCGGGCGACATCACGCAGTGGGCCTATGCGCTTCCGGCGCAACTGGAAGGAGTTGCCGCGTGAGTGATTGGGCCGACGCTCTTCCTGCCGTGCGCGGCAAGATCGTAAAGCAGGCGGAACTGGCCCCGTTTACGTGGTTCCGCGTAGGCGGTCCGGCGGATGTGCTGTTCTTGCCCGAGGATGAGGCCGATCTGGCCACATTCCTCAAAGGGCTTGACCCCGCCGTGCCGGTGACGCCTATCGGAGTGGGCTCGAACCTACTGGTGCGCGATGGCGGGCTGGAAGGCGTCGTCGTGCGTCTGGGGCGCAACTTCGCCCAGATCGTAACGGATGACTGGGGATTGACGGCTGGCGCAGCCGCTTTGGATGCTCAGGTGGCTAAGGTTGCCGCTAGGGCCGGGCTGGCAGGTTTGGAGTTTTATGCGGGAATACCAGGTACGGTGGGTGGAGCTGTCACCATGAACGCCGGGTGTTATGGTCGGGAAACCAAAGATGCTTTGCTGTCTGCTCGAATTATGGATCGATCAGGAAACGTGGTAACACTTTCTAATGCGGAACTTCAGTTCGCCTACCGTCATTCAATCCTTCAGGAAAAAAACTGGATTGTGCTCGGTGCGGCCTATGAACTTCAGGAGGGCAACGACCCTTCTGAGGTAATTGCTCGCATTGAAGAAATCACCGCCAAACGCGAAACTTCCCAGCCGATCCGTGAAAAGACTGGCGGTTCGACCTTCAAAAATCCGGAAGGCCATTCAGCGTGGAAGCTGGTCGATGAGGCGGGTTGGCGCGGTAAGTTCTTTGGCGGTGCCAAGTTTTCAGAGCTGCATTCCAACTTCATGATCAATGCCGACAACGCCACCGCTGCCGACCTCGAAGGCTTGGGTGACACGGTGCGCGCTGAGGTCAAAGACAAGTTCGGAATCGACCTGCACTGGGAAATCAAGCGCATCGGGCGTAAATGAGGTTCGCCTCCCCTTGCCGCAGGCATGGGGAGGTGGTGCCCCGAAGGCGTTCCGGAGGGGGAGGGCGACATCAAAACAAGGGGCGTTGCTTCAAAATCTATGGCGCTACCCCCTCCGCCATTTTTCGCGTAGGCTCAAAGTGCCAGCTCTCCGTCGCTGCGCGATAGGGAGGAGAAAGGCTATAATGACCGATCTTGCTCTCATCATGGGGGTAATCAATGCCACTCCGGATTCGTTTTCAGACGGCGGTTCCTATGACCCGGTGGCGCAGGGCCTGCGCCTAATCGCCGAAGGGGCCGATGTGCTCGACATCGGCGGTGAGTCCACGCGCCCCGGCGCCGAACCCGTATCGGTTGCCGAAGAGATTGCCCGCGTCGTGCCGGTAATCGAAGCCCTTCGCGCTAGGTGGTCCGGCCCCCTGAGTATCGACACGCTGAAACCCGACGTGGCGCGCGCTGCCTTTGCTGCCGGGGCGACCCTCTGGAACGACGTGACTGCGCTCAGCCACAGTCCCGACAGTCTTGCTACCGCCGCCGAATTGCAAGGGCGGGTCATCCTGATGCACATGCAGGGGGAGCCGCGCACCATGCAGGTCGCACCACAATATGACGATGTGGTCGCGGAGGTCGAAACCTACCTGCTCGCACGTGCCGCGGCGGCGATTCAGGCGGGCGTGCCGCGCGAAAACATCTGGCTCGATCCGGGTATCGGCTTTGGCAAGACCCTGGATCATAATCTCAGCCTGATCCGTGCAACGCCGCGTCTGGCTTCGCATGGCTTTCCCTTACTGATGGCGGCCTCGCGCAAACGCTTCATCGCAGCGCTCGAAGAACGCGAAGGCGCGCCCCCGTCCGATGCAACGCAACGTATCGGGGGCACACTGGCCATCCATCTCTATGCGGCGCAAAACGGCGCGCGCATGGTTCGGGTGCACGATGTGGCCGAGATGCGTCAGGCCTTGCGTTTGTGGGCGGCCCTCGCCTGACACGCGAAGTCCGGTTACACCTGAAACGGTCCTATGTCTTTGAAATGTAACACTCAGCCCCTTTCGTGCAAAAAAGGCGGCCAAATTGGCGCGAAACGGCTTTACAGCCCCGCCGGGTCCGGTGTTAACCTCTCAGCGTGCGCTGCGGTATAGATGCGCGCAGGGGAAAATCGGTAGAATTATGATGAAGCGGGTCCTGACGAAAAAGCCTCAGTTCAGCAAGACCGTGTTGCCGGACAGGCAAAAGCGTAATCTGAAGTTCAGTCACGCGCCGCAGGAGGTTGAGGTCGGCGTCGATACCGTGCCGCAGATTCTCAGCGGTCCGGTTGAGATGGAGGTGCCCGCCTATGAGTGGGCCTCTGCCGAAGAACCCACGCCGCCCGCCGTCATTGCGCAGCAAAGCCGCAACCTGTTCCAATGGATCGTCGCCATTGTTCTGCCGGTGGCCGCCCTTGGCGTCATCGCCCTGTCCGTGGTGGCTCTGGCGCAGGCCGGGGGCTATGACGCGGACTTTATTGCTTCACGACTGAAGTAAATCAGTTGATCTGCGCGTAAATATCAAAGGCGGCGCTGAAGTCCGGGTTGCGGATCACCGTGCCGCACGTCAGCGCATAATCGCCGGGATCCACCATCAGATAGGCTTCGGGCACCAGAGGCAGGAAAAACTCTTCGCCCTGAGGCGTTCCCACCAGCGACAGCACCAGCCCTTCCTTGCGATTGGCGCGGATAACGCGTCCGCCGATCAGCTCAAAGCTCAGCAGGTCGTCATTGGTGCCGATCTGATTGAGACGCACGACCAAGATCTTGCCCAGCAGAACGCGCACCATCGGGTCCGAGGCCTCGGCGAAGGCTTCGGGGACCAGTTCGTTCCAGCGGGAGTCGTCGGTGTTTGCGGTCATGGTCACAGCTTACGAAATCGCGGCAAGATCTCACCGTCACTATCGACCGATTCGCTGAACATGGCCAAAGGCCGCACCCACAGGCGTGCCGGATCGGCCTGAATGACCGGGGCATAGAGCACCAGCACCTCTTCGGTTTCGGAGTGCGTTACGCAGCCAAAGACCACGTAATCCTTGCCTTTGTAGTGGCGGTACAGGCCGGTGGCGAGGGCGCTGGGATAGTCGGCGATCGGGCGGGTCATGTCAGATCCTTGCGTTGCGTGCTTTCCTTAGCCGGGCGCGCAGATTAAGGAAAGGGTATCCATCTCAAGGAGGTATCCATGCGTCGCGTACTGATCATTGCCGGTTCGGACCCGTCGGGCGGGGCGGGGATACAGGCAGATCTGAAGACCGTCACCTGCCTGGGTGGTTATGCCATGACGGCAATTACCGCGCTGACCGTGCAGAACACGCTGGGCGTCACCGACGTCATGCCGGTACCCGAAGCCCTGATCACGGCGCAGGCCGAAGCCTGTCTGAGCGATATTGGGGCCGATGCGGTCAAGACAGGGATGCTAGGTACAACCGCAGTGGTCGAAACCGTGGCGGCCTTGCTCGATAAGGCAGGGGTATTTGCGGTGGTCGATCCGGTGATGGTGGCCAAGGGCGGGCATCCGCTATTGGTCGATGAGGCGATTGACGCCATCCGCACGCTGCTCATCCCGCGCGCTGGGCTGCTCACTCCCAATGCGCCGGAAGCCGCCGTACTGACCGGTATTGAGGTGGTGGACGAAGCCTCTCAGCAACGCGCTGGTGAGGCGCTGTTGAACATGGGGGCGAAGGCCGTGCTAATGAAGGGTGGGCATATTGACAGCGCAAATGTGGTCGACTGGCTGCTGTGGGAAGAGGATGCACGGCGCTATGTGTCCGAACGGATCGAGACGCGGCATACGCACGGCACGGGCTGCACCCTGGCCAGCGCCTGCGCCGTGTTGGCGGGGCCGGATCGATGTCTGGCAGATAGCGTTGAAATGGCACGTGACTACGTAATGGGTGCGCTTGTCACCGCGCCGAATTTGGGCGGCGGGCATGGGCCGCTCAGACATAACTGGGTGCTTTGAGCGGGTCAGATGCGTCCCCTTAGGGTATGGGGGGACAGAAGGGGACGCATCCTTGAGGGGGCAGTGTTCACTGCTGCCCCCGACCTTCAGGCGGAGCTCTTAAACACTCCGCCCAAAGTATTTAGCGACGCCAGGCGGTGTCGCGGTCGTTACGCTCCCAGTGGAGCTTTTGTTCAAAGCGATCCAGACGGTAGCTGAGGTTGGCCATTTCCTGACGGTCGATGCCGCGGCCCGAACGCTCATACTGATTAGATAGACGCTCGATACCGTTCAGTTCGCTGCTGAGCCGGCCGAATTCGCTACGCGTGAGGCGGCCCGAACGGCGGCCCATGTCGAGCCGATCTTCGAGGCGCTCGATACGTGCATCGACGCGGTTGTCGCGATAGTCGCGGACATCTTCGCGGCGATCGTAACGGTCATATCGGTCGTGCTGGCCGGCCGCAAAGGCGGGGGTGATAGCCGCCAGGCCGGCAATGGCAACGACGGCGGTGGCAATGGTCTTGAGCTTGGTCATCTGGCTTTCTCCTTTGGTCAGGTGTGACGCTGTGGATCAGCGTTGAGACCTTTATAAGAGCGGCCACTCGAACCGAACCTGAACGGTGCGGTTCATTTTCGGTTCAGGGTTGGCCCCATCGATTTCCGCTTGCACTTGGGCGGATTTGGCCGCAAAAGCCGCGTGTTTGCGTAGATCGCCCGGCGCGCCGACCGGAGAGACGATTACCGAAGAAGAAGGCCTGACCATGAGCGCCAAACCCGCCACCATTCCCGAACGTCCGTGGTTTTCGTCGGGCCCGACGGCCAAGCGTCCCGGCTGGACGCCTGAAGCCCTGTCAGGTGCGCCGGTAGGCCGTTCCAACCGCTCAAAGGTGACGGTGGGCCGTATTTGTCAGGCGCTCGACATGACGCGCGAGATTCTCCGCATCCCCGTCGACTATCAGGTGTTCATGGTCCCGGGCTCCGACACCGGGGCGTTTGAAGCCGCCATGTGGAACCTGCTGGGTGCGCGCAGGGTGCAGCTCCTGGCTTTTGAAAACTTTGGTCAGTTGTGGGCCGATGACGCCACTAAACACCTCAAACTCGATGCCGAAGTGCTGTCGGCCCCCTATGGTGAGCTGCCAGACCTGACGCAGATCGACCCGCAGGCCGATCTGATCTTTCCGTGGAACGGCACGACCTCCGGCGTGCGGGTGCCCAATAGCGACTTTCTGAATGGTCATGCGGTTGCTGACAGCGGGCTGGTACTGTGTGACGCCACATCGGCCGCCTTCTGCATGGACTTGCCGTGGGACAAGCTCGACGTCGCCACCTTCTCCTTCCAGAAGGCGCTGGGCGGTGAAGCCGGGATCGGCGTGCTGATCCTGTCACCGAAGGCGGTCGAGCGCCTCAACAGCTTCGATTCGGCACGCGCCATCCCTAAGGTGCTACGCCTTAAAAAAGGCAATGCAGCCGACGCGGCCATTCTGGGCGGTGACGCCATAAACACCTTCTCGTTTCTGGTCATCGAAGACTATCTCGACGCTTTACGCTGGGCGCAACGCGAAGGCGGGCTAGAAGGCCTGATCCAGCGCTGCGACGAAGCGGCCGGAGCCCTGTTCAACTGGGTGGAAAAGACGCCATGGATCGACTTCGTGGCGGTGGACAAGGCGACGCGCTCGACCACCTCTGTGTGCCTCAAATTCGTTGATCCGGCTATTCGGGCGCTTTCTGCCGAGGCGCAGGCCAAACTGGCGACACGCGTAGGTAGTCTGTTAGAGCTGGAAGGCGTGGCATTTGACATCACCGGCTATCGCGCGGCCCCTCCGGGTCTGCGCGTGTGGTGCGGCTGCACGGTCGAGGCCGAGGACGTCGAAGCCCTGCTGCCGTGGCTGGAATGGGCCTATGCGGTGGCTGTGAGCGAACTGGGATTGGTGGCCGCCTGACGGCTTATGCTTCGGGCTTGCCGCTCTTGTCGGCCTTTGGACCAAGATCGGTTACTGCCGTCCCGAAGACGAGCAGCATCATCCCGTAGATGATGTTGCTCGTATCCCCTGAAAACGCTTTGAGCGACAAGCAGATACTGCCTAGCACCATGCCGGTCTCCAACGCCCAGAGGCCCTGCTTGCGGCGCGCCTGCGTGCGCCCGGTCGCGCCCCAAATCATCCCTCCTAAGCCCACCAGCACGAATAACCCGGCCAATATCGTCAGCAATGTCCACATGTCGGTATCTCCTTGTGTCAAGGAAGCTTGACATAAGCGGCCTAATTAGTCAAGCGACCTTAACATATCGTCGTGTGTCGGCGGGGAGTCGGGAATAACCTGCGTTCGCCTCATTTTACGGGTTACCAAGCCCGGTGTTTAAGTTTATAGGCTGCAACCGCCTGAATTTTGAATGTAACGCACCCGGACGAAATCCTCTCCGGCGGCGTTTTGCTGCGGAGTAAGAACTTGGCCAATGTGACCGTTGTGGGCGCCCAGTGGGGCGACGAAGGCAAGGGCAAGCTGGTGGACTGGCTGTCCAATCGCGCCGATGTGGTGGTGCGCTTTCAGGGCGGTCACAATGCCGGTCACACCCTCGTGGTCGATGGAAAGGTCTATAAGCTGTCGCTGCTGCCGTCCGGCGTGGTACAAGGCAAGCTGTCGGTCATCGGTAACGGCGTGGTCGTCGATCCGTGGGCGCTGTTCGATGAAATCGGCCGTGTCGAGGCACAAGGGTTGAGCATCACGCCCGACCTGCTGGTGCTGGCTGACAATGCCTGCCTGATCCTGCCGATCCACCGCGAACTCGATACGGCGCGCGAAGCCGCCGCCGGGGCGGGCAAGATCGGCACCACGGGCCGCGGTATCGGCCCGGCCTATGAGGATAAGGTGGGCCGCCGCGCCATCCGTGTCGCTGACCTCGAAGACTTTGATGGTCTGGATGCGAAGATCGAGCGCCTGTTGACCCACCACAATGCCCTGCGCAAGGGCCTGGGTCTGGCCGAGGTGAATACGGCGTCCCTGATCGCCGAGCTGAAGGCAATCGCACCGCGTCTGCTGGCCTTTGCCAAGCCCGTCTGGTACGTGCTTGACAAGGCGAAGTCGGAAGGCAAGCGCATCCTGTTCGAAGGCGCGCAGGGCGCACTACTCGACATCGACCACGGCACCTATCCGTTCGTCACCTCGTCCAACACGGTCGCCGGTCAGGCCGCCGCCGGTTCGGGCATGGGGCCACGCAGCGTCGGCTATGTGCTGGGCATCCTAAAGGCCTATACGACCCGAGTGGGATCGGGCCCGTTTCCGACCGAGCTGTTCGATGACATCGGTGAGCGCATCTCGCGCGTTGGTCATGAGTTCGGCACAGTTACGGGCCGTGCGCGCCGCTGCGGCTGGCTGGACGCGGTGCTGGCGCGTCAGTCCATCGCCATCAACGGTATCGATGGCGTGGCCCTGACCAAGCTCGACGTGCTTGATGGCATCGAGACGCTGAAAATCTGCGTCGGTTACAAGGTCGGCGACAAGGTGCTGGACTACCTACCGGCGGGTTTCAAGGCGCAGGCCGGTATAGAGCCGGTCTATGAAGAACTGGAAGGTTGGACCGAATCGACCCAAGGCGCGCGTTCATGGAAGGACCTGCCCGGCAATGCGGTGAAATATGTCCGCCGCATTGAAGAACTGATCGGCGCGCCGGTGGCACTTCTGTCCACCAGCCCAGAGCGAGAGGACACCATTCTCATGCGTGATCCGTTTGCGGACTGACGGGCGAGTGGTGGCCTCCGGAAACCAAAAAGAGTCGCGAGAGGACACCATTCTCATGCGTGATCCGTTTGCGGACTGACGGGCGAGTGGTGGCCTCCGGAAACCAAAAGAGTCGCGAAAGGACACCATTCTCATGCGTGATCCGTTTGCGGACTGAGGGTTGAGTGCGTGCGGTCCGTTGCATGAGAAAACCCAAGGTTTTGATGGCATCATTTTTTGCGCTGCCGTAAATCCGGTATTTACTCCTCTACCTTAAAGTGTCGTCCAAACACCAAGAGGCAAGGCGTGTACGGTCAAAATCCAGCCACGGCACAAAAGCTGAGAGCGACGCTCAAACTGGTTCTGCTGGTTGAGGCGAATCCGAACTATGCGCGGATGCTCTCGGACATGCTGCGAATGCTGGGCGCGGAGCAGATCAGCCACTATCGAGATCACGAAGAGGCGCTCGATAAGGCCCCCGGGCTTCTCTACACGCTGATCGTCTGTTCGCATCAGGCGCCCGAATGCGATGCGCTCGCCTTTACCAAAGGGCTGCGCCGCTCCAACGCCTCGTGCCGCAAATCGCCGATCATCACCATCGCGCCTGAAATCACTATGAGCCTGCTCAACGACATCCGCGATTCGGGGGCCGATGAGTTCATGCGCAAGCCTTTTACCTGGGGCGACCTGCAAAAGCGCGTGGAACACGTGTCACTCAAGGCGCGTCCGTGGATCGAGGCTGTGGGCTATGTCGGTCCGGACCGTCGTCGGTTTAACTCCGGTGACTATAACGGCCCGCGCAAACGTGCCGCCGACAACAAGGACCAGAAGACCGCCCAGGTCGAACAGGCGGTGCGCATCCTCAAGGCGGCCTTTGAGCAATATAATAGCGATCCCCTTCAGGCACGCCGCGCCATGTATGCGCAGCTTGAGGTGCTGGTCCCGGCGTGCAAGACGATCGCCAGCCAAAGCTTCCACAACGATGTGCGCACCATCCTGACCCAGCTGCGCGAAGAATGGCCGGACCTGAAACAGATTCGCCCCGCTATCCTCAGCCTGGCGGCCTTTATGAAGATCGAGGACCGTCACCCGTCGACCGCGGCCTGATCAATCCTGATTGCTTTTGCGCATGGTATGGCCTAGCTTTCCCCAAAACCATAAGGGGGGATGACCATGCTTACACGTCGCCATCTTTGCGCGGGTTTAGGGGCGGCGGGCCTGGGATTTTGGGCCGGCGGTGCTGCCGCGCAGGCCAAGATCATCCGCGTACCGCTCACCCTGTCGGCTTCCAAAAAGCCGATTGTAGAGGTGACACTGAACGGTAAGGGGCCCTATCGCTTCATTCTCGATACCGGGGCCAGCCACACCGTCATCCGCGCCAGTTTGGCCTCGGAGCTGGGGCTGGCCGTCGCCGGGCAGGGGCGCAACCGCAGTCTAAAGGGCACCGAATATACGACGCGCTACATAGTCTCGGACGTCACCGTCGGCGGGCAGCTGGGGTTGCACGACTGGGAAGTGTTTGCCTCGAAGGGGTTTGAAGCCGCTGAATATGATGGGCTGTTGTCGGCGGACCTGCTGACGCGCCTGCCTTGCCAGCTGGATCAGACGGGGGGCGAGATTCGCTACTATCTGGGGGGTGATATGCCGCTAAACGGCTTTGCCCCGCTCGACAGTATTTACAAGCGCGATATCACCGGCGGTGCGGACAAGGTGCATATTCGTCTGCGCTTTGCCGGGCATGAGCTGGATTGTTTGCTGGATACCGGGGCCAGCCGCCCGCTTTATATCCGCGGCGATTTTGTGCGCAAACACGGCTTATGGGATAAGTATCCGCTGCTGAACGAAAGCGCCCTGACCGGGGTCAATGGCCAGCAGGTGAAGGTACGCCACGTCGAGGTCAGGGATTTGCAGATCGGCGGCATAGACGTTCCGCGCCTGCTTGTCGCGCTGGGGGACCCGCACGACCGTGCGGCTTTCGGAGAAGAGGGCGACCGTGCTGAGGGTATTGTTGGCGCGCCCTTCCTGAGTGGGTTCGTGCTGGCCTTTACGGCGCGGCGCAGCCTTCTGGTGCGCCGCTCGGTACGTTAAAGCGCAAGCCGATAAAGGGAGTTGAATTATCGGCTTGCGAACTAAACACTTTTTTTTATTTGACGGGCACAAAGACGAAGCCGTCTTTACTGGCCGCCACATGGCCGAGGCCCGGATAGGGGAAGTGTGGGGCAAAAATCAGGGTGTTGGATTTCGCCAGCTCGGTCAAAAGTGCGCGGCGGCTTTGTTTGGCCTCGGTCTTGTCGGTGTCGAACTGGATCGACCAATCAGGCTTGGCCAGCGAGATGATCGAACTATGGGCCGCATCACCGATGGCCAGCAGTCTGTCCTTGCCCGACGCGATCTCATAACCGCTGTGGCCGGGCGTGTGACCCTCGATGGCCACCGCCTTGACGTGGGGGGTAATGACGGCCCCCGGTGCGAAAGTTTCGACCTGCGGCGTGATGGCGGCGACCAGGGCGGCCTGATTGGCCTGTCCTTTCAAAAACGCCCAGTCGGCTTCGGCGATGCGGATTTTGGCATTGGGGAAGGCCGGCTTGCCCTCCTTGACCAGACCGCCGATATGGTCGCCGTGCGGGTGAGAGATGAGGACGTCGGTGATGTCGGCGGGGCCGTAGCCGGCTTTTTTCAGACTGTCGCCCAAAACACCACCGACGCCGGTGTCGATCAGGATCAGACGCGCTTCATCTTTCACCAGCAGGGCATCGACGCTGAGGGTAATCTTGTCGGTAGGCGCATTGTTGGCCTTCAGGACTTCAGCCACAGCCTGCGGCCCGGCATCAATGCCGAACACCTTGCCGTCATTAGGGATGACGAACTGCATGTCACGAAGGCTATAGAGCTGAATATCGCCGAGCGTGTACGGCGTGGCGTCAGCCGGGACTTGGCCGGCCGTCTGGGCCAGCGCGCTTCCGGCTAGCAACGTAGAGATGGTCACGAGGGCAATCAGTCGTTTCATCGGCGTCTCCGTAATAAAAAAATACGGCGACCGCAGGTAAGACGGCCGCCGTGTCATATTAGATTACGTCTGTGGGGCGTGGATCGCTCACCGTGACGCGCACCTTTTTTACCCCTGAGCCGAGGCCATCATCGCCTTTTGCAGCTTTTCGAAGGCGCGGACTTCGATCTGACGCACGCGCTCACGCGACACGCCAAAGCGGTCGGCCAGGTCTTCGAGCGTGGTCGGGTTTTCCTGAAGGCGGCGGGCCGTCAGGATGGCGCGTTCGCGTTCGTTCAGTTCCCCCATCGCCTCTTCGAGCAGGCTCATACGCAGCTTGTACTCCTCGGAGTCCGCCAGGACGGTTTCCTGAGACGGGGTCGAGTCGTCGGCCAGCCAGTCCTGCCATTCCGAATCGCCCTCAGAGACGCGCAGCGGCGCATTGAGCGAAGAATCAGGCGAGGACATGCGGCGGTTCATGCTGATCACGTCGTCTTCGGAAACGCCCAACTTTGTAGCGATCTGCGCGACCTGTTCGTGGCGCATGTCGCCTTCTTCGAGGGCGCTGATTTCCGACTTCACCTTACGTAGGTTGAAGAATAGCTTTTTCTGCGCGGCGGTGGTGCCCATTTTGACCAGCGACCACGAGCGCAGGACGTATTCCTGAATGGCGGCCTTGATCCACCACATCGCGTAGGTGGCCAGACGGAAGCCCTTGTCCGGGTCGAACTTCTTGACCGCCTGCATTAGGCCCACATTGCCTTCAGAGATCACTTCACCGATCGGTAGGCCATAGCCGCGATAGCCCATGGCGATCTTGGCCACCAGCCGCAGGTGCGAGGTGACGAGCTTATGCGCCGCTTTGGGGTCGGCATGTTCGGCCCAGCGCTTGGCCAACATGAATTCCTCATCCTTGGCCAGCATGGGGAATTTACGGATTTCCGACAGATAACGGTTCAGGCCGCCGTCCGGCGACAGCACAGACGGATTGGGCATGCTTAGGGCATTCGAGGTCAGCGAGCTGGTGCTCATGGTAGCGTCCCCTTCGGACCCATCGAAGGGTCCAGAATTTGATCCTGAATTTGTGTCCGGCATCGGCGCATCCCCCTGAGACGACAGCCGGTGGCTGCGCGTGTAGGACAGGCTTTTGTCTTCCTTTTCCATGTAGGTGCTCCGGCGGGGAAAAAAAGGCCCGGTGTAAAAATTATTTTATGCGGACTGGTTCAAAAATTAAAATTAAAGCAATTTCAAAGCGCTCAGAAGGTCTGCCATATCCGCCGGCAGGGGGGCTTCAAAGGCGAGACGCTCGCCCGTGACAGGATGGACGAAGCCCAGATGCGCGGCGTGCAGGGCTTGACGCGCGAAGGACAGGGTTTTCAGCGCTTCGGCGACCGCCCTGTGCGGCGCACCGGAACCATAGACCGGATCTCCCAGACACGGACAGCCTAGATAGGCCATGTGCACGCGAATTTGATGGGTGCGTCCGGTTTCCAGCGTGCAGCGCACGCGGGCCGCGACGGGTTTCTCACCGCCGAAGCTGTTCAATGTGCGGTAGTGGGAGATGGCTTCGCGCCCGCCGCTTTTAAGAACGGCCATCTTTTTGCGGTCGTGGGGTGAGCGGCCGATACGCGTGGTGACCGTGCCTGAGGCGGTTTTCGGTGCGCCGCGCACCAATGCCTCATAGGCGCGGTCGATATCGTGGCGAGAAAACAACTCGCTTAAGCCGCGATGGGCGGCGTCGGACTTGGCCGCCACCATGACGCCGGAGGTGTCCTTGTCGAGACGATGGACAATGCCGGGGCGCAGGACGCCGCCGATACCCGACAGCGATTCGCCGCAGTGAAACAGTAGGGCATTGACCAGAGTCCCATCCGCCGTGCCGGGGGCCGGGTGGGCGGCCATGCCGGCTGGCTTGTTGACCACTATCAGGTGGGCGTCCTCATACAGCACCTCCAGCGGCAAGTTCTGTGCTTCGGGAATCGCCGAGACGGGGGCAGGGACGAACAGGCGGTAGAGCCCGGCCCTGGCCTTATGCTTGCCATCGGCGATTGTCTGTCCGTCGTGGCTCAGATGCCCGTCGCTGATCAGGGCCTGAAGACGGGCGCGCGACAGGTCGGGCAGCAGCGGCAACAGCGCGCGGTCTAGCCTGTCTCCGGCCATGTCCGAGGTCAGCACAAGGTCGTGCGTCTCGCCATTGCTGGCCAGCGGCAGATCGTCATCTATGTCGTCGTCAGGGGTCATGAAAACCTTCTCTCCTCGTTTAGGAGGAGAGGCCGGGTGAGGAGGGAAACGCAAAACACGCCGGAAGCGGACTTCCGGCGTGTCATGGCATCGTTTCGGCGTTGTCGCTTACGACAGGTCTTCGTTGATCAGAGCGACCTTGAAGTAGCCGTTGTCCTGAAGTGTGTTCAGCACCGACATGAAGTCATTATATTCGATGTCGGCATCGCCGCGCACCAGAACGCGCTCTTCGGTGGGGTTCGGCGATTCCAGAGCCACAGCCAAATCAGCCGGCAGGGTGGCCAGCGAGGTCTTCTTGGCACCGATATAGATGTCATCCGTGCCTTGAATCGAAATAAAGACCGGATCTTTCGGCTTATCGAGGGGCTTATCACTCGGAATCGGGGGCGGCATGTCGAGCTTGATCGACACGGTGGCCATAGGCGCGGACACCATGAAGATGATCAGCAGCACGAGCATGATGTCAACGAACGGCGTGACGTTGATGTCGGAATTCTGTTCGACGTTATAGCGAGAACCGCCGCCGCCACCGAGCTTAGCGCCCATGATGTAACTCCCGTAAGACCCTCTGAGCCACCTGTCGGGAGGCATGAGGCATTAAACAACCGCCCGCCGGAATGCAGGCGCGAATTTCACAAACCGATTTAGGACAAAGCTCGCGCAAATGTAAAGGGGTTCGTTCACGCGGGATTACAATTTCTTCATGACGCTTTTGCGACCATCTCCCCTGAGACACGAACGCCCGGCGCTCTCATGACCGCCGGGCGTTAAAAGCGTGAAGTGTGCGCCGGATCAGGCCTGACAGAAGCGCATAAAACGGTCTTGAAGCGCCAGGTCGGCCTTGAACACGCCGGTAAAGCGGGTGGTGACCGTGGTGACGTTCTTGTGGTGGACGCCGCGAGTCGTCATGCATTGATGCTCGGCGTCGATCAGTACGGCGACGCCAAGCGGGGCAAGCGACTGCTCTATGGCGTCGGCGATCTGCTTGGTCAGGGTTTCCTGCGTTTGCAGGCGCTTGGAGAAAATTTCGACAACTCGCGCGATCTTGGAGATACCTACCACCTTGGCGGTCGGCATGTAGGCTACGTAGGCCTTCCCGAGGAAGGACGCCATGTGGTGTTCGCAGTGCGATTCGACGTCGATATGGCGCAACATGACCATGTCATCATAGCCCTGCACGTCTTCAAAGGTGCGCGACAGTTCCTTGGCTGGATCGGCCTGATAGCCGGAGAACCACTCGTCATAGGCTTCGACGACGCGCTTGGGCGTGTCGATCAGGCCTTCGCGCGTGGGATCGTCGCCGGCCCAAGCCAGAAGCGTGCGCACGGCGGCCATAGCCTCTTCCTTCGACGGACGCTCGACATTGAGGATTTCGCTAAAGCCCTTGCTACGCGTTTGAGCGAGTGCTTGAGTCAGCGGGTCTTCGCTGTGCGGGCGGGAATTCGGGTCGAGGCTGTCCATACTTTTATATCTCCGGAGGGCCGAGTGGCGCCGGGACGACGGTCCCGGAATGACGCGTGGCATCCCTCTGCCGGGGTCACTAACATAAGACCCCTTGAAAGTTTGCAGGCGGTTTACGATCCTGCGCAGGAATTGGATTGCCAGCGATATAATCGCTTGGAAGCCAACCCTTGCCGCGTCTATATGGGGCAAACTTCACGGAGTTCAACAGAAATCGTCATGAAACTGCGACTCAGCGACACGCTCAAACGCCACAAGGTGGACTTTGTGCCGAAAAACCCACAGCGCGTGACGATGTATGTTTGTGGACCGACGGTTTATAACTACGCCCATATCGGCAATGCGCGCCCAGTCGTTGTTTTCGACGTTCTCTTCCGTCTGCTGCGTTATATCTACGGCGAAGAGGCGGTCATCTACGCCCGTAACATCACTGATGTCGATGACAAGATCAACCAGAAGGCCATGGCCGAAGGGGTTGATATTGATGTCATCACTTCGAAATTTGCCGACATTTATAATGCCGACATGCGGGCGCTCAACGCCCTGGAGCCGACGATCCAGCCGCGCGTAACGCAGAATATGAGCGCCATCGTTGCGCAGATTGCCGCTCTAATCCGCAACGGCCACGCCTATGCGGCCGAAGGCCATGTGCTGTTCGACGTCGAAAGTTACAGGGCTTACGGGGCGCTTTCCAACCGCTCGCTGGACGACATGATCGCTGGGGCACGCGTCGAGGTGGCGCCCTATAAGAAGAACCCACAGGACTTTGTGCTGTGGAAGCCGTCCAAGCCTGGTGAGCCGAAATGGCCGTCGCCGTGGGGCGAGGGACGTCCGGGCTGGCATATCGAGTGCTCGGCCATGATCGAGGCCAATCTGGGCCTGCCTATTGACATTCACGGCGGCGGGCACGACCTGATCTTCCCGCACCACGAAAACGAGATTGCGCAGGGCGTTTGCGCGCAACACGGCCATAGCCATCAAGAAGAGAGCTACGCCCGCTACTGGATGCACAACGGCTTCCTGACCATGGATGCCGAAAAGATGTCCAAGTCGCTTGGCAATGTGTTGCTGGTGCACGACCTGATCAAGGAATTCCCGGGCGAGGTGATACGCCTGGCTCTGTTGTCGGCCCACTACCGAGCGCCACTGGACTGGAATAGTGATCTGCTGGTGCAGACGCGCAAGCGTCTAGACGGGCTTTACGAGGCCCTGCGCAAGGCCGCTAACGTGCCCGTGGTCGAAACGGCGGTTCCGGAAGCAGTGATCGATGCCCTATGTGATGATCTTTCCACGCCGCGCGTGCTGGCTGAACTGTCGGCACTGGCAAGTGCGTTGGAAAAGGCTTCCCAGTCAGAGAAGCCGCTGGCCAAAGCGCAGCTACTCGCGGCGGGTGCGCTGATGGGTATACTGCAACAGGAGGCCGAAAGCTGGTTCAAGGGCGGGGCCGATGACGACCTGTCGGCGAAGGTCGAGACCCTTTTAATAGCGCGCAAAACCGCGCGGGCCGAAAAAAACTGGGCCGAAGCTGATCGTATCCGCAACGAACTGACCGCGCTGAACGTAGAGGTCATGGACGGCCCGGAAGGGGCCACCTGGAAACTGAAGGCTTAAAACATGGCGATAAAGGTGGAAAAACGTATCGGCATCCAGACCCCAGTCGATACGGTCTATGAAATTCTTCAGGATATCGAAGGCTGGGTGGAGTGGTCGCCCATCCATAAGGAAGCTAAAGGTAAGCTTGGTTTTGGCGCACCTGTGCGCTTCATGGAGCATTATGAAGGGCTGGGGGACTGGGAAATCCATGGGTTCGTGTCGGACTGGTCGCCGCTGTCGCACATCCATATTGGCGTGCCGAAGAAGTTTTACGAAGGCTCGTTGATCCGCTTCTATGAACTGAACATTTTGTCTGACACGGCGTGCGACTTCGCCATTGGGGCGCAGTTTTCGGGTTTCCTGTCAGAGCGTGAGGGGAAGAAATACCGCTCATATCTGCGCGAAGGCTTTGCCAAATTCGCCGAAGCCTTGAAGGCGAAAGCCGAAGGGACGATATAAAGTCTTATCTCTCCTCTGTGCAGTGGGGGAGAGGGAGGTTGGCAAAATGATCGACGAGCTTTATTCCCGTGAAATTCTGCGCCGCACAGCTCAGCTCGACCACGTCGGGCGACTGAAGGCCCCGGATGGAGCGGCTGACCGCACCGCCAAGCTGTGCGGTTCGACCATCCATGTAGAGGTCAAACTCGCGGACGGCGTGATCACCGACTTTGCGCAGGAGGTCGAAGCCTGCGCCCTGGGTCAGGCCGCCGCCGCCATATTGAGCCAAAGCGTCATCGAGGCACCGGTCGTCGAGGTCATCGCCGCGCGCGATGCGATGAAGGCCATGCTCAAAGGCGGCGCGTTTGACTATCCTGAGCGCTTTGCCGATTTCGCCATCCTCCAATCGGTGAAGGACTTTCCGGCACGCCACGCCTCTACCCTACTGGCGCTAGAGGCCACCGTTGAGGCGGCGGGAAGGGCGGGCTGAGATCACTCAACCGTCACAGTCAGCGGGAGCCAGTTAGGCTTAGGCGCGTCCGGAAAGTGCTTTATTTGATCGTACTTGCGCAGCACCAAGGGCGTGACCGCGTAGGCCTCGGTCAGGCTGTTGAATTCGCATTGATCAGCTTCCGCCGCAAATTCCGGTTCGAAGGTCGGTTCAGCGTTTGCTGGATCGTAAGCGGATACGGGCGTGCGCGCTATCGACAAATCGAAACAGCCCAAATTCAGGTATTCGACCTGCACGGTTTGCCCTCGCGTAAAGGCCGAGCCATGCGGAAAACGCAGGATTGAATAGACCGACCGGTCGGGGGTGCGCGAAAGGTTCAGACCAACGATCCAGTAGTCTTTTCGATCTGCATTGGTTTCGGCGACAACGGGCGTGAAGGGATGGTAGGTCACGCCTGCGAGATAAGGCTTATGATCGGATAGAAGGTTGTAAAGGGTAGCAATGTCCTCGCCTGAGCCCTTTTTCACTTCTATACGCATGAGTTTGGAATCGGGAGGCGTGTCTTCAGTTGGCACTGCGGCAAGGGTCAGGCGTTCGAAATTTTCGAAAGGGCCTGTTTTGTCCATGTCCGGACCGACTACGGCGTCGCCCATCGACACGGCCGCCTCCTCTCCAGGTTTGGTGCACGCGCCCAGTCCCAACCCAAGGATTACAGCCAGCAATGGCAGTAGTGTTTTCATCCCCGCATCTCCTCTTAGAGTGGAGCGAAGATTTATCACGAATTCGTGATCGTCAAGTGATTGTTGTGTGATGGCGTTGCAGTCGCCATTGCTATTCAGAGCAAAATATCGGAAACAGTTGATACTTTTCGCCAAAAAGGTATTGCCGCATGGGGCGTCTCTATGCCAAGGCCGTGAGAATGGGGCTCAGGGCCTACAAGCTCAGCCTTTCGCCCCTGATTGGGCAGGGCTGCCGCTTTGCGCCGACCTGTTCGGAATTTACCGCCGAAGCCCTGATCGTGCATGGCCCTATAAAAGGGTCATGGTTGGGATTTAAGCGTATCTGCCGGTGCCGTCCTGGCGGGGGCCACGGGTACGATCCGGTGCCGCTAAAAGACGATAAAAACTGACTGCCGTCGCCTGTCGTAGGGGCGCGGCTTAACCGTCCTGGTCTGTCGTATGGACTGGACACAGAGTGAGAGAAGACATGATTGACCTAACCTTTCCCGACGGCGCCGTTCGTTCCTATGAGTCAGGCGTAACCGGACGCAGCATAGCGGAGGGTCTGTCGAAGTCTCTCGCCAAAAAGGCGGCGATGCTCCGCCTCAACGGAGACCTTTACGATCTCGACCGCCCCATCGAGAGCAGCGCCGCCATCGAAATCCTGACACGCGAAGACCCGGCCCTGCTGGAGGTTATCCGCCACGATACCGCTCACCTTTTGGCGCAGGCGGTACAGGAGCTGTTCCCCGGCACGCAGGTCACCATCGGCCCGGCCATCGAAGACGGCTTCTACTACGACTTTGCGCGCGATGAGCCATTCAGCCTCGACGACCTCCCCAAGATCGAAAAGAAGATGAAGGAGTTGGTTGACCGCGACGATAAGATCGTGCGCGAAGTGTGGGAGCGCGATGCGGCCATCCAGCATTTTGAAGAGATCGGCGAACATTATAAGGCCGAAATCATCCGCGACCTGCCCGGCACGGAGACTATCACTGTCTATCGCCACGGCGACAGCTGGAAGGACCTGTGCCGCGGTCCGCACTTCCCGTCATCGAAATTTATCGGCAAGGCCTTCAAGCTTACCAAGCTCGCCGGAGCCTATTGGCGCGGCGACCACAATAATGCGCAGCTACAGCGAATCTATGGTACGGCCTGGACGTCCGAAGAGGACCTTCAGGCCTACATCACGCGCCTCGAAGAGGCCGAAAAGCGCGACCACCGCAAGCTGGGCCGTCAGATGAACCTCTTCCACATGCAGGAAGAGGGGCGCGGGATGGTATTTTGGCACCCGCACGGCTGGACGCTGTGGCGGACGTTGGAGGCCTACATGCGCCGGCGTCTCGATGCCGCGGGCTATGTTGAAGTTAAGACGCCGCAGGTGCTCGACCGCACCTTCTGGGAAAAGTCGGGGCACTGGGACAAGTACCGCCCCAACATGTTCGTCTGTGAGACAGTCGAAGGTGAAACCCTCAGCCTGAAACCGATGAACTGCCCCGGCCACGTGCAGATCTTCAAGGTGGGTCTACGTTCCTATAAGGAACTACCGATCCGCATGGCTGAATTCGGGGCCTGCCACCGTTATGAGCCGTCGGGCTCGCTGCACGGCCTGATGCGCGTGCGCGGATTCACGCAGGACGACGCGCATATCTTCTGCCGCGAAGACCAGATCGTCGAGGAAACTACAAAGTTCATCACCCTTTGCCGTCAGGTGCACGCCGATCTAGGGATGCAGGCCGAACATATCGCGCTGGCCACCCGTCCGGAGGTGCGCGCCGGGTCTGACGAATTTTGGGACAAGGCTGAGGCGCAGATGGCCGAGGCCGCTCGCGCCGCGGGTGTGGAGCCTGTCATTGCCGAAGGCGACGGGGCCTTTTATGCGCCGAAGCTCGACTTTATTGTGCGCGACGCCATCGGCCGCACCTGGACCTGCGGCACGATCCAGCTCGACTACGTGCTGCCGGAGCGTCTGGGGGCTGAATACGTCGCCGAAGACGGGTCGCGTCAGCGTCCGGTGATGCTACACCGCGCGATTCTGGGATCTTTCGAGCGCTTTATCGGCATAATTATCGAAAATTACGGGGGCAAGTTCCCGCTATGGCTGGCTCCCATACAAGTGGTAGTTGCGCCGATTACGTCTGATGCTAATGATTACGCGCAACAGGTTGCGTCAAAATTGCGTTCAGTTGGACTCAGGGTTGACACGGACCTTCGCAATGAGAAGATTAACTATAAAATCCGCGAGCATTCGCTGGCCAAGGTGCCGGTGATCGCAGTGGTCGGCCGCAAAGAAGCCGAAACCGGTGAAGTGGCCCTGCGTTATTTGGGTCAGGAAGGGCAGACCGTTTTGTCGGTCGATAGTGCCGCTGAACAGTTGCGTACCGAAAGCCTGCCGCCTGATTTGAAATAAGTTTTTAAAGCCGCCGTATGAAACGTACCCTCCCGCCCACGATCCGAGATCTGCTCAAGGCCCAAAGGCTGGCGGCGGGTGAGGCCGAAAGTCTGGTCCCTGGCACAGACATCGTCCTGCCCACTCGGGACACGCGCGGTGTAACGGTCGTCATCATCGCCTATCACTCCGGCCGTATCCTGTTCGACTCGATCGAACGGGTTCTGGCCGAGACGGCGGTGAAGCAACTGATCCTGATCGACAACGGCTCGTCTGAGCGAACCATTGAGTTGCTGCGTGAGATCGACGACGCCTATGAGCGGGTCCTGCTAGTGCAGGGGCACGGCAATATTGGATTTGCCCGCGCGGCCAATATGGGGGCCCAACTGGCCACGCAGCCGTGGGTCGTTTTTCTCAATCCCGATGCCATACTGTGCGATGGCGCGGTCGAGGCGCTGGTCGATACGGCACTCAAGACACCCCGCCCGTGCTTGGTCGGGGCCCGTGTCCTTAATCCAGACGGCACTGAACAACGTGGGTCACGGCGCGGAGAAGTCACGCCTGTGACGACTCTGGTCTCATTGATGCGCCTGTCGAAATACTTACCCTTCCTCTGCGCCTACGAAATTCACCGTGAGCATGAGCCCCTGCCGGAAAGCCCGGCACCGGTGGCGGCGGTGTCAGGGGCCTGCTTCTGCATTTCGCGCGCCGACTTCCTGTCAGTCGGTGGCTTTGACACGCGCTTCTTCCTGCACGTCGAAGACGTGGACCTGTGCTGGCGCATCCGAAAAAAGGGCGGCGCGGTGCTGTTCCATCCGACTGCCGAGGTCATCCACGAAGGCCATACGTCGCGCGTGGACCCGGTATTTGTCGAGATGAACAAGGGGCTGGGGCTCGTCTATTATTTCCGCAAGCGCGCCGACAGCCTGTGGCGCAAGGCCTATGTTCTGGCATTGGCGCCTTTGATTGTGGGCATCTCGGTTTTGCGTGCCGTCCTGCGGCGGCGTCTTCGCGATGCGGACGATTTCAGCTGATTCGCAGCGGGTTGATTACTGACCGCCGATATTGATGTCGCCTGACCCGAGCACTTTCTTTTGAACCGTACCGGTGGCGCGCGCGACAAAAACGTCGCCCGAGCCGACCACGGCGGCTTCAACCATCTTCGCTTCGCCACCAAAATGCACGTCGCCTGACCCCATCACGGCGATTTTAAGCGTCGGGCTGCGGCCCTTGGCCACTACCACGTCACCGGACCCGGCCATACTGATTTCGACTGGGCCGCTAACCGCACCGATGCTGATATCGCCCGACCCGGCGCTAGCCGCCGACAAGGTGCCGCTGACCGAGCCGACGCTGACATCGCCGGAACCGGACTGCGACAGTTTGAGCGAACGCACGCCGCCGATATGCACATCGCCGGACCCAGTACTAACGACTTCGCTGTCGCCGCCACTGGCGGCATGGGTGTCGCCTGAGCCGCTATTGATCAGGGTCAGTGCGCCGCGGACGGGACCGACGTTCCAGTCACCGCAACCTTGCACGCTGAGTTTCAGGCTGCCGGCCTCAGATACATTGCCATAGACCGCGCCCTTGCTGACGATCTCCATATCCTGCGGACCATAGACATAGACGGTCGGTAGGTCAGACAGGTTAAGTTGCCCCATTCCGGCCACCTTCACCGTGGTGACGCCGCGGTCGCCGATATTGAATGCGAACAGGCTTGCGCCGCCACTACCGCACGACTGATCCCGACCACTGACATTGCCGTTGACGATGACGCGGTCACCCTGACGGCGCAGCGTAATCTGAGGCATGTTGCGGGGGCCGGCCTTCACGCGCACATCGATGTCCTGACGCGCCTGCGTCACCACTACCACGCGGGCGGCCAGATTTTGCAGCTCGATTCGGTTTTCAGCGGCCAGCGCCATCTCAGGATAGGCCAGAGGCAGCAGCAGGGTCAGGGATGTGCAGGCCAGTACGCGCATCAACAGGGTTTCCAACATCTGCAGAGGTCCGATAAGCCGGACCCTGCCTCAACACACATCTCGCAACGGGCGATCCGGGTCAAATTAAACCTGAGTCATGAAAAGTATTTAACAAGGTTACAGTTGACCTGGGGGTAAGTTTCGAATGTTTTACAAGGCATTTGTCTGGCTATACAGGCCCTGTTGCCGCGCAAAATGCAGGAACAAATCGCTCCATGGCACAGCGGGCGACAGGATGCCGAAGCCATGCCCGCCCTTCGGGTAAAGGTGAGTTTCGACATTGACCCCAGCCGCTTTAAGCGCCGCGCGAAAGGCCAGGGTGTTTTCTACCGGCACGGCTCCGTCGTCCTCGGCGTGCAGCAGAAAGGCCGGGGGTGTCTGCGGTGTGACGTGGTTTTCCGTCGAATAGCGGGCGGTGATCTCCTCGCTGGCATTTGCCCCAACGAGGTTGCTGCGTGACCCCGCGTGGGTCAGGCCGGGCTTCATCGAGATAACCGCATAGATCGGCGCGCACAGGTAGGGGCGGGCATCCTGCGCGTCTATCGCATCGACAGCCCCGTAGACGGGTGCGCCATAGCCGGTAGCCAGTGAAGCGCATAGGTGCCCCCCGGCGCTGAACCCCATCACACCGACGCGAGCCGGATCGATCTGAAAGTCTTTGGCGCGCGCCTTGATCAGGCGCATGGCACGCTGGGCGTCCATCAAGGGCACATCCGACGCTTGCGCCCAGCCTTCGGCTGGCAGGCGATAGTAAAGGACAAAGACGGTCAGGCCCTGCGCCGAAAATACGCGCCCGACATTGTGGCCTTCGTTATCGACTGAGATATAGGTGTAGCCGCCGCCCGGAATGACCAGCAGCGCGCCGCCGTTCGGCTTTTGTGGCCGATAGACGGCCAGACGCGGGCGGATAACGCCGTTGACCAGCCGGCGTGGGGGCGGCGTGGGGGCGGTTTTGACGACTTCGCTGAGTTCGCTCTTGAGCAAACCCGCCGGACCCGTCGGCCACAGATCGACATATTCGGTCGTTTCTGGCGGCAGGGTTGTGCCGCGCAGGTCCTTAAGTTCTGTGCCGACGCCGGGCGCTTGGGCAAGGGCACCGGAGGTGGCGGCCATTCCGAAGCCCAGCCCGCTGGTCATCAGGGTGCGTCGATCCAAATCCATCTGACTCTCCGGAACAGGTTATCGGAGTATCTAAAGGAGGGGATCAGGGCTTTTCAATGACGATCTTGCCGACGGGGGCCAGCGCCAGCCACGCCAGTTGCACATTTTTGAGGGCAAACGGGATGCCGATGATGGTTATCGCCTGAGCCAGCGCCAGAACCAGATGACCTAGCGCGATGTACCAGCCGCCCAGAAGAATCCACACAATGTTCATAAGCGCGCCCATGCCCCCCGTACCCAGATCGCTCTGACCGGTCGTGAGGTCCCGGTCGGCAATAGCCTTTCCAAACGGAAAAAAGCTGAAACCAGCGATGCGAAAGGCCGCCCCGGCCCATGGCAGGCCTACAATGGTGATTGCCAGCACGCAGCCGCCCAGACACCAGGCTAGACCGGCTGCAAAGCCACCGAAGATGAACCACAGAATGTTGAGAATGAGGGTCATGCGTTGTTTCCGGAAAATGAGAATAAAACGACGGGTTGCGCTTTTGGCGTAACGGTGTTTTGATGAAAATCATAAAGGCTTTAGTTTCGAGCGCAGCTTAATTTTCTTTTATTTGCAACGACAGCGTTGTATAATGAACGATTGTTGACGCTGCGTTTAAAAAATGCATCGGTCTGGAGTTTGCGGTCCAGAGTAAGACCTGAGTTAAATTCATGAGTGACGTGATCAATCTGAACAAGGCACGCAAGACGCGGCAGCGCGAGCGCGACAAGGCGCAGGCCGCTCAGAACCGGGTCACTTTCGGGCTGCCCGGTCATGTGCGCCGTGCGGCGCGTGAGGACGAGGCGCGTCGCCTGCGGCTGTTTGACGGACAGAAACGTAAGGATGTGGATAATTCCGAAAACAGTTGACGTTTTTATGTAAGATGACAAGAGTTTACATGGTATTTTCACGACCAAGGATGTAGCGGTTTAATATTACCACAATAATAAACCAGAATTGTTGGGTTTATACCGATGTCGTCCATTGAATTCACAAAGAGTGCAGCGTCGCCGGGGGCGTGTTGATGCTGCAAAGCGTTGCCTGGACAGGAGGGACACTATGCCGGGTTTAAGAAAGAGATCGGTTAATCTTGCCGGACACGCGACTTCTGTTGCGTTGGAGCCGGAGTTCTGGGTGGTGCTGGAGACGATGGCCAAAGAGCGCCGAATCAGTCTGGCGGCGCTGATCGCCGAGCTGGATACGAAGCGCGGCGAAAGCCTGCTCGCCTCCTTCTGCCGTCTGTCGGCCCTAGCCTTCGTGCAGCAGAAGGCAGGCGGCAGCAAGAAACGCAAGCCGGAGGGCGTCTGAGGGGCGGGGCGGGGCTGTGCATAAGCTTTGAAGTGTGATGTTTCCGTTTGGTTCCGTCCGGCGAACGGGCTAGACTGGGCGGCATGAACGAAGACGTTTCCATCCCTATCAGTCAGCGGGCCTCGGTCAACGGGGCCTCCTTCAGCAGCGATTTTTTCAAAGGTCTCAATCCTGAACAGGCCGACGCCGTGCGTTCGACCGAGGGGCCGGTGCTCGTTCTGGCCGGAGCAGGTACGGGCAAGACGCGCGTTTTGACCACGCGCATCGCTCACATACTGGCGCAGGGGCTGGCCAGGCCGTGGGAAATCCTATGCGTTACCTTCACTAACAAGGCGGCACGCGAGATGCGCGAGCGCACGACGCGGCTGGTGGGGCCATCGGCGGAAGGTTTGTCTAATCTCGGCACCTTCCACTCGATTGCTGCGCAGATGCTGCGCCGTCATGCCGAGCTGGTGGGGCTGAAGTCGAGCTTCAACATCATTGACGACGACGATCAGACCCGCCTTCTCAAGCAGATCATGGAGGCGCGGCGCATCGACACAAAGCGGTTCCCGCCCAAGCTGATGGCTCATTTTGTTGACCAATGGAAAAACAAAGGGCTGACGCCGGACAAGGTGGCGAAGATGTCCGCCGACGAAGGCGCACAGTTCGCCTTCAACAAGGGGCCGGAACTCTACGCCGAATATCAGGAACGCCTGCGGGTATTGAACGCCTGCGATTTTGGCGACCTTTTGCTGCACACGCTGAAAATCTTCAGCGAGCATACGGACATCCTCGAACACTATCACCGCCGCTTCAAGTACGTGCTGGTGGACGAGTATCAGGACACCAATATCGCGCAGTATCTGTGGCTGCGAATTCTCACCAATGCCAATCGTAACCTCTGCTGCGTGGGGGATGATGATCAGTCTATATACGGCTGGCGCGGGGCTGAGGTCGATAACATCCTCAAGTTCGAACGCGACTATCCGGGCGCCAAGGTGATCCGGCTGGAGCGCAACTACCGCTCGACCCAGCATATCCTGTCGGCTGCGTCGGGCCTGATCCGCGCCAATAGCGCGCGTCTGGGCAAGACCCTGTTCACCGATCAGCAGGGGGGCGAAAAGGTACGTGTGCAGGGCCTGTGGGACGGTGCCGCGGAGGCGCAGGGCGTCGCTGAGGATATCGAGCGCCTAAAAAGGGAGGGCCGTGCCTATTCGGACATGGCTGTTCTGGTACGCGCCTCGTTCCAAATGCGAGCTTTTGAAGAACGCTTTTTGATGCTGCAAATTCCCTATGTCGTGGTGGGCGGCCCGCGCTTCTTTGAGCGGGCGGAAATCCGCGACGCCATCGCCTATCTGCGCCTGATCCAGTCGGAAGACGATGATCTGGCCTTTGAGCGCATTGTCAATGTGCCCAAGCGCGGCATAGGTGACGCCACGGTGCAGAAGCTGTTGATGCAGGCGCGGCTGGCCGGGCAAAGCGTTATGGCCGCGGTGCGCGATCTGGTGCAGACCGATGAACTGCCTGCGCGGGCCAAAACGCCGCTGATCGGCTTCCTGCGCGATTACGACCGCTGGGTTGCGGCGCTGAAAAGCACATCGCACGACGCCCTGCTGGATATGGTACTTACTGAAAGCGGTTATTACGACATGCAGCGCGCTGACAAGACGTCGGGCGGGACGCGCATCGACAACCTCAAGGAAATGATGAACGCCATGCAGGACTTCGAAAATCTCGAAGCCTATCTGGAGCATGTGTCGCTGGTCATGGATCTGGAGCGTGACAATGGCGAAAACAGCGTGCGTATCTCGACCCTGCACGCCGCCAAGGGGCTGGAGTTCCCGGTGGTCTTCCTGCCGGGTTGGGAAGAGGGCGTTTTTCCGTCGCAGCGTTCGATGGACGAAAACGGCCTGAAAGGGCTGGAAGAGGAGCGGAGGCTGGCCTATGTCGGGCTGACGCGGGCGCGTGAGATTGCTCGGGTCAGTTTTGTCGCCAATCGCCAGGTTTTTGGCCGCTGGACCAGCCAGATTCCGTCGCGTTTTATCGACGAAATGCCCATCGACCACGTCGAGGCGACATCGCAGACCGGCTATAATCAGGCCGGCTGGCAGTCGCAAGAAAGCCGCTGGGACCGTGCGGGTTATCAGCCTAACCACACGAAGAGCGAAGCGAAAGCCGAGGGCCGCTTCAGCGAGCGACTGTCCGGCGTCGATATGAGTCGGCTCGAGAAAAAACCGCAACCGCACCGCCAACCTGTCGCCAAGCCGCAACCCTCCAAGGGCCTTACTGTTGGCGCCCGCGTCTTCCACAGCAAGTTCGGCTATGGCCATGTGGTCGAAACCGAGGGCAACAAGCTGGTGGTCAATTTCGACATCTCGGGTGAGAAGAAGGTCATCGACAGCTTCGTGGAGAAGGCGTGATGAAAGCTTGGGGGGCGGGAGTCATTGCGGTATTGGCGTTGCTGGCGACGACAGCGGTCGCGCAGGACTGGACGCCGCTTGATGCCGACAATACGCTGATCCTGGAGACGACGCAGGGGCGGGTGATCATCGCCCTTAGCCCGCAAATGGCGCCGCAGGGTGTGGCGCGCATCAAACAGTTGACGCGGCAGGGGTTTTATAACGGCCTGCTGTTTCATCGCGTGATCGATCATTTTGTGGCTCAGACCGGCAATCCTGACAACAAGGACGGTGGTCGCAGCGCCCTGCCGGACCTACCGTTGGAGGCAGTGTTCAGGCTGAGCGACTCGGTGCCGCACACAGTGGTGGCGCAACCGGACGGGGCAACGACCGGCTTTATGGGTGCCGTGCCCTATGTGGCGATGACCGACCGGCATATACCGCCCGCCAGCGATGGGAGCCTTGCTGTGCGAGCCTGGGGGACGCACTGCCGTGGCGTGCTGGGCATGGGGCGAGGCGAAGCCACTGACTCGGCCAATAGCGAGCTTTATCTGATGCGTGATACGGTCACGCGACTTGACCGCGACTATACGGTCGTGGGCCGGGTCGTGTCGGGCTTCGATGCTCTGGCGGCCCTGAAGGTGGGCGAACCCTCGGCTCAACCCGACGCGATGAATCATGTGCGGTTGCTGGCCGATATGCCCGCGGCTGAGCGTCCGAAATTGGAGATCATGAACATCACCGGCGCGGCCTTTGCGGCGCTGGTCAAGGCGAAACGGGCTGAAAAAGGTGCAGATTTTTCAGTCTGCGATATTACGGTGCCGGTGAGGACTGTGCCGTGACATGGACCACCTTCGGCAAGGTGCGGGCGCGCGAAACCGATGAGGGGATCGAACTCTTCATTGACGGGCTGACCACACAGGCCAAATATTACAAGCCGCTGGTCTATGAGTTTTTCCGTAAGGAGTGGCGGGGGGCGCGGCCGGCCTGGGGCGACTACGCGGTGGAAATCCGCATGGAGCACGTTGGTGATCCGCCGTGGATGGACCTTGATAACCTCGCTAAGGCGCTGCTTGATGCCATCAAGGGGTTTGTCTTCCACGACGACAGTCAGGTGGCGCGGCTGCTGGTCGAACGCTTCGAAGGCGAGCGCGAGCAAATCCATATCCGCGTCTATGCACTAAAGCCGTAGGGGGGCGGGTTTAGCCCCACGGCGTGAGTGCTCCCCAACTCATAAGCAGGATAGCATAGCACAGCCAGCCGATATTGAGCGCCGTATGCGCCGCTTTTTGCCACATAGCCCAGCCGTCGGCGTGATAATGGGCCTCTTCATAGACGCGGTAGAGGCTGCCGAGCTGAAACAGGGTGGCCAAAGAGGCCAGAACCGCCAGCCACGACGCCATCTGCAACTGACCGCTGGGCCAATGGGTGAACAAGGCGCTGGGATCGCCGCTCAGGCCTTGACGCCAGGTGTTGAACAGGGCGATGGCGAGTATCCACACGGCCGCAGTAGCGTAGGAAATCCATGTCGCGGCGACCTGCGCCTCGGTTGGGTGATCGCGCTGACCCACGCGGCTGAGCCCCATCAGCACGAGAACACACGAACCCAGCATGAGCGCCGTCAGATTATATAAAGTCGAAGGTCGGTGTGCCCAGCCGACGCGCTCATAACGCGCCATATTGGCGCTGGTTTCAAAGGCGGTGGCGCGGCCGCCCTCCGGTCTAAACAGGAAATGCAGGCCGTCACTGCCAATCTGTGGCCCCAGCGGGTTCGCCTCCTGCGGGATGAAGAAGCCACGCGCGGCCGCCGCGACGTAGGCCGAGGATCCGTCGGGCGCGGAGACGATCAGGCGGCCCTGTGCATCGGCATCGACTTCCACTGTGTTTATCAGTCGCGTCACCGCCCCTTCCAGCCCGCCATAGGCACGCCGCGTCGAAACATATGCCCCGCGCAAGGAGTCAAAATAGGCGCGATCGGCGGCATAAGTCTGAGGCGGCTGACGCGGGGCCGGTGTCACGCTACCTTCCACGTGCTGGATCAGTAGTTCGGGATAGGCGCGCGTCAGCGTGTCGCCGGTTTCGGTGTTGGCGGCGATGAAGATACCCAAATTGCGTTCGGGCACCAAAATTATATTGGCGTTGAACCACAAGGTTGCGCCCGTGTGACCATAGATCTTCAACCCATGCGCCGTCTCCCCGATACGCATGCCGGACGCCCAGCCATTATAGCCCTTGGGCATGGTCAAGAGCGGCGAGCGGAAGGCCTGAGCCGAGGCTGGGCCGAACAGGGTCACGCCGTCGAAGCTGCCATTGCCCAGCAGCAGCGACATATAACGCGCCATGTCCGCAGCCGTAGTCGAAGCCCCCAGCGCCCCGGCCATGGGCAGGGCGTGGTCGAAGGGCTGCGCCCGGAAGGTGGCCCCATCCCAGATGAAGCCCTGCGACAGGCGATCAGAAAGGCCCCCCGGCATAGGCGCAGGCAGGCCTTCGGCGGCGGCATTGGGGTGGATCAGCGCCGGATCGTAGGGTTCGCGCAGGGTGGTCGAGGCGAGACCCAGCGGCCGAAAAATCCGCGCCTCCATCAGGGTGGGCACATCCTTCGCCTCAGCTGTGCGGGCGGCCGCGCGGGCGGCTAACGCTGCCCCATAGTTGGAATAGGTCGCAAAGCTGCCCGGTTCGCGCAGGCGCTGCGGCGCATGACGGCGGAAATAGGTGTCGGTCGATTCAATGCGCTCGTCTTCTAGCCGGAAGAGGTGGCCCAGAGAGGTGTCCTCAAACCCCGCTGTATGGGCCATCAGGTCGCGCATGCGGATGGGCTTGAACCGCCGGTCCTTGGCAAAGATATCTTCGGGAAGATAGGCGGCGACGGGTCCATTGAGCTGGATACGCCCGGCCTCAATCTCCTGCCGTACGGCGATCCAGGTAAAGGTCTTGGTGATCGAGCCGATGCGGAACAGGCTGGTGCGGGCATCGACTGGCCGACGCGGAGTCAGACGGTCATAGCCATAGCCCTTGATAAGCAGCGGCGTGGCGCCCTGCACTACGGCGACAGTGACCCCCAGCACATGGTCGCGCTGCATCAGGGCCGAGACGGTAGCGTCGGTAAATGATTCGATGTCTTCCGGGCTGACCGGACGATTGACGGGAGAGGGTTCGGTCACTTCGGCTACAGGCGCCGCACGACGTGGGGCCGCCCGCGCAAGTCGCGGTATCGGGTTCGGGGCAGAGCTTGCCTGCGGCGGCGCGGCTTCGACGGGGGGGGCTTCAACAGGCGGCACCGGCGTGGCCGCCATCGCCGGCAGGCTCAGCCCCAGAACGAGGCACCCGGTGCTGAGCAGGGCTATCAAGCGGGCAGACGGTCGGCGCATTTGGCGAAACCCTGCGAATGCGGAGGCTATTTTTTGCGAAACTGATCGAGCGAGACGACCTTGGGGCCCGTATCGGGGGGCGGCGTGTCGGGATCGGCCGGTTTGCCCTCATCGGTTGCCGCGGCGGGCTCCGCGATCAGGCCCTCATCGTCATTTGCCTCCAGAGGCTCCTCGACGTCGAATTCGAGGATAAACTGCACGCTTGGGTCATAGAAGCGGGTGATGGCCGACAGTGGGAAGCGCAGCACCTTGGGCACGCCGCCAAAGCTGAGGGTCACGCTGATGCGGTCACCATCGACCTTCAGTTCGCGATACTGGTGTTGCAGCACAATTGTAATGTCACGCGGATAGCGCTTCAGCAGGTCGTCAGGGATGGTCACGCCTTCGGCGCGCGTCAGGAAGGTGACGTAGAAATGGTGGTCTCCGGGCAGGCCGTGCGGATGCGACGCCTTGATCAGGGCTTCGCGGATCACACCGCGCAGCGCGTTCTGGGTCAGGGTCGCATAATCCATGTGGTCAATGACGGACGGCGTATCGGTCATGTCGGGCGGGGCACCTGCATTGGGGGAATGAGTCTGCTCCAGACTTAACACGGTGCGGCTGAAACAAAACAGCAAAATGCCCGCAGGAGCCAGATTTCCCCGACTTGTGATGGCTTTGGAGAGGGTAGGTGGCTAAGTCCTGTTGCCAGGCCCTGGAAATGTTCGGGAAGTGCTGGACTTCTGTTGCCAGGCGTCCAGCGGGCCCCGCCTAGGGAGCTTAAACCCTAGGAGTTTAGGTGGATTAGATCCGCCGCATTACGCAGCAAGAGCTTGATCCGAAGCGAAGTTATCGTTCGCAACTATAATTTTGAGCCGATCACAGAGGCTCAAACTGAGGGAAGGCTACACCTTTACACGTCTGTCGATGCTGATCGGCCCCATGTAAACTCCGTAAACGGAGGGAAATGGTGGAGCCGCCGGGAATCGCACCCGGGTCCAGTCCGCTTATTACGTGGGCGTTTATCCCCATAGTCCCCGGAGGAACAATTTCAATATAGGCGTTTCGGCCGCGCGGCGAAAGAGGGCGCGCGGGATTTTTAGTTACAGGGGCTGCGGGCCGTTGATTTCGCCGCTGATGGCCGTGTGGCGTTCGAACGGAGTGATCTTTAGGCGCATGCCATCGCGCCAGATCGAAAAGGTCCGATTCCAGCTGCGGCGCTCCTGGTTGTAACAGCCGCCGCGACCCCGTCGCACAGCCATTTACTGAATAAAACGCTTGAACCACGCCAGCTTCAGTCCCATCTCGGCGACTGGTTTTGTCCCCGAATAGAACGGCATCTCCCGTCCATTTAATCGCACGTGGGGCTACTTTCTAAAGCGATCTCAAGGCAATGGAGGGGGGCGCGGGCACGCAAAAACGCGCTGCCGGGGAGGGAGCAGTGCGTCGGCTTGTGCCTCACAGGCGCTCAGGAGATCAGTCGGCCATGTCGAGCACGATGCGGCCTTCGATCTGTCCCTTGTGCATACGCGCAAAGATGTCATTGATGTTTTCCAGCTTTTCGGTGGCGATGGTCGCCTTGACCTTGCCGTCGCTGGCAAAATCTAGCGATTCCTGAAGGTCGAGGCGCGTGCCGACGATGGAGCCGCGTACAGTCACGCCATTGAGCACCATACCGAAGATGTCGAGCGGGAATTCCCCCGGTGGCAGACCGTTCAGGGACACCGTGCCGCCGCGCGACACCATGCCGAGCGCCTGCTTGAAGGCGGTGGTCGAAACCGCTGTAACGAGAACGCCTTGAGCGCCGCCATCGGTGGCCTTCTTAATAAAGGCCGCCGGGTCGGCTTCCGTTTTGGCATTGACCGTCACGGTCGCGCCCAGACGGAGGGCGAGGTCGAGCTTGGCGTCGTCAATATCGACGGCGGCGACGTTCAGGCCCATGGCCTTGGCATATTGCACGGCCATGTGGCCCAGACCACCGACGCCGGAAATGACCACCCAGTCGCCGGGCTTGGTGTCGGTGACCTTCAGCCCCTTATAGACGGTCACGCCTGCGCACAGGACCGGTGCTATTTCCGTAAAGCTGATGTTTTTGGGCAGGTGACCGACGAAGTTCGGATCGGCCACCACATATTCGGCAAAGCCGCCATTGACCGAGTAGCCGGTGTTGAGCTGGGATTCGCATAGGGTTTCCCATCCACCCAGACAGTGACGGCAATGGCCACAGGCCGTATACAGCCATGGCACGCCGACGCGGTCGCCTTCCTTGACGTGCTTCACGCCCTTGCCCACCGCCGAAACGTAACCGACGCCTTCGTGACCGGGGATGAAGGGGGGATTGGGCTTCACCGGCCAGTCGCCTTCGGCGGCGTGAAGGTCGGTGTGACAGACGCCAGACGCCTGAATGGCCACCTGAATCAAGCCTTCGCCCGGTTCCGGCATCGGCACCTCGTCGATGGTGAGGGGTTTTCCGAACTGACGGACGACGGCCGCCTTCATGGTTTTGGCCATTCTGCGTTTCTCCTGCGGATGGATGTGAGAGGCATAATGCGCCGAAGGAGGCCGTGCCGCCACGCGACGGATGAGCGCGGGTAAAACAGCGCGGGGCTTCAACAACCTCCGCGCTGTTCGATCTTTGATCAAAAGAAGCCGAGCTTGGCCGGTTGGTAGGAGACGAGGATGTTCTTCGTCTGCTGGTAGTGCTCGAGCATCATCTTGTGCGTCTCGCGCCCGATACCCGACTGCTTGTAACCACCGAAGGCGGCGTGGGCCGGGTAGGCGTGGTAGCAATTGGTCCACACGCGACCCGCTTCGATGCCGCGGCCGGCGCGATAGGCGGCGTTCATGTCGCGGCTCCACACACCGGCGCCTAGGCCATAGATGGTGTCATTGGCGATTTCGATGGCCTCTTCCACCGTCTTAAACGTGGTAACTGAAACGACCGGACCGAAGATTTCCTCCTGGAAGACACGCATCTTGTTGTGACCTTCGAAGATGGTCGGCTTGATATAGAAGCCGTCCTTCAGATCACCGGACAGGTGATTGGCTTCGCCACCGGTCAGCACCTTGGCACCTTCTGCTTTGCCGATATCGAGATATTTCTGGATCTTCTCGTACTGCTCCAGAGAGGCCTGAGCGCCGATCATCGTGCCCATGTTCAGCGGGTCTCCCTGGGTAATGGCTTCTACGCGTTTGATGGCCTTTTCCATAAATGTGTCATAGATCGACTCGTGGACCAAAGCCCGCGACGGACAGGTGCAAACTTCGCCCTGATTGAGGGCGAAGAAGGCAAAGCCTTCCAGCGCCTTGTCGAGAAAGGCGTCGTCTTCATCCATCACATCGGCGAAGAACACGTTGGGCGACTTGCCGCCCAGCTCGAGCGTGATGTTGGTCAGGTTGTCGGCGGCAGAGCGCATGATCTCCTTGCCGACGCCGGTTGAGCCGGTGAAGGCGATCTTGGCGATGCGCGGGCTTTTGGCCAGCGGCGCTCCCGCCTCGAGGCCGGTACCGTTGACGATGTTGAGAACGCCCGGTGGCAGCAGGTCAGCGATCAGTTCGGCGACAACAAGGATAGAGGCCGGGGTTTGTTCAGCGGGCTTCAGCACGACGCAGTTACCGGCGGCCAGCGCGGGGGCCAGCTTCCACGCCGCCATCAGGATCGGGAAGTTCCACGGAATGATCTGACCTACAACGCCCAGAGGTTCGTGGAAATGATAGGCGACCGTGTCGTGGTCCAGTTCGCCGATGGAGCCTTCTTGGGCGCGGATGCAGCCGGCGAAATAGCGGAAGTGGTCGATGGCCAGCGGGATGTCGGCGGCGGTGGTTTCGCGCAACGGCTTGCCATTGTCCCAGGTTTCGGCCTCGGCAACGAGGCCGAGATTGGCTTCGAGCCGGTCGGCGATCTTCAGAAGGATGTTGGAGCGCTCGGTCACCGAGGTGCGGCCCCAGGCCGATTTGACCTTGTGGGCGGCATCGAGCGCACGTTCGATGTCCTGTGCGTCGGAGCGCGGCACTTCGCACAGCTTCTGACCGTTCACTGGCGAGATATTGTCCATATAGCGGCCATTGACGGGTTCGACCCAGTCACCGCCGATAAAGTTACCGTAGCGGGTTTTGAAAGGTGTGGCGGCGGTGAGATCGCGTTCATGCTTGGTCATGCGAGTTGTCCTGAATTGATTGGGCTACGCCCCCTGAGGTGTCCAGCCTGCACCCCCGCGACAGCCCGTTGCAAGCACGGACAGACATGACGCGCCGCAGCATCACGCGCATTGTGAAACCCCGCTAATCCTGGCTGTTGCAGGCTGCGTCACCGCTGTCGAACATGTCGCATTTTGCGACAGATGACAGATACCCAAAGCGGGCGCATAATGCCTGCAACAAACTAAAAAACGGCAGGAAACCATGATCAGCGATCCGGCCCGCGTCGAGGCGGCGCGTAAGGCCTTTTTCGAAAAGCACAGCCTGCCCGTCGATCAGGTGGGGCACGCCATACTGCGGTCGTGGATACGCTGCGCCGATATGGGGCTTAATGCTGCCGCTGATCCGCGCACCGAAGCCCCGTCGACCAGCGATGTGCGCTTGCTGCACGAAAAGCACGAGGCGCTGCGCCGCATTTCACGTCCGGAACTGGACGCCTTGCACGCGGAGGCGCGTGAACTTTCGGGTATTGTCATTCTGACCAATGCGCGCGGTGAAATCCTCGACGCCGTCGGTGATCCGGGCTTTGCGGGCAAGGCGGCGGAGGTGGCGCTGCGCCCCGGCGTCCTGTGGAGCGAGGATGGTACCGGCACGAATGCCATCGGCACCGCCATCGCCGAGCGCCGCCCGGTGGCTGTCAACGGTGCCGAGCATTATTTTCAGGCGCATCGCGTGTTAAGCTGCGCCGCGACGCCAATCATCGACCCGCGCGGGGCGGTGCTCGGAGTGCTCGACCTCTCCACCCCGGCGAATATGCAGGGTGGCCACATGCTAGGCCTTATGCGGCTTGCGGTGGAACAGATTGAACACCGCCTATTCCGCGAAGGCTTCGAGTCGTGCCAGACCTTGCGTTTTCATAGCGATTCCAGTCTGCTGGGGGCAGCACGCGAAGGTATACTGGTCTTCCGGGACGGGGTTGTGGTCGCCGCCAACCGCCGCGGCCTGTCGCTGACTGGGCGTAACTGGGACGATCTCGACAGCCTGCGCTTTGACGACCTGTTCGATGCCGGGGTCTTACGGCCCGGCTCGCTGCACCTGCGTGACCACGAAGGGCGGCTCTATCACGCGCGCTGCGAAGTGGACGGGTTGGCCCCGGCAGTGACGAACCTTACTGAGGCACGGCTGGACGATGTCGAGACGGCGGCCATCCGGCGCGCTCTAGAAGCGCATGGCGGTAATGTCAGCGCAGCCGCGCGGGCACTGGGTATCCACCGTTCGACTATCTACCGCAAATCGGGTCAGTCTAGTATGAGCTGACGGGCTTCCAGCGCTTGCAGTCGTTCGGTTTCGCGTTGAGCGGCGACGATTTTTTCAGCTTCTATGGCGTGGGCCTTGAGCCGAGCGATGGCGCGCCAGAGTTCGGCCACCTCGCCCTTGTCGTCGGTGTCGTCTGGAACCGGGGTATCGAGCTTGCCTTCCGACAGGCTGATGATTGTTCCGGCCACATGCCGCAGCGGGCGTGTAATGAAGTGAAGGATCGCCAGAGCCGATAGACAAAGGATTCCCGCTATCGAAAAGAGGGCCATCAGCAGAAAGGTTTGACTGCGCTGCGCTGAAAAAGTGGCGGCTTCCGCCTGGGTGTTGGTGAGGTCCTTGCGCGCTTCAATCACCAGTTTGTCTAGGCTTTTTTGTAGTTGGATACGATCTTCCCGACTGGATGTGCCCAACGCCGTGGCTTTATCGATCGCCCCTTCGTTCGCCAGAGCCGCCACCTGACGACGGACCGCTATGAATGTACGTGCAGTCGGTTCAATTGCGGTGTAACGGGCACGTTCTTCGGCATCGTTTGACTGTTTCCAGCTTTGAAGTACTCGCTCAACCTCATCGAGGCCGCGGGAAAGGTTCCCCGCAAAAATCTTCGCTTCGGCGGCATCCTCGGAGAGGTAAATGCCACGCGATTCCATCACAACATTGCTGATCATGTGGTTGATGCGTTCGATGTCGTAGGCGTGGTCATAGGCGGCACCATATGCCCCCATCATCGCCTTGTAGCGGTCGAGAGACATCAATGCGAGGCCCGTAATGAGCAACGACATGACGGCGAACGAAGCAATCAGGGCCATCAAACGTAACCGAATCGACATGGTTCCCAAACTCACAATTGATAACGCGATTACGCTATCTGTAGCATCGGAAATGTAAAAATCATGTTTACTGGAAATATTTCAGCTTGATATCCCAAATGAAAATTCGGTGAGGTAAGATAATAAATTTGGTTATAAAGCGGGAACGTGGCAGGTTTTGAGGCAATTTGCTGTGCCGCAATACATTGACATATGCTGGACTGACTACAGAAAAACCGCCAGTGGGTTAGTCTGGCGGTTTAAATGATTTACAGACGTTTTGATTAAGATCAGTGGTTGTCGCGCGGTACGCCCGCACCTACCTGAGCGATGCGCTGATACTTGACTGCGTTTTCAAGTACCATGCCCGACCCCATCTGACCGACCACGCCACGCTGCATTTCCTGCCACGGCGTCTGGTGCGCCGGGTACTGGAAGCCACCGGCAGCCTCAAGCGCAGCGCGGCGCTTTTCGATTTCAGCGTCGGAGATCAGGACATTGACCGTGTTATCGTTCAGGTCGACGCGTACCTGATCGCCGGTTTGCAGGATGGCAAGGTTGCCGCCCGCCGCCGCTTCGGGTGAGGCGTTGAGAATCGACGGCGAACCCGAAGTGCCCGACTGACGACCATCGCCGATGCAGGCCAGGGAGGTGACGCCGCGCTTCAGCAAATAGTTGGGGGCGCGCATATTGACGACTTCAGCGGCACCCGGATAGCCGATGGGGCCGGCACCGCGCATGAACAGGATGCAGTGCTCGTCGATGTTCAGGGATTCGTCGTCGATGCGGTGGTGATAGTCTTCCGGGCCGTCGAAGACGATGGCGCGGCCGGTAAAGGCGTTAGGCGAAGTCGGATCAGACAGGTAGCGCTCCCGGAATTCCGGGCTGATCACCGAGACTTTCATCACTGCCGAATCGAACAGATTGCCCGACAGGACACGGAACCCGGCTGCGAGCTTCAGGGGTTGCTCGAACGGGCGAATAACACGCTCGTCTTCGATTACCGCATCGCGGCAGTTTTCGCCGATCGTCTTGCCGTTGGCCGTGAGAGCGTTTTCATGGATCAAGCCGTGCTTGATCAGCTGACCCACTACGGCGGGTACGCCACCCGCATGGTGATAGTCTTCACCCAAGTATTCACCGGCCGGCATCAGATTGACCAGCAGCGGCACCTCTTCACCGTACTGTTGCCATTCCTCGATCTTCAGGTCCACGCCTATATGGCGGGCCAGCGCATTGAGGTGGATAGGCGCGTTAGTTGAACCGCCGATGGCCGAATTGACACGGATGGCGTTTATGAAGGCTTCCTTGGTCAGGATATCCGACGGCTTCAGGTCCTCGTGTACCATGTCCACAATTCGCTTGCCCGTGCGGTAGGCGCATTCCTGACGGTCGCGGTGCGGGGCCGGGATAGCGGCCGAGTAGGGGAGCTGCATCCCCAGCGCTTCGGCCAGGCTGTTCATGGTCGTTGCAGTGCCCATGGTGTTGCAGTAGCCGGTCGAAGGCGCCGAAGAGGCGACGAGCTTAATGAAGCCTTGATAGTCAATTTCGCCAGCGGCGAGCAGTTCGCGGGCCTTCCACACTATGGTGCCCGAACCCGTTCTCTCACCCTTGTACCAGCCGTTGAGCATGGGGCCGACCGACAAGGCGATGGCCGGGATGTTGACTGTAGCGGCGGCCATCAGGCAGGCCGGGGTCGTCTTGTCGCAGCCGATGGTCAGCACGACGCCGTCCAGAGGATAGCCATAGATAACTTCGACAAGGCCGATGTATGCCAGGTTGCGGTCAAGCCCTGCCGTCGGACGCTTGCCGGTTTCCTGAATCGGGTGAACTGGGAATTCGAGCGGAATACCGCCCGCTTCGATAATGCCATCGCGTATGCGTTTAGCCAGCTCGAGGTGATGGCGGTTACACGGGCTGAGGTCAGAACCGGTCTGGGCGATGCCGATGATCGGCTTGTCCGACTGCAACTCCTCCAGCGACAGGCCGAAATTCATGTAACGCTCAAGGTAGAGCGCCGTCATGTCGGCGTTTTCAGGATTGTCGAACCAGGCGCGCGAACGGAGCTTGGTCTTGGAACGGGAGAGGTTGCGGTCGGACATCGGTGTGGGGATTCTCTACTTCTTGGATTACTTAGCGACGAAGAGGTGGTGAACCGTCGTCTGGGTATAGGTTTCGCCGGGGTTCAGACGAGTGGTCGGAAACTGCGGCTGGTTAGGGCTATCGGGGAAGTGCTGGGCTTCGAAGGCGACGGCGTCGCCCATGCGCGTGACCTGACCGTTGCGGCCCGGAACCTTCCCGTCGAGGAAGTTGCCGGTGTACATCTGAATGCCTGGCTCGGTGGTCAGGATCTTCAGGCCGCGGCCCGATTTAGCATCAATCAGGGTGACGGCCTGTTTAGGCGTCTTGGTCACGCCGCCGCGCAGGACGTAGTTATGGTCGATGCCGAGGCCAATCAGGATTTGCGGATCGCGGGCGTCGCGCACGCGTTCATTGATCACCGCCGGCTTGGTGAAATCAAACGGCGTTCCCTTGACCGGGGCGATATTGCCGTATGGAATGGCGGTTTCATTTGTGGGCAGATAACCGTCGGATTCCAGTTGCAGCGAGGCTTCGAGGGCCGAGCGGCCCGACCCCACGCCTGCCAAATTGAACAGGGCGTGGTTGGTCAGGTTGACGATGGTCGGCTTGTCCGTCGTCGCCTTATAGCGAATGGTCAGGTCGTTGTTTTCAGTGAGGCTATAGGTCACCTCAATCTTCATGGTGCCAGGATAGCCTTCCTCGCCATCCGGTGAGGTATAGGTGAAGGTGGCCGAAGCCTCGCCCGTCTTGCCACCGCTTTTGACCGCAGCCAGGGTCCAGTTGACCTTGTCAAAGCCTTTCAGGCCACCGTGCAGGTGGTTGCCATTATTGTTGGTGGCCAGTGTATAGGTCTTGCCATCCAGCGTGAACTTGCCCTTGGCGATGCGGTTGGCGAAGCGACCAACGGTCACACCCAGATATTGCGGGGTTTCGACATAGCCCTTCAGGTCGTCATAGCCGATGGTGATTTCGGCGGCCTTGCCTTGACGATCGGGAGCCCACAGCGATTGCAGGGTTGCGCCATAGGTGATGACCTTGGCCGAAACACCTTTGGCGTTTTTCAGCACCACGGCCTTGACCTCGGTGCCGTCGGACAGCTTTCCGAAGGTTTCGCTGGTGGCGGTGGCGGCTTGAGCGGTATTAACGCCCATCAGCGTTAGAACAAGCGCTGCGAGCGCAGACGAATTGCGGAGAGTCATGGCGTCAGGCCTTTCCTATCAAGGAGCTGTTTTGCGTTTCCCATAGTCATTTGGCGCCGGTTCACGCCGGATGCCACAGCAGCCTGATTAAACCCTGCCTTTTAGTCAGACAATAGGTAAATGAGGTTTTTTAATTATATGATAAAATAGGGAGGCGCAACAAAAGATGACGCGTCAAAGACCAAACTCAGGCCGGATTATGCTCTTCCAGAAATCCGATGGCAGCTCTGATCATATCGAGGCGTGCGGTTTCGATCGACATCCAGTGATCCTCACCTTTTAACCGCACCAGTTCTACTTTTTTTCCAGCCCCCTTCAGAGCGTCTTCCATGCGCGTCGACTGCGAGAAGGGCACCACGGTGTCATCAAGGCCGTGAATAAGTAACACAGGTGCTTTGACCCTGGCCGCGTTGTACGCAGGCGATACGGCGTTCAGATCGGCATCGGCACCGAAGAACTGGCTCCAGTAGCGATAAGCCCCCGCGTCGCGCCCGCCCTGTTTGATGGCCGTGGTGACCAGCATCCCCTTAAGATCGGAAACGCCAGATACCGATATGGCGCAGCGATAGATATCCGGTTCGAAGGTAACCCCCGCCAGCGCCGCATAGCCCCCGTAGGAAGCCCCCATAATAGCGGCGCGCCCAGCATTCACCGTACCCTGAGCGGCAAGATATCGGATGCCGTCTGAAAGGTCAGTTTGCATCTTCTTTCCCCATTCGCCGTGGCCTCGTTGTACGAAACTGTAACCGTAACCGGCCGATCCACGGAAGTTGGGTTGCAGCACAGCATATCCGCGCGTCGCCAAGGCGGCGGCCATCCAGTCAAAGCTCAGATCATCGCGCGCCTGCGGGCCGCCGTGCGGCAAGACCACCAAAGGCAAGTTTCGTGGCTCTTTATGGGGTGGCAGGGTCAGAAAAGCTTCTATTTTTAGACCGTCCGATGCTGTGTAAGTGATCTTTTCCTTTTGGCTGATCCAGTCTGCGGGCAGGCCTGGATAGCATTTGCCCACCTCCTGAAAATTGCCACTACCAAAGTCGATATAGAAATAGGTTCCCGCATCGTCTGCGCCCTCTACGTAAAGGAGCATTTTTTTCGGGTCTTCGGCCATGTCGACTAAGCGTATGCGGTAGCCAGGCATGGCCTTTGCAGCACTTTCGCTGAGCTTTTTCAGCAAGGCATCGGTATAGTCGTAGCGTATCCAATCGTCCCGATAGGAGAATCCGGCGAAGCGTTTAGTTGCTGGATGAGTCAAAACCCAAGGTGAACGGCCTTGCAAGCGCATGGGTTCAGATCGTGTGCCATCGGGTCGAAATTGAACAAACCCGGCATCCTCCTCATCGTCTTCCTGATAGGGAATGCGCACAACCACTCCCTGACCGTCAGCTGAAGGGCAGATGAGATTAGGATAGCGCTCTGCGGGGTAGGTATCGGTAAAGACCTTCTTCCATTGGCCCGCCTGATTAAGCAGAAGGGACCATGTCTTGGCACCATAGTCTATCTCGCTGCGAGCCAAGGGATAGCCTTCCGCGTTGACAACCCAGTCGCGCGCCTGAGCGGAGTGATCCAAAAGAGTGATACTGCCGGTCGCAGGATCAATCATAACGAGTGCCAGATTGCTGGCCAAACCAACCCCTACCAGCTGGTGCTTACCGTTGATATTGACCCGCTCGGGAATGGAGTAAAACCATCTGGAATAAGCTTTCTTGTTCTCGAAAAGCGTCACCATAGTGCCACTTTGCAGATCAAGAACGCGTACAAATAGAAATTCCCGCATACGTGCCCGCGACTGGTCCGATGACCCGGTCATGGTTTGCACGACAGTAATGTGCGAGTTCGAAGCCCAGAAGATACCCCGCACTTTGATAGGACCGAGATTGGTCTGTTTGGATGTCTTCGTGGCCAGTTCGTAGTCGAACAACACTTTGTCGCCATTACGTTGCGACAAAAGCGCTACTCTCTTGCCATCGGGTGATAAGGCCAGCGAAATGATCGCGGGATCGCGGGCCAGAACCTCAAGCTCAGGGCGTGGTGAGTCGGTCACTGCCTCTTGCGCACAGGCGGTGGTGACGCCCATAGTGCTGATTAAAGCCGCTACGGCGGTGTGCAGGGCGGTGCGGCGGTTAACTTCTGACATGTTTCATCCCCCGGATATTTCAGTTCCACATATCAGTGGCCTGTGTCGTCTTTGTAAAGACGTTAAGCAAACTGATTCCCGAAAAAGGTCGTCTGGCGCTTGGCGTAGTTGCGGGTCTTTTGTTTAGCCAGATTGCGGGCGTCATCCAGCGTCATTTCCCCCTTCAGATGCGCCCACAACTCCGGCAGGCCCAGAACGCGCAGAATAGGCCAGCCGGCCTGCAGGCCGGCGTCCATTAGGGTGCGCACCTCGTCCAGTGCGCCGTGCGCGATCATCTGGTCGAACCGCTGGTCACAGCGGGCATAGAGACCGTCGCGGGCGGGTCTGAGGATGTCGAAGCGATAGCTATTCGGCGGTAGGATGGGGTGGGTATCGGTCTGCCAGTCGCTCAAGGCGCGTCCCGTCTGCCACACCACTTCCAGCGCGCGGCACAGGCGCTGGCGATCATGGGGGGCCAGACGAGCCTCCGTTACCGGGTCGAGCTGGCGCAGGGTGTCTCGCACAAAGACCTCGCCGTGCGTGTCGTAGGTGGCGCGAGCACGCTCACGCACCTCAGGCTCTATCTCCGGGATTTCGGCCAGTCCGCGGACCAAAGTGAGGAAATAGAGCCCTGTGCCACCGACGATGCACAGGGGCGTCTCGCCGGTTTGCGCAGCGGTAATGAAGGGCAGGGCAGCGCGCAGCCAGTCGCCGGTGGACCACTGTTGGTCCGGGGGCAAAAAACCATAGAGTTCATGCCGGGCCTGCGCACTTTCCGCCGCATCCGGCCGCGCCGTCAGCAACGGCACATCGGCGTAGAGCTGCATCGAATCGGCATTAAGGATCACCCCGCCGGTCTTGGACGCCCAATCCAGCGCGCGCGCCGTCTTGCCCGAAGCGGTCGGGCCGCCCAGCAACAGAATGTGAGGGTCTGGCATCGGCAGGGTCTGCAAAAGGGGTTGTGTCGTTCCTATTTCCGCCTATACGGCGCAGGACATTCTACGGAAAGACAAATATGCCCGATCTTGACAAACAGCAGGTACTCGACGCGCTCAATACGGTCATCGACCCGGTGAGTGGGCAGGGGCTGGTCACGGCCGGTCTAGTACGTGGTCTGACGGTGTCGGTGCCGCGCGCGGGCTTCATGCTGGAGGTGCCGGCGGCGCAGGTCGAACGCTATGCGCCGGTGCGCGAGGCCGCTGAAGCCTTGCTGGCGGCCCTGCCCGGCATCGAAAAGGCGCAGGTCGTCCTGACCGCCGAAGTGGCCGAGCCCCACACGCCGCGTCCCGGTCCGCAGGCTAAACTGTCGCCGCAGGCTGCCGATCAGGGCAAGCCCAAAGCCCCGGTGGCCACAGCGCGTCCGGACCATGTCAGACATGTGGTTGTGGTCGGTTCCGGCAAGGGTGGGGTGGGCAAATCCACCGTCTCGCTCAATCTGGCGCTGGGGCTGAAGGCGCTGGGGCTGAATGTCGGTTGGCTGGATGCCGATATCTACGGCCCGTCGGGTCCGGTCATGCTGGGGCTCAACACGCCGCCGTCGTTCAGCGCTGACAAGAAGATGCTGCCGCCGGTCGCTTTTGGTCTGAAGGTCAATTCGGTCGGCTTTTTAGTCGATGCCGATCAGGCGATGATCTGGCGCGGGCCGATGGCGTCCCAGGCTCTGACGCAGTTGCTGACCCAGACGCAATGGGGCACGGCGGAAGTGCCGCTTGATGTGCTGATCGTTGATCTGCCGCCAGGGACGGGTGATGTGCAGCTGACCCTGACGCAAAAGACGCTGATCGACGGGGCGGTGGTGGTCTCCACGCCGCAGGACATGGCGCTGATCGATGCGCGCCGGGCCGTTACGTTGTTCGACAAGACGCAGATACCGGTGCTGGGCATCATCGAGAACATGGCCTATTTCGTCGGCGCCGACGGTATGGCGATCGAGATTTTCGGCCGCGGGGGTGCGCAAAAGATGGCGCAAACGCTGGAGCGACCGTTTCTGGGCGAAGTGCCGCTCGATCCGGCCTTACGCCAGGCGGCCGACCGTGCCACGCCGCTGCGCGATGGTCCGATAGCAGAGCGGTTTGCCGCGATGGCCAAGGCGTTGTGGAGCGATCTGACTTCGCGTGTCTGATATGGCTTTTGTCATTTAAATGAAGTGCACTGCTTTTGAAAGGCAGGTGTGCGATGGCGGGCAAGTGAAGTGGTGCAGGCGCGCATTGACGGCGTGATCAAGGAGCGGGCCGGGGCTGTGCTCAGCCAGATTGGGCTGACGGTGTCCGACGTCGTTCGTAGTCTGTTGACCCGCTTTACCAATGAGGGGGCCTTGCCCGCTGGGCTGACAGGCGATTCGCAAGCCTATGACGTCTGGCTTCGGGATAAGGTCCGCGAAGCTATGGAGGACCAGCGGCCGCCTGTTTCCCATGCAGACGCCCACGCTCGCATGGCAGATATCAAGGCCCAGGTTCTGGCGCGCCGCGATGCGAAGGGCCAATGATCATTCAGTGGTCGGCATCGGCGCTTGATGACCGTATTAAAACGTTTCAGTTTATTGCCGATGACAGTGTGACCGCGGCCGCGAGGGTGAATGAGGCGGTAGACGCCGCGGCGGAACATCTGGCGGATTTTCCGGACAGTGGCAGACCGGGACGTGCTCCGAGTACACGCGAATGGGTGCTGAACGGGCTGCCTTATCTGCTGATTGAAAGCGTTGAAGGCCACAGTCTCACCATCTGGCGCGTCCTGCATACCTCACGGCTGTGGGCGTAATAGCCGCCCTGCAGGTCGCACCTCAGAGGTAGGACAACCACCAGTCCTTGCGACGTCGTTTCAGCGCCGACCAGTAGCGGCACAACGGATAGAGGAGGCACAGAGTGATCACCCAGCACAGATAGGTCACCCACAGGGGCAGAAAGCTGTCGTCGTGAGCGGCGGCCGGGTTGAAAAAGGCGATGGCCAGCGGGTTGAACTGCGTCGCCAGGCTTTGCCCCGCGATCAGGTGCGCGGCCATAGACACAAGGTGCATGATATAGAGGTGGCCCAGATAGGCCATCATCGGCACCGAGCCAAAGGTGCGCAGAATGGATGAAAGGCTTGTGGGCAGGCGATCCAGCCCCGGTGTCAGCAGAAAGACGATCCCCATTGTTGCCGCTGTGTAGAGCAGGGACGGCGGGTATTTTGCCACATTGAAAAAGTCCATCAGAGTGTGCACCGGCACAGTGTGCACGGCCCAGGGCCGCGGGTCGCCATACAGATTGCTGAGCCGCAGCAGGACAAAACCGATGAACAGTCCAAGCCCGCACAGGATCAGGATGCGATTGCGGTTGGGCTTAAGAAAGACGTCTCCCATGCCATAGCCGAAGGCGATCACGCCTATCCACGGCAGCACCGGATAGAGCAGTAGGATGTCGAAACCGGCGAATTTGAAAATATTGACCTGAAAGAGGAAATGCCACAGCCAGCCGAACAGACCCAGCTGATCAGCGTTGATGCCTCCGAGCAGATTATGCAGCGTAATAATCGCTATCCCGATCCCCAGCACGGCCCGACGGGGCAGCCAGACCAGAGCCGAAAGCGCGATCATCGACCAGCCAATCGCCCATAAGATGGCCAGAAATAGCGGCATGGGGAGTGCGAAGGACCAGCCGAAGCCGACCACCGTGATTTCAAGAACGATCAGCCACAGGCCACGCGTCAGCAAAAAGACCGACAGGGCCGCGCCGCTCTTGCCGCGCACATTCTGAAGCCAAGCCGAGACGCCGGCTAGAAAGATAAAGGTTGGGGCGCAAAGGTGCGTCACCCAGCGCGTCATATACAGGACGGCATTGGTCTGCTGGAAATCGAGCGGATTGATCTTGAAACCGCTGATGTGGGTGTAATCGCGCACATGGTCCAATACCATGATCACGATGATCAGGCCGCGCAGTATGTCGATTGTCGCCAGCCGCTGGCCGGAAGCGCTCACCGGCCTAGCGACGGATGCGTCGGTTTCTGTCATGGCCTACCCCCGCCGTAAGGTTGACATATTTAACGTAACGCTAACCCAGCTTTTACGGTGTGCAAACGTTTATTTTCAGACGGTCTGAGCTTGCACCGGTTGAAGACGTAACCATATCCGGTGCGGTTACTTTTTTAAGCGGAGCCCCCTATGTCGCTCGATACCCTGTTCTCCCCCTATGAACTGAAATCGCTGAAACTGAAAAACCGCGTGGTTATGGCCCCTATGACGCGCGAGTTTTCTCCAGGCGGTGTCCCGACCGCTGACGTGGCCGCTTATTATCAGCGGCGCGCCGAAGGCGGGGTCGGGCTGATCCTGACCGAGGGCACGGTAATTGAGCGTCCGGCCTCCAAGAACGAGGCCGGCATCCCCAACTTCTTCGGTGAGGCGCTGCCGGCCTGGGGCAAGGTGGTCGAAGCGGTGCACGCCAGGGGCGGGCTGATTGCGCCGCAAATCTGGCATACCGGCGCGGCCGCGTCGCGTGGCGATTATGACCCTCAGCCGAAGCAGAGCCCGTCGGGCATCGCGCTGGATGGGTCGCAAAAGTGGGAACCGATGACTGACGCCGATGTGGCTGACACCATCGCTGCCTTTGCGCGCGCGGCAGGCGATGCCAAAAAGCTGGGCTTCGATGCGGTGGAACTGCACGGGGCGCACGGTTATCTGATCGACGAATTTTTCTGGGACCGCACCAACAAACGTACCGATCAGTGGGGCGGCGATACGATCGGCGCGCGCACCAGATTTGCGGCGGAGATCATCAAAGCCGTGCGCGCTGAGGTCGGGGCCGACTATCCGCTGATTATCCGCATTTCGCAGTTCAAGGGCGGGGTCTATGACGCGAAGGTCACCCACACGCCGCAGGAGCTGGAAGACTGGGTGCGGCCGCTGCTCGATGCCGGAGTGGATATCATCCATGCCTCGCAACGCCGTTTCTGGGAGCCGGAATTCGAAGGGTCTGACCTCAACTTTGCTGGCTGGATCAAGAAGCTGACCGGGGCGCCGGTGATCACGGTGGGCAGTGTCGGTCTGGCCGAAGACTTCATCAACTTCTTCGGCGGGGCGCAAGCCAATCCGCAGGGGATCGACGAACTGCTGCGCCGTCTGGAGCGCGGGGAGTTCGATCTGGTGGCCGTTGGTCGTGCGCTGCTGGCCGATCCGCAGTGGCTCAACAAGGTCCGCGTCGGCCAGCTTGAGGACGTCAAGGCATTCGACCGCTCAGCACTGGCGTCGCTGGTTTAAGGCATTCTACTCCCTCAGTTTACTGGGGGAAGTGGGCGCCGAAGGCGTGACGGAGGGGGCAGGCGCCGTTTCTAAAGCGCAAGCCGACAAAGTGGGTGCCACTTTTCGGGTAACGTGAGCGACAACACAAAAGCTTACATCACTCGTCGGCTCAGTTGAACCGACGAGTGACCTGAAGTCCCCACCACCACATCTCACTCTCTACGTTCGCTCGTGCGGTCCCCTCTCCAGTAAACTGGGGAGGTATAATTATATGCGTTTGCGCTCATAGACCTTCACAGTGAAGTCGTAATCGTCGCCCTCCGCCTTGGGGCAAAATTCCGACTTCACCTCGACCCATTGAGCCGGGTCGATCTCCGGAAAACGCGCATCGCCGTCCAGCGTTGTGTGCACCTCGGTCACATAGAGGCGATCGGCTTTGGGCAGAGTCTGTTCATAGATGTTGGCTCCGCCGATCACGACCACCTCATCCGCTCCGTCATCAGCGGCGTGTTCACGGGCGATATCAAGCGCTTCAAACAGTGAATTACAGACGATGCCGCCCTCGGCCTCGAACTTCAGATCACGCGAGCAGACAAGGTTCAGCCGCCCCGGCAGCGGTTTGCGCGGCAGGGAGTCCCAGGTGTTCGACCCCATGATAATGGGTTTGAACTGGGTGGCGGCCTTGAACAGCTTCAGGTCGGATTTCAGATGCCACGGAAGGGCGTTGTCGCGCCCGATGACGCGGTTCTCGCTCATGGCGACGATAAGGGCGAGTTTGGGTTTCTGCATTATTTTTTCCTCCTCCCCTATGAGCGATGCGAACGGGGAGGTGTCGAGCAAGCGAAGCGCGTCGAGACGGAGGGGCAAAACGAGAGGGTTATGCCCCTCCGTCGCGGACCTTGCTACGCAATTGCCGCGCCACCTCCCCCGCTACGCAGATGAAGAGATTATACCGCCACCGGCGCTTTCAACGCTCCGTGCGATTGGTAACCGATCAGTTCGATATCGGCATAGTCAAAGGCGAACAGGTTGGTCTTGGCGGCCAGTTTCAGCGTTGGGAAGGACATCGGATCGCGCGACAACTGGGTTTGCGCTTGCTCAACATGGTTGAGATAGAGGTGCACGTCGCCGAAGCTGTGCACGAAGTCACCGACCTCAAGACCGACGGCCTGCGCCACCATGTGAGTCAGAAGCGCGTAGGAAGCGATATTGAAGGGCACGCCCAGAAACACATCGGCAGACCGCTGATAAAGCTGACACGACAGCTTGCCATCCGCGACGAAGAACTGAAACAGGCAATGGCACGGCGGCAGGGCCATGTCCTCGACTTCGGAGGGATTCCACGCCGAAATGACGTGGCGACGCGAGTGGGGATTGGTTTTCAGATTTTCGATTAGTTGGCTCATCTGGTCGATCACCCGGCCGTCCGGTGCCGCCCATGAGCGCCACTGCTTGCCATAGACAGGGCCAAGGTCGCCGTTTTCGTCGGCCCATTCGTCCCAGATGCTGACGCCGTGATCCTTGAGATATTTGATATTGGTATCGCCCCGCAGGAACCACAAAAGCTCGACCGCTACCGATTTGAAGTGCACCTTCTTGGTGGTTAGGAGCGGAAAACCCTCCGCGAGGTCGAAACGGATCTGACGGCCGAACACGCCCTTGGTTCCCGTGCCCGTGCGGTCCATGCGGGTCACGCCATTGGCCATGATGTCACGCACCAGATCGAGATACTGATATTCAGGGTGTCGGGACATGGGACGCTGCTCTATAGGGAGGGGACGATTCTCATTCCGGAGTATAGCCCGTCATGACTCTGCCCGTCTATTATGATCGCGACTGCGACCTAGCTGTGATCCGCGGCAAGCGCCTGCTGGTCATCGGTTATGGCTCGCAGGGCCGCACGCAGGCGCTGAATGCCCGTGATTCCGGGGTGCGAGACATCCGCGTGGCGCTGAGGCCCGACTCAGCCACACGTAACAAGGCCGCTGCCGACGGGTTTGAGGTGGTGACGGTCGAAGACGGCGTGCGTTGGGCCGAGGTGATCGTCGTCCTGACGTCTGATGAAGCGCATCAGGCTCTGCTCCGCGATCAGGTAGGGCCAAACCTGCGGGCGGGTCAGGCGCTGATTTTTGCGCATGGGCTGTCGGTCAATTTCGGACTGGTCACGCCCCCTGCGGATGTTGATGTGCTGCTGGTCTCACCCAAGGGGATCGGACCGCGCATTCGCGACATTTATGAGGCGGGCGAAGGGGTTTTCTGCTTGTTTGCGGTGCAGCAGGACGCGACGGGATACGCCAAGGCCATTGGCCTGTCGTTCGCGGCGGCGCTCGGTTGCGGGCGCAAGGGGATTTTGGAGACCACCATGAAGGCCGAATGCGAAAGCGACCTGTTCGGTGAGCAGGTGGTCCTGTGTGGCGGTACGCGCGAACTGGTCACCACGGCGTTTGAGACGCTGGTGGCGGCGGGCTATCCGCGCGAAGTGGCGTGGTTTGAAACCTGCTACGAGCTGAAGCTGGTCGTCGATTTGCTTTGGGAGCGCGGGATGTCCGGCGGTTTTGAGAAGATTTCTAATACCGCCGAATACGGAGCCTATCTGACCGGCCCGCGCATTATCGGCGAAGCGTCAAAAGCCGCGATGGACGCTGTGCTTAAGGACGTGCAGTCGGGCGATTTTGTCCGCGCCCTGATGGCGGATTACGACGCAGGCGCTGTCGATCTCAAACGCCGCCGCGCGGCGCTGGCAGACAATGCGCTGGATCAGACCAAGCGCTATCTGGACGGGGTGGCGGATTCTGCTAAACTCTGAACAAAGTTCAGGGGGCAGAAATGAAAATCTGGGGATGGGCGGGTTCGGCGGCGCTTATTCTTCTGATGGTCGGTCTGTTCCGGTGGTTGTGGCCCCTGCCGGACCTGCGTGACGGCGACCTGATTTTCCAGACTTCGCGCAGCCAGCAGTCCAAGGCCATTTTGATCGCCAGCCGTAGCCTGTATACCCACATGGGCATCGTCAAACAGTCTCCAACCGGCTGGATGGTGGTCGAAGCCGTTGGGCCCGTCAAGGAAACGCCTTTACGAGAGTGGAAAGAGCGCGGTAAATTTGCCCGCATTGCGGTCTATCGTCCAAAAGTATTGACGAGCCACCAGAGGGCGCAAGTTTTTTCAGAAGCCAAACGTCTCTACGGAAGACCTTATGACGTCTATTTTTCATTCGAAAATCGCGCCATCTACTGTAGCGAACTGGCCTATCTAGCCTTTGATGCAGCGGGGATTGAACTGGGGGAACGTCAGCGGCTTGGCGATTTGGGTGTACTCGAGGGCCCCGCAAAGGACCTGATTGCCAAGCGTGCTATCGTTGATCCCGAATGTCGTGGTTTGGATCGTAAAGCCTGCATGTCTAAGGTTCTGGTACGAGAGCTAGTGACGCCGGTGAGCATCGCGCGCGACCAAGATCTTAAGAGGGTCTATTCTAATTATCCGATCTAAAAATTCGCCGCAATTCTTCGGCGGAGTTGGTAAATTGTTTCAGAGATGGCTTGGTATGTGCCACTACGGCTTCACGTCGAGGATCACCCGCTTATAGCGCGTCAGGGCCGGGGTGCCTTTGTCCGTTACGGCCACGATGACGTGAAGGGTGCCAGTGCGGAAGACGCTGTTTTTCGGGATGGTCAGGTTGATTTTGGGTTGATCGGCATTGGCGATCGTCACCATGCGGCCATTTCGCCCATTTGAGGTCGTAAAGCCGCCGGCTTCACCATAGACAAACCACTCGAAGCTCAGCGCGTCCTTATCGGGGTCCGTGGAGCCTTCGGCGCTGAGTTCCAGCGTGTCTCCCAGGCGCGCTGACAGACGATCCGGATGCGACAGCTTTGGCTCTGGCGGGTGATTGGCCTCAGCATAGGACTTGATCGTCCAGTCCATGCGTGCGGCAAAATCGTTCTGATAAGCCTGACGCCAGCGCCAGATGGTCGCGTGATTGTCCGTGTACCAGTTGCCATCGACTCCAAGTACCTCGTCGTCGGCATTGGTCCACAAGGGCCGCGTTTCCGGGATCAGGTGCCAGCGTGCGGGTGGCGGGGTGTAGAACTCATAGCGACCGCCCCAACTGCCCCAGTTGGGGTGTTCGGGCGCGCCCAGACCGTTATTGATCAGGTACAGGAAGCTGGGGGTATCACCTTCCATCATGTAGATAGGTTTGGGGTATTCGGCCCCTAACGGCCCCTTGCTCATGATGTGGGTTTGCAACCACGGCACATCGACCAGACTGAAATCTGCCCCGACAAAACGGCCGTGGAAACGGTCTCCGCTGATGCCTGACCAGGTGGCGTGGTGATAGGCGCCGCCGTCGTGCATACCGGGGCTGGCGATATAAAAAAGGTCCGGAAAGGTCTGACGCAGCCACGGGCCGGAATCGTCCTGATCCGAGATGGTGTAGACGCGCAGCTTTGACATAAAACGCTTCAGTTCGGCCGTGGTCCGCGTGGCGCGCACCTTATGCAGGGCCTGAGCCAGCGTATTGGGTCCGCCCCAGACCAAAACCCAAAGAGGGCGCTTATCCTGGCGATCCACCGCCCGGATGAGTTGCTCAGCCCCCGGCGAGGTTTGGCCGTCGCCCACCGCTGTCATGCCATAGGCTTGCGGGCCTTCGCTGACCACAGACAGAAGGTGCTCGGCGGATGGATAGCCCGGTTCGTGGCGGTTGAGGTTGGGCTGCACCTGCCCATAGGCGCGCACGATTTGGCGGATGCGCTCCGGGGCTGTGTGGTGGCGCATATGGACGGAAGTCGTCGCGACCAGGCCCTCGATATCCCACTGATTGGCATAGGTCAGAAAACGCACCAGAGACTCAGCGTCATCTGGTTCGTTCTCGATATCGGTCAGGACGAAGATGCGCGGCTTTTCTGCCGGGGCCGTTGTGGCTTTGGCGACCGGCTCTGCGGCCTGTGCCAGCGGGCTTGCCCACGCCATCAGACTCAGGGCCGCAGCCCATCCGCGCAGTCTCATCCGTCTCATCCCTTTATTCTTGGCCTGGCACTGTGGTGGGCCAAGGGAGGAGCGTCAACCGAATTAATCCCGTAGCAGTTCGTTGATCCCGGTCTTTGAGCGCGTCTGGGCATCGACGCGCTTGACGATGACGGCGCAATAGAGGTGCGGCGCATTGGGGTTTTTATCATTCGAAGATGGCATGGAACCGGCCACGACGACCGAGTAGGGCGGCACTTCGCCGTAGAAGACTTCGCCAGTGGCCCGATCAACGATGCGCGTCGATTGCCCCAGATAGACGCCCATGCCCAGCACGGAGCCTTCGCGCACGATGACGCCTTCGACCACTTCGGAGCGCGCGCCGATAAAGCAGTTGTCTTCTATAATCGTCGGATTGGCCTGAAGCGGTTCAAGTACGCCGCCGATACCGACACCACCCGACAGGTGCACATGCTTGCCGATCTGGGCGCAGGAGCCGACCGTGGCCCAAGTATCTACCATGGTGCCTTCGCCAACATAGGCGCCGATATTCACGAACGACGGCATCAGCACGACATTCTTGCCCACAAAGGCGCCGTGACGCACAATGGCGCCCGGCACCGAGCGGAAGCCGGCGTCCTGATAGTCTTCGGCCTTCCACTTGGCGAACTTGTTGGGCACCTTGTCCCAGAAGGGGCCGATCGCGGCCTTGTCGAAGACCGTGTGACCGGCCTGCATGATCTGGTTGCCATTGAGGCGGAAGGAGAGCAGCACGGCCTTTTTTAGCCACTGATGCGTGACCCATTCGCCGTCGATCTTTTCAGAGACGCGGAAGCGGCCATTGTCGATCAAGCCCAGCGCCTTTTCCACCGCATCGCGCACCGGACCGGTGGTGGACGGCGACAGGGTGTCGCGGATTTCCCAGGCGGCTTCGATATCGTCGTGGAAGGCGGCGAGGTCGGACATGGCGGCTCTCATAAGGTCTGTCAAAGAAGGAATGACAGGGCCTTAAGACCTATGATCCTTCGGATCAAGGTTTCTTTTTCGCTCACGCTCCGGCGCTGTTTATTGAGAGCGTTTGATCACATACGCCTCTGTGGCCAGCTCGTGTTTGAGCATAAACGCCGACAGGCTCTCATAGGTGGCGGTGCGGATCGCGCCCGGATGGTCGTCGGTGCGCAGACGCGTATCGGCCATGGGGCCCAGCGTGCGTTGCAGGAAGCCGGCCTTGACCGTGGTCGGTTCAAACCAGCGCGTCAAATTGGCCTTGATCTGCGGGTAGGACTCCGTCTCCCATGCGGCTGCCGCAACGACATCCAGCATAAATTCCACGCAGTTCTGGTACCTCGCATTCAGCGGATTGGACACCAGCGAATAGTCGGTGATGTGCAGGCGCGTATAGGCTGGCGTGCCGATCAGCACCTTTAATCGTCGCTGCATTTCAGGCGTCGGGAGGATGACCCCGACATCGTCTTCGGCCGAGACGCTGGCGAAGTTCAGCGGAAAGTCCTGCTTCAGGTAGGACTGGCTGACCGGCAGGGTCTTTCCGTCGCCGTGATAGAGGTTGTAGACCGCATAGCCCTGAAGATGACGTCCGTCGGCGGTGGTGATCTCGCTATGAACCCAGAAGGCCCCGTGCGTATAGGCGATGCCGGGCGGTAGCTTGTCATGCGGGCGGCTGGTGCGAAAGACAATGGCCACCCGCGCGCCTTTGGCCGCCAGATTTTGCTCGATCTGTTTAGCGAAGGCGGCGGCTTCGGGTGCGCTGAAATGCGGTTTGGCGTTGGCCGCGCTGTCGCCGGATTCATTGCCCGCCCATGCACCGGTTGGCAGGAGCAGGGATGCGGCTAGCAGGGCCGCCCGCCACATTTTACTGCGCCTTCTTTTGGGGCTTTTGCGCCTCGTGGGAAGCGTTCGGCGCGTCCTGCGCCACCACGGTTTCGGGGCTGACCGTCAAGGGCTTATTGGCTTGATCCCAGACGGCTTCGCCTGAATCGCGGATGGCCGCGCCGGTGCTTTCGGCGGAGGCCCCTACAGCGACAAAGGGCAAGGCGGCGCTGCCTGCAACCACCATCACGCCCGCACCCGATAGCTGAGCGGTGGCTTCGACGGAATTGGCTGCGGCTTTTGAGGTGTTTTCAAGGCTGTCCTGCGCGGCGGCGGGCAGAGCGAAGGCAGACGCGAACAGGATGAGGGCAATCGGTTTGAACATGACCATGATCTCCGTGACACGCCTGTGAACGGCGTTCAATTGAACATAGTTCAGGGGCGTTAATGCGTCAATCGAAATCCTGAACGCCGTTCATTCCTCAAGGAAAGCCTTAAGAGACGCCGCCCGGATATGCACGAACGCATCGGCATTGGCTTCGGCGTGCGGGCCGACGAGAATGGTGGTCATCCCCAGCTCGTGCGCCGGTTTGAGGTTCTTCGGGCTGTCTTCGAAGAATGCGGTTTCAGGACCGGTCACCGCGTGCTTTTGCATCATGCGGTGAAAGGTGATGAGGTTCGGCTTGGGGATCAGGTCGGCATGCCCCAGATGAAACACATCCTCGAACAGGGGGGTCATCTCCAGCTTGTCAAGGATGCGATAGGCGTGCTGCTCGTCGCCATTGGTGAAGACCAGCTTGCGGCCGGGCAGGGCAGTGATTGCGGCATTCAGGGTTGCATCGGGCACAAGGCCGTCCAGCGACACATCGTGCACCTCGTTCATGAAGGCAAAGGGGTCGATGTCGTGATAGGCCATTAGGCCAGCGAGGGTCGTCCCGTGCTCATAAAGGTATTTTTTCTGAAGCGTGCGTGCCTCTTCGCGCGGCAGGCCTGTCTGGCGCATGACGAAATCCGTCATGCGGCCTTCGACCAGAGCCATCACCTCGGCTTCGGGCGGATAGAGGGTGTTGTCGAGATCGAACAGCCAGGTGGAAACGTGCGGGAGGTTTTGGACGTGCGGGCTCATACCGTCTGTTTCGGCGTTTTTCGACAGGGTTTCAAGCTCTTTCCTCCTTCCCACGCCTGCGGCACAGGCAGGAGGGTTTATTAATCCCGCGTAATCAGCGTGCCCGCGCCATGTTCGGTAAACAGTTCGACCAGCATGGCGTGCGGGCGGCGGCCATCAAGGATAACGACAGCCTCGACGCCGGCGTCGATGGCGGCAATGGCGGTCTCGAGCTTCGGGATCATGCCGCCGACAGCAACGCCGGTTTCAATTAGGTTCTTCGCTTCCGACACCGTCATTTGACGGATCAGATTTTTCTCACCATCCAGCACGCCAGCAATATCGGTTAGCAGCAACATGCGCTTGGCGTTCATCTTTCCCGCGACGGCCCCAGCCACGGTGTCGGCATTGATATTATAGGTCGCGCCGTCTTCGGCCACGCCGATGGGGGCGATGACCGGCACGTAGTCGTGCTCCAGATCACTGATCAGGGTGCGCAGCAGCTTATCGTCCACGCGCTTGGGTTCGCCCACAAAGCCGAGATCGACCACCTGTTCGATCATCGAATCCGGGTCTTTTTTCAGGCGCGTCGCCTTTTCGACGGTGATCAGGCTGGCGTCCTTGCCCGACAGGCCGACGCCGCGCACATCGGCTTCCTGACCCGCGCGCGTGATCCACGAGGCGATTTCCTTGTTCACGGCGCCAGACAGCACCATTTCGGCAATTTCCATGGTCGCTTCGTCGGTGACGCGCAGGCCGTCGATAAAGGTCGATTTGACGCCCGCCCGCCCCAGCATGGCCGAAATCTGCGGCCCGCCGCCGTGCACGACGATCGGATGGATGCCCAGCAGTTTCAGCAGCACTATGTCCGAAGCGAAGATGCGCGCCGTTTCTTCCTGACCCATGGCGTGGCCGCCGTATTTAACCACGACGATTTCGCGGTCGTAGATCTGGATAAAGGGCAGGGCTTCGGCCAGGGTTTTGGCCGTGGCCCAGCCGTTTTCTTCGATAGTTTCGGTCGTGGCGGTCTGAATGATCATTTCAGGAAGACTTACCCCGGTTACACCTGACGGCGTATCAGCAAAAGGTGACAGTACGATGAGCGCGCGCATTACAGGATATGCGGCGGCGTGTCATTAGCGTTTTATGCCTGATGCGCCTCAAAATTCAGGCTAAGCTGAGGGCTGCAAAGGAGACGCGGCATGACCAACGCCCAGACGATCATAGCTGAATTAAGGATGCAGGCGCATCCGGAAGGCGGGCACTATGTCGAAACCTTCCGTGATAACCCTTCGGGTGGGCGCGGGGCGTCTTCGTGCATCTATTACCTGCTTCAGGCGGGGGAGCGTTCACACTGGCACCGCATAGATGCCGTTGAGGTGTGGCATTACTATGCCGGTGCGCCGCTAAAACTCAGCCTGCATCACCAAGAGCGAGGATGGGATGTGGTGTTGGGGCCGGATGTGCTGAGCGGGCAGAGGCCGCAGAGTGTGGTGCCGGTCGGCGGCTGGCAAAGCGCAGAGAGCCTGGGAGACTGGACGCTGGTCGGCTGCACCGTCGCACCGGGGTTCAGCTTTACCGGATTTGAAATGGCTCCGCCGGGGTGGGAACCGGGATAAACCATAGAAATCGTTTCTATCCGGGTTTGAAATGGGGACCGGGCACCCTATGTCTGAAAAGAGGCCTGTTGATCCGTCCGGGCCGCCCCTCGCCACACAGGAGCTATGCCACCGAATGCCAGAAACACACCCCGAAACCCATAATGACAGGCCAGGGCCGTCGTTGGCAGAGAGCGCCAAGCCGCACACCCCTGCACACTCGGTCCTGCCCTTATGGGCGCTGGTCGTGCCGTTTCTGGGGATCGGCTCCTATCTGGCGCACCTGTCCTATCTGGGGCTGGCCGGGGTGATCGGAGCAGCGGTTATCATGATGGGCTGTGTTCTGGCGGCCGTGCACCATGCCGAGGTCGTAGCGCACCGCGTGGGGGAGCCCTTCGGGACGCTGGTTCTAGCGATCGCCGTGACCATTATCGAGGTGTCGCTGATCGTGTCGCTGATGCTGTCGGGATCGGGCGATACGGCGACACTGGCCCGCGACACGGTGTTTGCAGCCATCATGATCATCATGAACGGCATTGTTGGTATCTGTTTGCTGGTCGGAGGAGTGCGCCATCACGAGCAGCGCTTTGTCCTCAAAGGCGTCAGCTCGGCCCTGTGCGTGCTGGCGGCCATGGCGTCCCTGTCGCTGGTTTTGCCCAATTTTACCTCCTCGGTACCGGGGCCGTTCTTTTCGCCATCACAACTCATTTTCGTCGCCGTGGTGTCGCTGATACTCTACGGCGCCTTTGTGCTGGTGCAGACGGTGCGTCACCGCGACTACTTCCTGCCCTCGGGCGAAGGTGATCTGAAACCTGACGCCCATGCCGAGCCGCCGACGTTGAAAGAAACCCTGATCGCCTTTGGTGTGCTGATCGTGGCGCTGGCCGGGGTGGTCCTGCTGGCCAAGAGCCTGTCGCCGCATGTAGAAAAGGCGGTGGTGGGCGCAGGTCTGCCGCTGGCCGTGGTGGGGGTGCTTATCGCGGCCCTGGTACTTGCCCCCGAAAGTCTGTCGGCCATCAAAGCGGCGCGCCGCAACCGCCTTCAGACCAGCCTCAACCTCGCCTTGGGCTCGGCTCTGGCGACCATCGGCCTGACCATTCCGGCGGTGGCGGTGTTGAGCGTCATCATGGGCTGGCCCCTGTCGCTGGGGCTCGATACCAAGTCGATGGTCCTGCTGCTGCTGTCGTTTGTGGTGTCGATTTTCTCACTGGGCACCGGCCGCACGACCGTGTTGCAGGGCGTGACGCATCTGGTGATCTTTGCCACCTATCTGTTTGTGACCGTGGTGCCGTAAGCCCGTCGCTTTTCCTCCTGCAACGCAGGAAGAGAAGGTATCCACAGATGACACAGATTACACAGATGGGCGCTTCGCGCCTCGGATTAATCCAGATAAAGCTGCCGTTAGACGTTCTTGATCTGTGCAATCTGTGGCTTTAGCCCCGACTGAATGTTGCCCGTCATCGACTTCACGCGGCTCCGCCGCTTCACAGAGAGAGGGACAACGAAAAACCGGCCCAGTTGCCTGAGCCGGTTTTAAAATCTGCAACTAAGTGCTGAGGCTTACTTCTTGAGCCCGTGAGCGTCAGCTCACAGTTACTTTTTAAGGAAACCGCCGAACTTGTTGTTGAAGCGCGACACGCGGCCGGCGCGGTCAAGCAGGGTGTTCTGACCGCCGGTCCACGCCGGGTGCGTGCGGGGGTCGATGTCGAGGTTCAGGACAGCGCCTTCCTTGCCGTAGGTCGAGCGGGTCTGATAGGACGAACCGTCGGTCAGGGTAACCGTGATCCAGTGATAGTCGGGGTGACCGTCTTTTTTCATCTCTATTAAGTCCTTAAAAACGTCCGGCCAGCAGGGATGCAGACGCGAAGAAAGGGTGAAGCTGTTACAGCGAAGCGCGGCTCATAGCGTAAGCGGCGTTGCGGCGCAAGCCATAACGCATTAAACGCGGGTTTATGACCGCACAGACACCTCCGCACAGCGACGCCGACGCCTTCAAAGACCGCCCCGGATCGGGAGCCGAACTGGTGGGGCAGATCACCTCCGCCGCGGCCGGGCGGGAAAAGACGCGCAACCTCAAACCCTTGCTGCGTCTGTGGCCCTATATTGCGCGGCTGAAGGTCGATGCGGTCTTTGCCATCTTCTTCCTGCTGCTGTCGTCGGGGGCCACCCTGTCGCTGACGGTCGCCTCGCGTTATCTGATCGACAATGGGTTTGGCTCTCAGGACGGATCGCAACTGAACCTGTGGTTCGGGGTGATGGCCGGGGTGGCGCTGGTGCTGGCTCTGGCGACGGCGCTGCGCTACTTCTACATCACCAAGCTGGGTGAGCGGGTGGTGGCCAATCTGCGCAAGGATGTGTTCAACCACATTCTGGGCCTCGATCCCGGCTTCTTCCTGAAAATCCGCACAGGTGAGGTCATTTCGCGCCTGACCACCGATCTTCAGATCGTCGATACGCTGGTTTCGACCTCGATCTCTATGGCGCTGCGCAACGGCATTTCGTTCATCGGCGGCCTGATCCTGCTGATGTTCGTCAGCCCCAAACTGACCCTGTTCGTGCTGTGCATCTTTCCGGTGGTGCTGGTGCCGCTGTTCACCTTCGGCAAGCGGGTAGGGCAGTTGACGCGCCAGACGCAGGACAGCTTTGCCGCCGCCGTCGGCACGGCGGGTGAGACGCTGGATGCGCTGGAAACCGTGCAGGCCTTTGTGCGCGAAGACTATGCCCGCGGGCGCTTTGGTGACGGCGTGGAAACGGCGTTTCGTCAGTCGCTGAGGCGCATGGGCGCGCGGGCCCTGATGACCGCGCTCGTCATTTCGCTGGTCTTTGGCGGCATTGCCTTTGTGCTGTGGCTGGGGTCGCGGGCGGTACTGGCCGGGGAGATGTCGGAAGGCACGCTGATCCAGTTCGTGATGCTGTCGGTCTTGGTCGCCGGGTCAGTCGGTTCGCTGTCGGAAACCTGGGGCGACGTGCAAAAGGCAGCCGGCGCCATGAGCCGCATCGACGAGCTGCTGACGGCGCAGCCCACGATCGTCGCCCCTGCCAATCCTCCGCCGCTGCCGGAACCGGCGCGCGGCGCGGTGGTGTTCGATCAGGTCGATTTCGCCTATCCGGCCCGCCCAGAACAGCCGGTCCTGAGCGGCTTTTCACTGAGCGTCCAGCCGGGGGAAACGGTGGCGCTGGTCGGGCCTTCGGGGGCCGGTAAATCGACTGTGTTCAAGCTGCTGCTGCGTTATTATGAGCCCACGACCGGGACGATTGCGCTCGATGGTGTCGATATCGCCAGGGCCGACCCCAAGGCGGTGCGACGGCGCCTGTCGCTGGTGGCGCAGGACGCCGCCCTGTTTTCGACCTCGCCGGCCGAGAATATCCGCTTCGGTCGCGAAGAGGCCACGCCCGAAGAGATAAAGACCGCCGCGATGAAGGCGCAGGCGCAGGCCTTTATCGAGGCCCTGCCGCAGGGCTTTGACACGCCTCTGGGCGAACGCGCCAAGTCCTTATCTGGCGGTCAGAAGCAACGCCTGTCGATTGCCCGCGCGCTGGTGCGGCAGGCCCCAGTCCTGCTGCTCGACGAGGCGACCTCGGCGCTGGATGCGGAAAACGAGCGGCTGGTGCAGGACGCACTTAACGAAGCGATGAGCGAACGCACGACACTGGTCATTGCCCACCGGCTGGCCACGGTGCTTAAGGCCGACCGCATTGTGGTGATGGACGAGGGCCGCGTGGTCGAGCAGGGGACGCATGAGGAGCTGGTGGCGCAGGGCGGTTTGTATGCCCGTCTGGCGGAACTGCAATTCGGGGCCTAAGGGGTTGAAGGTTGTTGCCGCCAGACAAAACGTAAGAGGATTGGCGGAGCTGCAACTCCGGAGCCGAGACCTCTCGCAGGCCGCAGAGCCGTTGCATCAAGAATTGTTACGGTTGTGTATAAACGGTATCATAAGCCCGTAAATCGCGTGATCGGGGATAAAAATCTACCCAAGCGGGAAAAATTTTCTCATTTGAAGTCATGTATTTAACGGACTGAATACGTATTCACGTCTCCATATCATTGATATACTGTACGTACAGTTTTATATAGCGACAACCCGGAAGCTCCCCCTCCGGATGAGTTTGGCCGTCCTCACCCGCACCGGCCGCCTTGGGATTGTGTACCGTGTCAGATGATGTGTTGAACGCCGGAGAGGTTTCCGAAGAGTCGGAAAGCCACCGGGTATGGTTCATCGCCGGGGCCTCGCATGGCTTGGGGCGTGAACTGGTGCGTGCCGCGCTCGAACGCGGTGATTTTGTGGTGGCCACCGGCCGCCGCCCGGAAACCTTTGCCACCGGGTTTGAAGACTATGCCCATGCGCTGGTGGCGCTGGCCATGGACTCCGATGACGCCCACGAAGTGCGTGTGGCGGTGGATACGGCCATCCGTTGCTTTGGCCATATTGATATTCTGGTCAATAATGCCTGCGCCAGCCTGATCGGCGCGGTGGAGGAGGCGAGTGACCTCGAAGTGCGCCGCCTGTTTGAAACCAATCTGTTCGGTGTGCTCAATGTGATGCGCGAAGTGCTGCCATACATGCGCGAACGCCGCCGTGGCCATGTGGTGACACTGGCCTCCGGCTATCCGGAGCAGGCCGCAGGCTTTGGCCTGACCCACGCGGTGCGTGGCGCGGTGATCGGCCTGTCCGAGTCGCTGACGCAGGAACTGAAACCGCTCGGCATTCAGGTGACGACCGTGGATCCCGGTATGCTGGGCGGCCCCGAAGCCCGCTTCATCGCGCGTCAGGTGATCGCTGACTACGACACCCGGCTTGGGCCGGCGCGTCTGTGGCAGGAAGAACTGGATGAGATGATCATGGCCGGTCGCGCACAGGCCGTGTTGCGCGCCATGGACCTGCCCGAAGCGCCGGGTCATCTGGTGCTGGGGGCGCGCGCCTATGAACGGGCGCTGCGACGCCTGAGCGCCCTACAGGCCGAACTGTCGGCCTGGCGTAATCTGAGTTTGTATCAATCCGAGGCCGCGTAAATGACCATCGACACTCTCTCGCCCCCTGTAAAGCGCCCGCGGGGTCGCCCGCGCTCGGAAAGTGCGCGCGAACAGATCCTTCAGGCGACGCTCGACCTGCTGGAAGCCGGGAACCTGCGCGACATCACGGCGGAGGCCATCGCGCGCAAGGCCGGGGTCTCCAAGGCAACCCTTTACAAGTGGTGGCCGAACAAGCTGCATATCGCCTTCGATGCCTTTATGGCGCGCATGAGCGATGAGATCGTTGTGCCGGATACGGGTTCGTCGGAGCGCGACTTCCTGATGGCGATGCGTGATGCCATGGCCTTCTATTCATCGGCGGCCGGGCGCACGCTGGCGCAACTGATCGCCGAAGGGCAGGGGGATGAAACCTTCAATCAGGCCCTGCTGGAAAGCTTCCTCAACCAGCGTCGCGAAGCCGTGGCGACGATCTGGCGGCGGGGCGTCGAACGCGGCGACCTGCGCAGCGATATCGACATGCAGATGGGGCTTGATCTGATTTATGGGCCGCTGATGTTCCGTTTTCTGGCCGGGCGCTTCCATATGATGAACGCCGAAGAGGCCGACAAGCTGATCGGGATGGTCTTCCGGGGCATTGCGCCGGTTGCGCAGCCCGTCAGTGCGGACGTCCTGATCGACGCCTGATACCGCTCAACAAAAAGCCGCGCAGAGACAGCTCTGCGCGGCTTTTTGTTTGGCGTGGTGACGCCTTACTTCGCCAGTTGCAGCTTTTCCAGCAGTTGCGGATAGAGGTCGTGATTGGCGGCCAGCATTTCACCGGTGATCAGCGGCGACTGATCACCGTCCAGCGAGCCGATCTTGCCGCCCGCTTCGGTGATCAGCAGGGTTCCGGCGGCCATGTCCCACGGCTTAAGGCCGCGTTCCCAATAGCCATCCACCTGACCCGCGGCCACCATGGCGAGGTCGAGCGAGCAGGCCCCCAGACGGCGGATACCCGCCGTGCGCTGCATGATCTGATGCAGTTCTTTCAGGGCCTGTGCGTGGCCGGTCTTGCCGACAAAGGGCAGGCCGGTGGCGATCAGGCTGTCTTCCATCACCTTGCGTGCCGAAACGCGCAGGCGGCGGTCATTGTGGTAGGCACCCTTGCCCTTTTCGGCCCAGTAGAGGTCGTTGGTGATCGGGTTATAGGTCACACCGGCGACGATCTCACCATCACGCTCCAGCGCCACGGTGCAGGCAAACACCGGAATGCCGTGCATGAAGTTGGTGGTGCCGTCGATGGGATCGACGATCCAGCGGTGCGTCTTGTCCGTGCCTTCGCGCAGGCCCTGTTCTTCCCCCAGAAAGCCGTAGCCGGGGCGCAGGCGGGTCAGTTCCTCGAACAGGGCAGCTTCGACGCGCTTGTCGGCGGCGGTGACGAAGTCGCCGGGGCCTTTGCGCGACACCTGAAGCTCGCTGATTTCGCCGAAGTCGCGGGACACGCCCTTGCACGCCTTGCGGATGGCGGCGACCATGGCCTGAATGAGGGCGGATTGGATTACCATGTCAGGGCCTTTTAAAAACACCTCCTCCCCTGCCTTGGCGGGGGAGGTGGCCAGCTTGTCTGGCCGGAGGGGGCGACGAGACGAAAGGATGGCCCTTCCGCCTCAGCGCACTACGTTATCCCGGCATTGCACCGGCGATCCGGCTCCCCTGTTCGCGAGGCGTACAGGGGAAGAGGCGGATCAATCGGCGCGACGCATATATTCGCCGGTTTCGGTCGAAACGACGATGCGCTCGCCCGTGCCCATGAAGGGCGGGATCATGACGCGCATACCGTTGGAGGCCTTGGCGGGCTTATAGGAAGACGAGGCGGTCTGGCCCTTGATGGTCGGCTCGGTTTCGATGACTTCGAGCACCACCGTGTCGGGCAGGCTCATGCTGATCGGCTTGCCTTCGTGCGATTCGATGACGACGATCATGCCGTCGTGCAGGAAGCGGACCTGATCGTCACCGACCCAGTCCTTCGATAGCGAAATCTGCTCGTAGTTTTCCTGATCCATGAACACCAGCATGTCGCCATCTTCATACAGGTACGAGTGATCGCGTTGCTCCAGGACCGCACGCTCGACCGTATCGTCGGAACGGAAGCGCTCGTTCAGCTTGGTGCCGGTAACGAGGTTCTTCATTTCGACCTGGGCAAAGGCGCCGCCCTTGCCGGGCTTCACGTGCTCGGTCTTCACTACGGCCCACAGACCGTTCTGATATTCGAGGATCATGCCCGGTTTGATGGTATTGGCGTTGATTTTCATGGATTCGACTTGTCAAGGAGCGAGCGCGGAGGCCCAGAAGAGTTTGCGCGCGTTACTACACGCTTACCCCAAACGAGGCAAGGGGCCGCGAAGCCGCAGCGGGAATCGACTTTTTATGCCGGGCAGCGCATGGTAACGCCCGTTGAGACAAAGAGGAGCGCGACATGCTTAAGCCGACTGGTATAGCCCTTATGGCCCTTCTGACCCTGACGGCCTGTGGCAAGCCGGACAAGCCGGCGGCATCGGACGAAGGCTCAGGCGTGTCGTCGTCATCCATAGCGGATCAGGGCGCGCAAATCCTGTCGTGCGAAACGCCGGTGGCCAGATCGGCCACAGCGGCACAACTGCTTCAGGCCTTTGCCGGTAAGGCGCGCGAAGAAACGGTGCCTGGGCCGGAAGGCACGACCGAAAGCGCCGTCGTCCTCTATCCCGATGATCCGGCGCGCAAGGTGGTGGTCACCTTCTGGGACGAAGCCAAAACGCAGGTGGCGGATGTGCGCATCGGTCGCGGCGCGGTGCAGTGGTCCGGCGCCGGCAATATCCGCATCGGGTCTGCGCTGAAAGCGGTTGAGGCGGCCAATGGCAAGGCGTTTGACCTTTATGGCTTTGACTGGGACTACGGCGGCTATGCGGCGGACTTCAAGGGCGGCACGCTCGGTATGATGTCGGGCGACTGCGTGCTGAGCCTGCGCTTCGCGCCACCGGAAAGCCACACCGGTCAGTTGACCAGCGATATTGTCGGCGACACGCAGGTCGCATCATCCAACCCCAATATGCAGGCGCTGCAACCGGTCATCGTCGAAATGTCGGTCGGCTGGCCGTCACCTTCGGCGGCGGTGGAGTAGGTCAGATCGCGCTCAGCAGCGCCCTGACGCCAGCCGCGGGGCCGTCAGGATGAGTCCAGACGGCGCCGGACACGGCGATAAAGTCGGCTCCCGCGGCGGAGACTTCGGCCGCATTCGCCGCCGTGATGCCGCCGATGGCGACACACGGGACTTCCATCGTCTCCTGCCAGATGGTCAGGGTATCCAACTCGGCCATGTGCTCGACCGTCTTTGTGGCGGTTGGATAGAAGGCCCCGAAGGCGACGTAGTCGGCCCCGGCCTCGGCGGCCTCCATGGCCAGATGGCGGCTGTTGTGGCAGGTGACACCGATCATGGCCTCGGTTCCCAGCCGCTTGCGCGCGTCCTTGTAGGACATGTCCGACTGACCCACATGCACACCGTCGAGTCGTAGTTCCCTGGCCAGATCGACATGATCGTTCATCAGCACTGCCGTGCCGTGCCGATGAGCGATCGGCGAGATCAGCCTTGTCAGGGCACGGATTTCATCCAGCGACACGTCCTTGAGGCGGATCTGAAGGGCGGGGACCGGTCCAGCTGATAGGGCGTCGTCCAGAGCGCGTGCAAAGGCAGCATGGTCGGTAATGCTCGGTGGCGTGATCAGGTAGAGTTGCGAGGTCATCGCCTCGTCCTGCCCCAAAAGCCGGCCGGGGGCAAGTTTGTATTGCGGCCATCTCACTCCGAGAGCGGAATAGCTATTCCGCTCAAGCCGCAATTGAGGTGGCGGCCAAGGTGGCGCAGTCAACGCCCAGCGAAGAGCAAGGCATAAAGCCAAATCAGAGTGCTTCTAATAGAAACACTTTGATTTAGAGATTGCCAAATGTGTTGCGCAGCAGGGCCATCTGATCCAGCACCGGATTGGTCTGAGGTTTGTCGGCCTCGGCTTCGACGAACATGCGGCGGTCGAGGTGCGAGATACGGTCATAAAGGCGGTTGGAGCGGTCCAGCAGTTCCAGCAGACCCTGCGGCAGCACCTTAAGCTGGTCGCCATACTCGCTTTGGGCGGCGGCCGACAGGCGATATTTTTCGTCGCAGGCATCGGTAGCTTCCATATCGCCTTCGCGCACGGCGCGCTGCACCAGTAGCCACGAAGCGATCTGCATCAGGCGCGTGGTCAGGCGCATGGATTCACCGGCATAGAGCAGGGCGTCCTCGCGGCTTAGGATACGCGAGTCGCGGCGGCCATCGCCGTCCAGATAGGAGGCTGTTTCTTCCACCAGCCCCATGCCTTCGCGGAAAGTCCGGTCGAATAGGTCCGAACGGGCAAAATCACGCACGAGGTCCGCACGCTGGGACAGGGAAACTACGGCACCGGTATCGGACATGGCTGGCCTTCGGAAAATCTCAAAACACACAATACGTAAGGGGCGCAAACCGCACCCTCAGGGTCACTGATCGTCCTGCAACGGGCGTGCCACGCGAAGCGACAGGACGGGGCGCGCACTTGCTATGGCGAACCCTAACAAAGCCCTAACTCCCCTTGAAGGAGAACAGGGCTTCCGCCGCGCTGCGACCACTCTGCTTGGAGTCGAGCATGGTCCGGGTACGCACGATTTCAGCCTCAAGCGAGCCGATGCGCTCCTTGAGGTCGATGACCGAATAACCGCTCAGATCCTCATGGATCAAGGCATTCAGCGGCCCGCCCGGCCCGGTGCCTGAGCGAAAAGCGGGGGTAAACGCTTCCTCGTCCGACATGCGGCGTCTCCTCTGGGGTTATATCTGGGCTTGGAAACCTTTGCAGCCAGCGCGCGAACCGTTGCGCTCGCCGTAAATGTCTCTACATGTCCTATAAAACCCCCATGGGGCGAAGAAAGCAAGCGGCACGGTTGATCATGAAAGCTATTCTCATCCGGGACGGCGGCCACTCTGCCGAGGATCTTTATGTGGGGGATGTGTCGCGTCCCGAAGTGGGGCGGGGACATGTGTTAATTCGGGTCAGCCACTCTGGTGTGAACCGCCCGGACATCCTGCAGAGGCAGGGCAGCTACCCGCCGCCGCCCGGTGCGTCGCCGATTATGGGCCTTGAGGTCGCCGGGACGGTCGAAACCGTCAACAGCGACGAAAATCTGTGGACAGTGGGTGACCGCGTGTGCAGCCTAGTCAATGGCGGTGGCTATGCCGAATATGTCAGCGTCGATGCCCGCCACCTCCTGCCCGTGCCGCGCGGTCTGAGCGAGGCCGAAGCGGCGGGCCTGCCCGAAGTGTGCCTGACCGTCTATGCCAATCTGATGGAGCACGGCGCGTTGCAGGCCGGTGAGACCGTGCTGGTCCACGGGACCAATTCCGGTATCGGTTCGATGACGGTCATGATGGCCAAGGGATTTGGTGCCAACGTCATCGCCACGGTGCGCGGGGCGGAGCGGGCAGCGTGGGTGAAGGGGCTGGGGGCCGATCACGTCATCGACACCCGCAACACTGATTTTGTCACGCCGGTCAAAGACCTTGGCGGGGCCGATGTGGTGCTCGACATCATGGGCGGCGACTACACGCCCAAAAACATCCTGTGTCTCAAACACCGGGGCCGCATCGTGCAGGTCGGCATGATCCGCGGCAACAAAACCGAAATCGAGCTGCCGCGCCTGATGCAGAAGCAGGGCATATTGACTGGGTCTATGCTCAGGCCGCGCAGCGCCGACGAAAAGGCCCGCCTCAGCGCGGCGGTGGCCGAACGCGTGTGGCCGCTGATCGAAGCCGGGGCTATTCGCCCGGTGCTGGCCAGGGTGTTCGACGCCGCAGACGCCGGTGCGGCGCAAGCCTATCTCGACAGTGGCCAGCACACGGGCAAGGTGGTGCTGAGGTGGTAGCCCCTCACTTCCGCCACGGCGGCGGCGGCGTGGCCGGTTTCCAGCAGGGCTCAAGTGTCTGAGCCAGCTTGTCGGCCCATGCGGCGGGCGTGCCCTCATAGAGCGCGCCGTAATAGGTCGCTTCCTGCAAATAGTCGTTGAAAACGACCGTGATCTTGTCCGCGTGCAGTGCGATGCGGATTTCGTCTCCCTTGACGGGGGCAACGGTGGTTTTGCGTACCCACTCCAGACCGGAAGCTTCCGCCAGCACCTTAATCGCATGGGGACAGGCCTTCAGGTCCGTTTCTTCCCACATCAATCCGGCCTGATCCAGTACCGGGCGCAGGTCCGCAGACCCCTCGGCTTTTTGCATCACCTTGTGGACAAAACGGCTACCGCTATTGCGCGGTCGTTCGCCCGGTTCGACGGGGACCTTAACCCGACGAGCCTGAAACCGTACTTCACAACCTTCCTTTGTTCCGTGATCGCAGTTCTGGTGGATCGCAATGGCGTAGTAGGGCCAGTCATAGTCATCCCCATGATAGGCAATATGGATCAGATCAAACTGTGGATCGTCGAAATAGGTTGCTGGGTCGAAGGCCGCTCGGCGGACCTGATCACGCATTGTATAAACGGGCGGTTGCGGTGGTGCCTGGTCGACAGTCGCAGCAGTCAGAAGCCACGGGGCCAGGGAGGCGGCGACGGTCATCACTTTTCCCCTGATCCGACGGTATTATGTGCAAGCTGTGGCAAGTGGAGGTTTCTGTCGAGGTGAAAACCCGCGATCCGTTTTGTCGCGGATAATCCTATTCCCTTCGATAAAAAATCGGTCTATAGCAATGTCAAGAATCCCCTCACGCCCGGTCGCAAAGGCCGGGCGTAGCTATTTGTGAGACTGAATATGGCCGATATCCTGATGCCGAAAGCGACCGCCGTGTGGCTGGTCGATAATACCAGCCTCTCGTTCGAGCAGATCGCCGATTTTTGCGGCCTGCACCTGCTCGAAGTGAAAGGCATTGCCGACGGCGAAGTGGCGCGCGACATCCGTGGGGCCGACCCGATCGCCAATGGTCAGTTGACCCGCGAAGAACTGGACAAGGCGGAAAAGACGCCGTCCTACCGCATGCAGGCGCAAAAGAGCCGCCACGCAGAACTGCTTAAGCCGCAGAAGAAGGCCCCACGCTACACGCCCGTTTCACGCCGTCAGGACCGCCCTGACGCCATCTACTGGTTCGTCAAGAACCATCCGGAAGTCACCGACGCGCAGATATCCAAGCTGCTCGGCACCACCAAGACCACCATCGAGCAGGTGCGCAACCGCACCCACTGGAACGCAGCCAACCTCAAGCCGGTGGACCCGGTGACGCTGGGCCTTGTTTCTCAGATCGAGCTGGACGCCGCCGTCAGAAAGGCCGCCGAGGTGAAGCGCAAGCAGGCCGAAAAGCTGGGCATCCCGCTGGACGACCCGTCGTTGCAACCGGCCGCCCCGGTCGTGGTGCCGTTCGATGAGGAAGAAGAGACCTTCTCGCGCAAGGCCGACCTGACGGTCGAAGACGTCTTCGGATCGGCTCCTTCCAAGCCCGTCCATGACGAGGAAGACGACGAATACTGATCGGCCACACGGCCACAAGACGGAAAAAGCCAGCGGAGACGCTGGCTTTTTTTGTGGCTGAGCGCCAAATCGTCGGCTTCAAAAATACTATTGTACGACTAAAGTAGGTCGGAAGCTGTAGGGTGTCTGGCCTTTTTGCGTTTGACCGGTAGGGGCGGGCGGGGTTAGCGTTAGCGCTAACAATAACACACAGGGAGTTATCACCATGCGACAACACTGGCTTGCCGGACTGATCGCGCTCAGCCTGCCTATGGCGGCACAGGCGCAGGACAAACCCATTTTGGCTGACGTGTTCCGCGACCATGCCGTTCTTCAGCGTGACCGGCCCGTCCCCGTCTGGGGCGAGGCCAGGCCGGGTGAGACGGTGACGTTAAGCTTCGGCTCCGCCCGCGTGACGGCGGTGACGGACGCGTCCGGGCACTGGCGCACCGAACTGCCCCCCCAGTCAGCCGGCGGCCCTTATGTGCTGACCGCCTCGGCCGGCGCGGTGAGGCACACCGTGTCAGATGTGCTAGTAGGGGATGTCTTTCTCTGTTCTGGTCAGTCGAACATGGAATGGAACCTGAAGGACACTCTCGGCGCGGCGGAGCAGATCGCGACTTCGCAAAACCCGACGATCCGCATGATGACGGTGCAGAAGATGCAGGCCTTCACGCCGCAATCGCACTTTCTCGCCCCGACCGAATGGCAGACGGCCTCGCCCGCCACCACGCCCAACTGGTCAGCCGTGTGCTATAATTTCGCCCGTGATCTGCAAACCCACGTCAATGTGCCCATTGGCCTGATCAATGCCTCCTGGGGTGGGTCTAAAATTCAGCCGTGGATGAGCCGCGCCGCCCTGCAAAAAATTGGCGGTTATCAGGCTGATCTTGATGTGCTCGACACCTATGCCGCCGATCGCAGTCAGGCGGCGCAGGTCTATGGCCAGACCTATATCCGCTGGTGGCAGGCCGCAGGCGGGCCGGGGACACCGTGGGCGGTGACGCCGCAGGCGCTTAGCGGCTGGGCTGCCGTCCCTGATGTCAGCCGCAATTTCGAGGACTGGGGTATCCAGGACCTGAGCGAGTATAACGGGCCACTGTGGTATGCGCTGACGGTCAAACTGACGGCTGAAGAAGCGAAGCAGGGGGCGACGCTCAGCCTGGGGGCAATCGACGATATCGACCTGACCTTTGTGAATGGTGTGGCTGTTGGCTATACCTCGGCCCCGGCCGATGCGCGCCATTACAAGCTGGCCCCCGGAGCCCTGAAGGCGGGTGACAATGTCATCGTCGTGCAAGCCGTTGATCTGTGGGCTAAGGGTGGCATGTTCGGCGACGCCGTGCGCGAGCTGCGGCTGGCTAATGGCACCGCCAAGCCCTTGCAGAGCGGCTGGCGCTACTGGCAGCCGCCGCAAAACGTCCGCTTCCCGCCGACCGCTCCGTGGGATCCGACCGGTGGCCTGATCACCCTGCATCAGGCGATGATCGCCCCTATCGGGCCTTACGCCCTGACCGGGGCGCTGTGGTATCAGGGCGAGTCCAATACCGGCGAAGCGGCGAAATATGAGGCACTGATGGCCGGGCTGATGGCTGACTGGCGGCAGCAGTTCGGGCCGGATACGGCCTTCCTGTTGGTACAACTGGCCAATTTCGGGACCATCCCCACCGCGCCCGTCGAGTCCGGCTGGTCAGGGGTGCGTGAGGCGCAACGCCGTGCCGCATTGAATGACAAGCGCGCCGCCTATGCCGTTACCATCGACATCGGCAATCCGCTCGACATCCACCCGCGCGACAAGCTGACCGTGGGCAAGCGCCTCTCGCGTGCGGCGCAAAGCCTGATCTATAAGGCGCCGCTGTCGCCCTCCGGTGGCGTGCCCGTCGAAGCCACTCGCGCCAACGGGCAGGTCACGGTGCGCTTCGCCCACCTGGACGGTGCGCTGAAAACCAGTGATGGACAGGTCGCGTTACGCTTTGAACTGTGCGGCGAGGGCGTCGGAAGCTGTCAGTACGCCGAGGCGCGCCTTGCCGGCGACGCTCTGGTGCTGAGCGGGCCTTCTGTCACGACCGCGACCCGTGTGCGCTACTGCTGGGGGGACTCGCCGGTGTGCAATCTCACCGACGCCACCCTGCCGGTCAGCCCGTTCGAAATAGCGGTCAAGTAGCAAAGAGGCCTCCGGCGGGCAGGGGCTTAGCCCCTGCACCCGGTTGGTTCGCAACAAAAAAACGCCGGAGGGGTCCCCTCCGGCGTTCGTGTTTCAAAAAGCCATCACCCCCCATCACTGGAGAGTCTCGTACGTTCGTTCCTGTCGCAGAGTGGCTTTGATAGTGTCGATTTCATCCTTCAATTTCAACTTCTTACGCTTAAGTTCCTTGAGATAGAGCGAGTCCGCAGAAGGCGAACGCGATTCGCGGGCGATGGTGTCCTTGAGGACCTGGTGACGGTGATCAAGTTCACGCACTCTCGCTTCGATGCTCATGAGCTATCTCCTTTGCTCGTAAGACTGGGTCGGAAGAGGATACTGCCGACCGGAACCCCATCCCTTTTCCCACATTCTCCGTGGTCGGATCGAGGCCTGAACACGTATAGGAAACACCCAAAGCGCTTTACTGTGTAATCACGATCCATTACATCCGATCACGGATTTGCGAGATTTATATTTAGTAAAAGCTTAATCTTATGAGCCGCTTATTGTGGCTATAAAAGGACGTGCGGCAATGGCGGAAGCTAATCAAAGACTTATTGTGGCCGTATCCGGGGCGTCCGGGGCAGTCTATGGTATCACCGCACTGCGAATGCTTCGTGAGCTTAAGGTCGAAAGCCATCTGGTGGTATCGCGGGCGGCGGCCCTGTCTCTGAACGCCGAAACGGACCTGACGATTGGCGATCTCAACTCTATGGCCGATCAGGTGCATAAGGTCGGTGATATCGGGGCGACCATTGCGTCCGGCTCCTTTCGCACCCTGGGGATGCTGGTCGCCCCGTGCTCGATCAAGACGATGAGTGAAATCACGACCGGCGTCACCTCCAACCTTATCAGCCGGGCCGCCGACGTAGTTCTGAAAGAACGGCGCCGACTGGTGCTGATGGTGCGCGAAAGCCCGCTGCATCTGGGGCATCTGCGCACCATGACCGCCGTGACCGAGATGGGGGCGATTGTCGCGCCACCCGTGCCAGCCTTCTATACACGCCCGCAATCCTTGCAGGAGATGGTGGATCAAAGCGTGGCGCGGGCGCTGGACCTGTTCGGCCTCGATGCCCCGATGACGCGCTGGAACGGACTTAAGGATGAGTGACACCGCCTTCTGGGATTGGGCACTGACGGCCTATGCGGGCGATGGCGTGCCGTCCCTGTGTCTGGAGCTACAGGATATCTACGGACAGAACGTTCCGCTGGTGCTTTTTGCCGTCTGGGCCGGAGTGCGCGGTTTGGCGCTGGACGAAGAGACGGCGGAGGCGGCGGTCGATATATCGCGCGCCTATGCCGATACCGTCGTCGTGCCGTTGCGCTCCATCCGTCAGCGGATGCGCGCTGTCGTCGGCGACATGGACGAGGTCCACCGAGACGCCTTGCGCACACGCGTGAAGGCGCTAGAGGTGGAGGCCGAACGCGCCCAGATGGAAGCTTTGGCGGCATTGGTCGGCGACGGCTCGGCTGATCCGGAAAACACCGCGCGCGACAACCTGCTGACTGTGGCGCGGCTGTGGGCGCGGGTTGTGCCACGAAATCCGCTGTATGCCTTCTGCGATGCCCTTTCGGAGCGCGGTTTTTTGAGGTATAATGCTTAATATAGACAGGCCGTCCGGTGCGTACACAGGAACAGCCTGGCCCTTCAGACTGTACCATTCAGAACGAACCGGAGCTGGTCCACATGCACGATGACAGCAATATCCGCGCTCTTTTCCGTCCCGACTCGCTGCAACTGGTGAAAAACACACCGGTCGAATCGAGCAGCGACCTCGAACGGCGGGTGATCCATCGTGAAGACCTTGATCACAGCAATCTGGAACTTGTGACCGAAGAGGCACTGGAATACCAGAAGGACGACCTCGAACCCGTGTTGCGTGAGACCGATCCTGGCATCGCCTCCCTGCCGTTGGATGCCGAAACGGTGAATCTTCGCACGCAACTGGCGCACCTGCGTCAGGAGCATAAGGATCTCGACGATTCGATTCTGGCTCTGGAAACCATGCCACTGCCGGATCAGATCCTGATTGCCCGTATGAAGCGAAAGAAACTGGCTGTTCGCGACCAGATCAGCACGCTGGAAGACCGCATTCGCCCCGACATTATCGCCTAATTTCTCCTCCCCGTTGCGGCGGAACAGGGAGGAGGATGAAGGCCTAATCCTGATCCCGCTGGCGGCCGCCGACGGCCCCTGCCACTGCGCCGATAAAGGCACCGATCAGCAGCGACAGAAAGCTATACAGCATCACCTTAGCCCACGCCTTGCGCGCCTCATCAGCGGCTTCGAGCGTGGCGTCACGGGCGGCCTTGGCCTGAGCGAGAACCGTATCGACGCGCGCCGAGGCATCCGCTTCGCTGAGATTGGTGCGCGCCGCGATCAGTGAGGCCAGATAGGCCTTGTCCGCCGGCGACGCATCTCCGTGTTCAATACTGTAGCTCAGAATGCGCCCGGTCTCGACGGTCGCATCTGGCAGAGTCTGACCCGCCTGCGCCCCTGCAACGGATGCGGAGGGATTGGCTGAGCCGCGGTACAGCATGTCGGTATAATAGGCCGTTGCCGGATCGGCCTTGTCGCCCGACGCGGCTCCGGCGGCGACGGTGGCCCCGACCTTTACACCGGAGCCTACAACGGCTCCGGCCACACTGGTCAGTACGGCCACGGTAAACAGAGTCGCCACGGCCCAGGCGAGGAAGCCTTGTGCCGTATCGCGGAAGAAGGCTTCATCCTTATCAACGCCGACATAGGTTTTGCGTAGACGCCCCGCCAGATAGCCGCCCAGCGCCGAGGACAGCCACTGCATGACGATCAGCCAGATCGCCGCACCGACGGTCAATTTGGCGGCGGTTTCGCCCATAGATTCCCAAGGCGACACCGAGGACAGCCCAAGCCCTTGCCCCAGCATCAGCAGAATCAGGGACAAGGCCGCAGCGGCGGCCGCCCCTGCCAGTATCGACGGCCAGCAGGCCCCAGAACCGGGGGTGACTTCGTAATAGTCGTCTTCGTAAAGGTTCGGCTGTGGGGATTGAACGGCCGGATCGAGCGTTTTCATGATGCCCTCAATCAACGGAACAGAAGCGCCAAAAGAATGATGACGGGGATCGGCACCCCGAGAAGCCACAGCAGAACGGCACGGCCCATGATCGTATCTCCCTATAATGATCAGCCTCTTCAGCTTGTACCTTTTGCGGTGGGTTTGCCGTGCCTGAAAGTTGGCCGTTTGTAATTTCACCGTAAAGGGAATTCGCGTTTCCAACTTGCCGGGCGCGCTTTGGACCGCTACCAGCACTATCGGAGGTGCCCATGCTGAACCGTGTCGAAGGCAGCGTATTCATCACCACGCTCAAGGTGCGCGATTCCGAATGCGACGCGCAGGGCGTGGTCAATAACGCCAACTATCTGGTCTATATGGAATATGCCCGGCACGAATTCCTGGAGCATCAGGGCGTCAAGTTCGCGGATTTAATCCCGCAGAACATCTTCCTGATGACCTCGCATATGGAGATCGCCTTCGTGAACTCGCTCACCGGCGGGCAGGTGTTCGAGGTGCGCTCAACGGTTCGGCGCGAACGCGCCAAGATCATCTTCGATCAAGAGGTGGTGCGCGTCGCCGATCAGGCCGTGTGTATCCGCGCGCGCGTCGACGTCATTTGCAAAATCGACGGCCGCCTCACGCGCGGGGACTGGTTTGACGCCTATATGCCGGTTTAAAGGAGCGGGTTATGCGAATTGTGTCTCAGGGATCGGATCGTGGCGGCATCTATAATGAGGACGCGCTGGGGGCATCGGGTGACGCCGTGTGGCTGCTGGATGGGGCTACGTCGTTGGGGCCATCGCGCATGGCGGGGACTAGCGATGCCGCGTGGTTTGCGCACTTCGTTTCTGACTGGCTGGTCCACACGACCGGTAGCGTGCACGAGCGCCTGAGCGCGGCCATCGAGGCAGCGAGGGCTGATTACGAGGCTCTGGGCTCGCTGCCAGAGGCCCCGTGGGCCATGCCATCGGCGGGTGCCGCGCTGATGCGACGCGACGGGGAAATGCTGGAAGTTGGCCTACTGGGTGACGTTAAGGTGTGGCTGATCGCTCCGGACGGCGCGGTAACGGCCCTGCTGGGCGGTGAGGTGTTGGAAGCGCTCGATGCCGCCGCGCTGGAGCGATTGGTTGCCATCCGCGCCGAACAAGGACCGATCGGACTAAAAGCGGCACGGACCCAGCTTGATCCGCTGTTGCGCGATAACCGCTCGAAAATGAATACGCCGGGCGGCTATTGGGTGTTGAGCCTCGATACGGCCTCCCTAGCGGGGATGCAGGTCACGCGCGTACCGGTGGCAGACGTTCACTCTGTGCTGATGGCCACGGATGGCTTTTACGACCTGTGGGGTGCGTATGGCGCGCCCTTTCCCGAGGTGCTGGAGCGGCTTAATGCCGGGCAGGGGGACGCACTGATCCGGGGCTTGCGTGACATCGAACGCGCCGATCCGGAAGGGCTCCGCTACCCGCGTTTCAAGCCGCATGACGACGCCAGTTGGGTGTTGTCGGAAATATAAAGGAACGATGCGGTTCTCAGCCGACGGCCAATACGTGCCCTTTTTCGGTCGATTTTTGCCCTATCAATCGAAGAGCGTGGCGGAAATGGGTGGATTCGTGAACAGAAAGGTTTTCGATGACGCGTTTAAAATCCGGGGCCCTGCTCGTGGCGATCCCCCTTATGCTGTCCATGACGGCCTGTGCCAGCCACAAGTACGTCGATGACAAGATTACGGCGACCAATGGCCGCATTGACCAGCAGGAGACCCGTCTCACGCAACTCGATCAGACGACGCAAGAGGCCCTGACCCGCGCCACGGCGGCCGGCAAACTGGCAGAAGGCAAGTTCAACTACTCCGTTGTGTTGAGCGACGACTCTATCAAGTTTGATACCGATAAGGCGGTGCTCTCCGAAGCGGGTAAGCAGGTGCTCGCCGACCTAGCCGAGCGGCTTAAGCGCGACAACAAGAACGTCTATCTGGAAATTCAGGGTTTTACAGACTCCACCGGGACAGATGACATCAATTACCGTCTTGGAAATGCTCGCGCCGATAGCGTCAAGCGCTTCCTGAACAGCCAGGGCGTGGCGCTCAATCGCATGGCCTCTATCTCCTACGGGGCGGAACAGCCCATTGCACCGAATTCCACAGCGCAAGGCCGTGCGGCCAACCGCCGGGTTGTGATTGTGGTTCTGTCATGAACAAAACGCCCGGCTGAGCGATCAGCCGGGCGTTTCGTCTTTCGTCACCTAAAAGCCGATCACGCGGCCTTGCGGAGGGTCTCGTCCGACTGACCGCCGATCCAAACGCCGCGAACCGTAAGGTCGGTATCGAGCCACACAAGGTCCGCACGCGCCCCGACCGCCACATGACCGAAGGTCTTGGGCAGCTTCATGAAGCGCGCGGGGGCTTCAGATGCCATCATCGATGCCGTTTCCAGCGACAAGTCCAGCATCCGGACGCTGTTGCGCACTGCGGTAGCCATATCGAGATCAGACCCAGCCAATGTGCCGTCCGGCCCGACGCAAACACCGTTTTCGACGCGGATATCCTTGCCCATCAGGTTAAAGTGTTTGGTGGCAGAGCCCACCGTCGGCATCGCATCCGTGACGAGCATGAAACGGTCGTGCGGGCGGCTTTTAAGGGCGATCTTCAGGGCCACCGGATCGACGTGTGCGCCATCGACGATGATCCCGGCATAGATATCATCGCTTTCGAGCACGGCACCGACGACGCCCGGTGCGCGATGCGACAACGGCGACATAGCGTTAAAGAGGTGCGTGACGCCGCTAATTCCCGCCTCAAAGCCGCGCCGGGCTTCGGCATAGGTGGCGTCCGTATGACCGGCGGCGATAATCACGCCCGCCTCGGCCAGAGACCGGATGTCCTCTGGGGCGGCCAGTTCGGGGGCGAGCGTCAGCAGCACCTTGCCGGCTTTAAGCGAGGACAAGAGCTGCACGGCCTCGGCATCGAGACGGCGGAATTTGCTCTCGTCGTGGGTGCCTTTGCGCTTTACATTGAGGAAGGGCCCTTCGATATGGATGCCCAGCACGCCGGGTACGCCTTGGGCGATGGCGGCTTCGGTGGCGCGCAGGGCCTTGTCGACCACGCTCAGATCGTCCGAAATCAGGGTGGTGAAGAAGCCCGTGGTGCCATAGGTGCGATGCGCCGCCCCAATGGCTGCAATAGCTTCGGCGGTGGGGCTGTCGTTGAACAGTACACCGCCCCCACCATTGACCTGTGTGTCGATAAAGCCCGGCAGCAGATAGCCGCCTTCGAGATCAAGCCCGCCGGTTTCGGCCCCGATGGCGGTGATATGGTCACCGTCGATGGTCAGGGAGCCTTCGACGACGCCGACCGGCGTAACAAGGCGGGCATTGGAAAGGGTAAAACTCACGAAACAACCTCACTAGTAACCGGGCTCAGGCCATTGCCTGCGCCCTTTGCCATCAACAGCGCGCCTTCGATGGCGTCCTGCTCGGGCGTAGCCAGAAGCGGCCGGGTCCATGGCGCCAGCCACGGCGTCAACACGCCCGCCATGCCACCGACAAGACAGACCTGCGCGGCCCCCAGTTCGTTAAGGCGGCGTATATAACGGCCGAGATCACGGGCGGCCTGCTCGATCAGAGCAACGGCCACGGCATCACCGTCTTGCGCATGCGACAGGATCAGCGGGGCCAGAGTGCCGTAGTCCTTGGGGCGCGCCGTCGTCGCCCAGGCCACGATCTGCGACGGCTGATCGTTGAAGTGTGCCATCACGGCGTCGGTAAAGGCGCTGCGCGGCGCTAGGCCATCATAGGCGTGCAGGGCGACGCGCGTTGCTTCGCGGCCCAGAACGGCGGCCGAGCCATCGTCGGAGACTTCAAAGCCCCAACCGCCCACCGCATGGCCCTTGCCTTTTACCCAGGCATAGCCAGCCGAGCCGGTGCCGGTGATCAGAATGGCCCCGTCGCGGCCCGAAAACGCCCCCAGCACGGCGGCGTGGGCGTCGGTTCCGGCCGACGCGAAGGCGAAGCGCGGCCCGGCGGCAATCGTTCGGGCGGCGTCTTCGGCGGTGGTGATGCCGGCCAGGCCGAGCCCGATCGCGGTGCGAGCAAAGGCCTCGCGCGTAAGTCCGGCCTGCGCCAGCGCCTGATCCGTGGCTTCGAGGACGTGGCCCCAGATGAGGTCGAGCCCTAGACGGATATTGGCCGATCCGCTCGTCCCTTCGCCCAGAAGGTGGCCTTCGGCGTCACGCAGACGCGCACGGCAATTTGAGCCGCCACCATCTATGCCGAGAAAGTACTGCGTCATTACCGGTTTCCTTAGCCCTTGGACGCCACGCGGCTGCCGAACAGTGCGAAAAACAGAATATAGAGATAGGCCGGCGCCATCACCGCAACGAAGGCCGTCTGGAACGGTATGATCTCCGCCAGACCGACATAGAGGCGCGGCAGGATAGCTCCGCCACAGATGCCCATGATCATGAGGGCCGAGCCGATCTCGGTATGGCGACCAAGGCCACGGATGCCCAATGGGAAGATGGCCGGCCACATCATGGCATTGGCAAAGCCCAGAGCGGCGACGAAACCGACCGAGACATAGTCCTTGGTCAGGAAGGCCCCCAGAGTGAATAGCACGCCCAGAATGGCCGAGAAGGCGAGGTATTTTTCCTGCGAGACAAAACGCGGAATGACGATCCAGCCAACAATATAACCGACCAGCATCCCGGCGAGGGTCAGCGAGGTGAACAGTACCGTGCGGTCGAGCGGCAAACCAAAGGCCGCACCGTAGGTGCCAATGGCGTCACCGGCCATGACCTCAACGCCGACATAGAGAAAGATGCACAGGACGCCGAAGAACAGGTTGGGGTGAGCGAACAGGCCTTTGCTGCCTTTTTGCGAAGGGGTTTCAGCCTTCGACTCGCCCTTCAGTTCGGGCAAGGGCGACTTCAGCACGAAGAAAGCCAGCGCCACCAGGAGGGCCGCCATGCCCATATAGGGCCAAAGAACCTTTTGCGCGAAGCCGGTGAGCAACAGTTCGCGGGCGGCGGGATCGGTCGTGGCCTCAAGCTTCGCCCCGAACTCGGTAATGCCGCTCATCACCAGAGCGCCGAAGACGAAGGGGGCGGCTATGCCGGCCAGCTTGTTAAAAATGCCCATGACGGCGATGCGCTGCGCCGCCGATTCAATGGGCCCAACAATGGAGATATAGGGGTTGGCAGCCGTTTGAAGCAGAGCGAGACCCGCGCCGATGGTGAACAGGCCTGTCATGGCCCCGACATAGATGCGATGGGTGGCAAACTGCCCGAACATGGCGGCGCCAACGGCCATGACCAAAAGCCCTAGTGCCATTCCCTTCTTCATCCCCGTTACCCGCAGGATGAAAGCTGACGGTAAGGCCAGCACAAAATAGGACATGTAGAACACCATCAGCACCATGAAGGAGCCGACATCATCAAGGTCGAAGGCGAACTTGACGAAGGTGATAAGCGGCCCGTTCAGCCAGGTCACAAAACCGAAGATGAAGAACATCAGGCCAATCAGGCCCATTGTGACGACAAGGCTGGGAGCTTTTTCCGGGGGAGACGCATTCATGATCTATAGGACCTATTCTGCATTTTGGTATTGTTCAGATAGGAAGGCAAAATCGCAATTCTGTCTATAGAAAACTTGGTTTCAATTGTTTGGGCGTGATTTCCACCCCCGGAATGGTCGCCTCGGACGGTAAAATTGGATATGAATTGGGCTAAGGAGCGGATTTAAACCTTTAGGATCCAGCCCTTCCGACGCAGATATTCGACCGGCAGCCAGACGCAGAGAATGAATAGGGCGACCGGAAACAGGGCTGCCATGGCCTCGCCGACCGTGGCGCGGCTCAGGAAATAGGTTTGGGTCAGCAGGTCCCAACCGAGAAGCGGGTTCATCAGAAAATGCAGCACATAGGCAGCAATGGCGTTGAGTCCAAAGGCGCTGGCGAAGGTTATCGGCAAGGTGAGGGGGCCGCGTAATGGGGTATCGCGATTATCAAGACACGCATGAAGCGGTGCCAGAGCAAGCAGGGTGATCCCCGTCGTAACCAGCACAAAGGATGAGGACCAGATGTCCTTGATGATCGGAAACACGAAGCCCCAGCCAGCGCCAAGAATCAGCAGAACCACGCCCGCTCCGGCGAGGGTCAGGGCGCTGCGCCTGCAGTTCTGCATCAGGAACTCGCCCGCCGCCATTCCCAGCAAAGCCTGCGCGAGGGCGGGCAGGGTGCCAAGCAGGCCTTCGGGGTCGTAGCCCTCCGGCCCCTTGACGTAATTATGGCCACCCGCGCCGAACATCAGACGATCGACCGAGGCGATGAAATTGTGGCCACGCTCCCAGATATCCCCCGGCAGGCCATCAAGCGCCGGAAGCAGGCTCAAAGGCCAGTAGAGCAGCAGGATGACCGCAGCAATCCCCAATCGCGTCTTCGAGCCGAACCAAAGGAACAGTACCGCGGCCGCGCCATAAACGAGGCCAATGCGTTGAAGCACACCCCAGAAGCGCCAGGGCTCGCCATCGAAATGCGCCAGCCAGCCGAGGTTCGACAGGAGCCAGCCGATGAGAAAAAGCCTCAGAACGCGCCCCCCGATCTTGCGAGCCTGAGCGACATCAAGGCCCGTCGTCATCTTCGCTCGATTTAGGGCCATAGGGATGGACAGGCCGACCATGGTCAGGAAGGCGGGAAAGACCACATCAGCTATCTTCAGGCCTTCCCAGTGGGCGTGCAGGAGCAACGGAAAAACCTTGGCCTGAAGGCCGTAATACATGCCTGCCGTGGCATTGACGAGGATCATTCCAATGACCGTCAGGCCGCGCAGGACATCTAGAGAGGGCAGGCGTTGCGTCGCGGTCTTCGGTTCACTCACTGGCTGTCTCCCCGCCTGATTATTGAGGGTGACGATGCCCGATTACGCGCAAAAGTCAAAACGCATGTTTCGCTTAAAGATCGTTTAGTTCGGCGACCACATCATAGGCGTCGCCGCGGTAATAGCTCTGGGTGAATTCAGCGGCGCGCCCGTCGGCCAGAAAGCCGCGCCGTTCGATAAACAGGCCTGGCTCACCGGCTGTGACATGCAACTGTTCGGCCTGATCGCGCGAAAAGGAGATAGCGCGCAGGCGCTGAAGCGCACGCACTGGACGGTGGCCGGAGGTTTCCAGCGCCGCATAAAGCGAATCGCCGACCGCTTCGATTGAGGGCAGGCAGTAGCCCGGGATGGTCGAATATTCGAGCGCCATGGTCGAATCGTCGGCATAACGGATGCGGTGAAAGCGATAGACGAGTGAACCGGGCGACAGACCCAGAGATAGGGCCTCTTCGGGAGTGACCGCCCCTTCCGCCTTGCTGACCCAGACGCTGTGCGGTTTGCGGCCGCGCGAAATCATGTCTTCGGAAAAGGAGGACAGTTTGGAAAAGCTTTTTTCGACGCGGGCGGCGACAAAGGTGCCGGCCCCGCGGCGGCGCGACAGAAGTCCTTCGGTGACCAGCCCGTCAATGGCCTTGCGCACGGTAATGCGTGAAACGTCAAAGGCCTCGGCCAGATCACGTTCGGGCGGGATGGCGTCATCGGCGACAAAGACGCGCGCGCGGATCGCTTCGCGCAACACCTTTTGGAGTTGCAGATAGAGCGGGGCTGGATCGTTTTTTTCGAGGCGACCGACAGAGTCTATAATGGACATGGAGTTTAAGTCTCTCTCGCGACCTCAGCCGCTCTTAATCAAGCCGCAGGTGTCGGCGACTCAGACCCCGTATAATAGTGACCGGGTGGCGTCAAAGTCAAAGCCACAACCGGGGCAGGGTCTTGGTATCTCCCTATATCTCCAGGGTCTCAGCGCTGACCTACGGCCAAAACCGCAGGCGGCGCTTCGCTGAGGCAGTAGGCTTGCGGCCGTCCGATCAGATAGCCCTGTACGGCATCGGCCCCCATGTCGCGCAGCAGGTCCATCTGCTCCTGGGTTTCTACGCCTTCGGCGATGACCGGTATGTTGATAGCGTGCGCCATACCGATAACGGCGCGCACAATCGCTTCGGCCGGTATGCCGTGTTTATGCATCTTGCGGTCCGGCGAAGGAGTCAGACCCTCCACAAAGCTGCGGTCGATCTTGATGAGGTCAAATGGGAAGGTCTGAAGGTAGGAAAGCGAGGAATAGCCGGTGCCGAAATCGTCCATGGCGATACGCACGCCCATGCCCTTAAGCTGACGCAGCACATGAAGGGCACGGTCAGTATTCTCGATCAGCACGCCTTCGGTGACCTCCAGTTCCAGACGTTGCGGCCGGAAGCCCGTACGTACCAGTTCTTGCTGCACATAACGGGTCAGATCGCCCTCGCAGATTTGTAGCGGCGACAGATTGACCGCAAGGTTTAGATGAGCAGGCCAAGTGGCGGCGGTTTCCAGAGCGCGCGACAAAATCCATTGCCCCAGAGCGGTTATCAGGCCGGCTTCTTCGGCTACGGGAATAAAATCGCACGGCGGGATCGCACCCAGTTCCGGGTGCGTCCAGCGCACGAGAGCCTCATAGCCGATGAAACGATTGAGGTTCAGGCAGAACTGCGGCTGATAGACGAGCGACAAGCCTCGCTGACCGTGGGCCAGCGCGTCGCGCAGATCAGCCTCAAGGCGACGACGGCGGCGCAGGGCCTCGGCCATGGTGGCATCGAAGGCTCGCCAGCAGCCACGGCCATCCGTTTTGGCTTTATACAGCGCCATATCGGCATGGCGCGTTAGGCGATCAAGCGTCGGGCCTTCGTCCGGATAGAGGGCAAAACCAAGACTGGCTCCAACATCGGGGGCCTGAGGGCCAAATTGCGCGTGCATCTCCGCCTGAAGGGCTTTAACCAGCGCCTCGGCCTTGGCTTCGGCCTGAGCGCGCTGGGTCACTCCCACCTGAAGAAAGACGAACTCGTCGCCCCCCAGTCGCGCCAGCACGTCGTCGGGGCTCGCCAAATCGCGCAGGGTTTCGGCAACAGTGATCAGCACCTCGTCGCCGACCATGTGCCCCATGGTATCATTGACCTCCTTGAAGCGGTCAAGGTCGATCAGATGGAGGGCCAGTTGCGTCTTCTGACGTGTGGCACGCGCAGCTTCCTCAGCCAGACGTGTCTGGTAGAAGCCGCGATTGGGCAGGCCTGTCAGGGAGTCATGATGGGCCAGATACTGGATACGCGCCTGAAAAGCATCCTTTTCGAAAGCCAGGGTGCATAACTGTGTGCAGATATCGACGATGCTCTGCACGAAAGTATTGAGGACGAAAGGGCGGGTCGAATAGAAGGCGAACGTGCCGATGACCTTGCCCGCTTTGTCCTTGAAGGGTGTAGACCAGCAAGCAGTGTATCCCAGCGGCACGGCCAATGCCTGATACGGCGCCCACAGCGGATCGGTGCGCATGTCATTGACCATGACGGGCTCACCCCGCCATGCGGCGGTGCCGCACGAGCCGACGACGGGGCCAATGGCAAGGCCTCCGATGGCCGCATTGTACCAGTCGGGCAAACCGGGCGCTGCAAGCGCGTTCAGTTTGCCATCCGCCACTCGCAGGACGGACATAGTGACGTCCTGCACCATATGCTCGACCTCAAGGCAGAGCCGCGACATTGTTTCGGGCAAGGGCTGGTCTTGCATCATGGCATCAAAGACCAGCCTTTGCAGCGTTTCGTTCAGTTTGGCGTAGGTGATGTCACTGACGATCGCAATTACGCGGCGGCGATGGGCGTCGTCGGCCATGATGGTGGCGCTGAAAGACACCCACATGGGGTGACCGTGGCGATTATGAACTAACAGTTCGCCACTGCGCTGACCGTTGCGGTGGACCTCGGTCAATATGTCTTCGAGTTGCTCGCAGGAATCCGAATGCCGTTGGCATAGATCCCCCAACGTTTTTCCTATCAGCTCCGAGGCGCTGAAGCCAAGAAGGTTGCGAAACGCCGCGTTGACATACAGAAACCGGCCGCTGGTGTCGGTGATCACCATAGCGGTGTCTATGGCATCCACGGCCTTACCCTTGAGCTGCATAAGCTCAGTGGCGTCGCCTTCCAAATAGCGGGAAGGCATAGAGGCGAACGGGGTGGACGAACCGGTCATGTGCAAAAATACGTACCGCTGGATTGCGGAAGTAACCATGATATTTCATGCGCATGAACATTCCGGTAAGCGACAGGGTTAACCGGAGCTTACCCGTTGGGGTGCAGGCCCGGCGCTTCCTGACCGGTGCGTGCCACATATTCCGTGTAGCCGCCGCCATATTCATGCACGCCGTCGTGCGTCAGTTCCAGTACGCGGTTGGACAGGGCGGCAAGGAAGTGACGGTCGTGTGAGACGAACAGCATGGTCCCTTCGAAATCGGCCAGCGCCGCAACCAGCATTTCCTTTGTCACCATGTCGAGGTGGTTGGTCGGTTCGTCCAGCACTAGAAGGTTGGGCGGATCGAACAACATCCGCGCCATGACCAGCCGTGCCTTCTCCCCGCCCGAAAGCACACGGCAGGGCTTTTCAACATCGTCGCCAGAGAAGCCGAAGCATCCTGCCAGGGTGCGTAGGGCGCCCTGAGGGGCCTGAGGGAATGCGCCTTCCAGAGATTCGAAAATCGTCTCTTCGCCGTCGAGCAGGTCCATCGAATGCTGGGCGAAATAACCCATCTTGACACTCGCCCCGATGCTGACTGTGCCTTTGTCGGGGGTGGTATCCCCGGCCACTAGCTTGAGCAGGGTGGACTTGCCCGCGCCATTGGCCCCCAACACGCACCAACGTTCCTTGCGGCGCACCTTGAAGTCCAGCCCGCTATAGATGGTGTGGTCGCCGTAGCTTTTGTGCACGTCGCGCAGGTTCAACACGTCGTCGCCTGACCGCGGGGGGCTGCGGAATTCGAACTGTACCGACTGACGGCGACGTGGCGCTTCGACGCGCTCGATCTTGTCGAGCTTCTTGACGCGGCTCTGGACCTGTGCGGCATGGCTGGCGCGCGCTTTGAAGCGTTCGATAAACTTGATTTCCTTGGCCAGCATGGCCTGCTGACGCTCATACTGCGCCTGCCTTTGCGCCTCGGTCAGGGCGCGTTGCTGGTCATAAAAGTCAAGATCGCCAGAATAGGTGATCAGCGAACCGGCATCGATTTCAATGACCTTGCCGATGATGCGGTTCATGAAGGCGCGGTCGTGCGAGGTCATCAGCAGCGCGCCGTCGTAGTTTTTGAGGAAGGCTTCCAGCCAGATCAGGCTTTCGAGGTCGAGGTGGTTCGAGGGTTCGTCGAGCAGCATGCCATCGGGCCGCATCAGCAGGATGCGTGCGAGCGCCACGCGCATCTTCCAGCCTCCGGAGAGCAGGCCTACATCACCGTCCATACGCTCCTGACTGAAGCTCAAACCTGCCAGCACTTCGCGCGCCCGGGCCTCCAGCGCATAGCCGTCCAGCTCCTCAAAGCGCGCCTGCACCTCGCCATAACGCTCGATAACCGCATCGAAGTTGTCGGCCTGATTCGGGTCAGCCATGGTGGCCTCAAGCTCGGCCATTTCGGCAGCCAGCGCGCTCACCGGGCCGACGCCATCCATAACAGCGGCCACGGCACTCTGGCCTGACATTTCGCCGACATCCTGACTGAAATAGCCAATGGTCATGCCGGCATCGATCGACACCTGACCGTCATCGGGTGGTTCCTGACCGGTGATCATGCGAAACAGGGTCGTCTTGCCCGCGCCGTTCGGCCCGACCAGCCCAACCTTCTCGCCTTTCTGTACGCCCATAGAGGCGTCAATGAACAGGATCTGGTGGCCGTTTTGCTTGCTGATATTGTCGAGGCGGATCATAAGGGACTTACATGGTAGAGGCGGGGAGAGCCGCGCGTTTTGCAGCGCAACGCGGTGTGCAAAGGCCTCTACAATGGCAGGATCATTTAGGAAAGGCTAATAGTCTCGCGAATATCGGAGATTGACGCTAGTGCCCGTCGTCGAGCCGACCTGTGTCAGGACCGACAGGACGCGTGACAGGGCGATCTCGACCTGCGTGGCCGTGAAGCCGCGCGTATCGGTGACGATCTCGACATAGATGTCGTTGGTCAGGTACTGACCCGCCGCCAGCGCCGTGCCGCGGCCCGTCGAGGCATCGGCCCCCAGCACGCGCAGGCGGTCAATACCGGTCACCGAGCGCAGCTTACCCAATGGGTTGAGGCCCCCGCCCCCCTGAAGCGCCTGAAGCGAGGCCGCCAGTTGCAGGGCCTGCGTCGCCGACAGGTTGGCGACATTTTCGCCGAACAGAAGTCGCGACAACACCTCGTCCTGCGGCAGGGCCGGGGTTGAGCCAAAGGCGATCTGCGGGTTCTGGGCGCGGCCCGACACACCGATAGTGCCGGTGATGTCATCGACCTTGGTCGTCGCCGTCAGGGCGATTTCCGGATTGTTCAGGCTGCCGCCATCGAAGGTGATCTCGCCCTTGTCGATGTCAAACTCACGCCCGGAGAAGGCATAGGTGCCGCGCAGGGCATTGAGCCGCCCCACGATACGCGGTTCGCGCGTCGTGCCGCCGACATTCAGGTTCATCTTCCATTCCGACTCCAGCCCCATGCCGGAAACGAAGATCTGGTTGTCGGCGCGCAGGCGGATGTCTAGGTTCCATAAGGTGGGAGCGACGCGGGTCGTCTTACGCGGCTCGATACGCGCGCCTTTTATGCGCACGCCTTCCAGCTCATCGACCTTTGAGGCCCCCTGAAACACCACCTGATAACGGAATTGCGGCAGGTTCAGATTGCCGCGTATCCACGGGCCGTTTTGCACATCATTGGTGACATCGAGCGTACCGGAAACCGTAGAGGCCAGCGCGTCCGACGCCGCCAGACGTGCATTGTCCAGCTTGGCATTCAGCTTCATCGGGAAGTTGTCATCGGCGCTCAGGCCCACAAAGCCGGTGGCCGACACGCGGCCGTCTCCGGCGCGGCCTTCAAACTTTTGCAGTTCCAACCGGTCGTTGGAGAAACGGCCTTCCAACGCGATATCGCTGATGCGCGTGCCGAAGGTCAGGTGTTCATACACCAGGCCGTTGCCGCGCACCAGACCATTGAGCCGCGGTTGGCGCAGCGTGCCCGACAGGTCGGCGGCCAGCGCCACGTTGCCGGTCATCTGCTGATCGCCAAGGCCAGCGAGTGAGAACAGCACGCTGGACGGGCCGTTGAAACGCAGCCCACCTGAGACGGCGCCATTTTGCAATTGCTGCGTCCACGCTCCGTCACCGCGCGGCTCAATGCTGAGCGTAAAGCGGCCGATATCGGCAGTGCCCTGGCGCAGCAGGCCGCGCGCTTCGGAGCGGTTTTCACTGACGCTGGCGTGCATCTGGATGTCGAGGGGCGTCGAAACGCGGGCAATAGTGGTGCGTGTCAGATTGTCGAAGCTGAGCCGCATCTGGGCCTGCGGGAAGGCCTTGCCGCGCTGGGTGTAGTCTAGCCCGCCGGACACCGTACCATTAACCCCCAGATTGGGGTCGATGATGTTGAGGATGCTGAGGTCAAAGCGGTCGAACTGCGCCTGAGCGCGGAGAACCTCACCGAAACGTCCGGCCAGATTGACCTTACCTTGCGCCGTCATAAGCACGGCCGGGGTCAGCACCCAATCCTCGCCCTGACGCAGGACGCGGGCAGGATTTTCTAGCGCAAACGGCACCTGCCCGGCGCGACCGGATAAGGCGATCAGGGCGTCATCGGGCGACACCTGCGCATTGGCCGCCAGATTGAACGACGTACCGGCATCGCCATTGGCGATCATCTGCACCGTGCCACGCATCCCTTTGAGGTCGATGCGGGCGCGGGCCTTTTCAACATAGTTCTGACCATAGACCACGTCGGCCAGTTGCACATCGCCTTTGATCGTCGGTTGTCCATCAAAGCGCGCCGCGGCTTCGATGATAGCGCGACCGATATGGATTTCCGCCTCGCCGGGCAGAAGGGCATTGTTGGCGCGGGCCGAGACCTGCGCGCCCTGAACGGCGTCAAAGGCGAGAAGACGCGCCGTGCCGTTGATCCCGCGTCCGGTCAGGTTCAGCGTGCCCGTGAAGGGGCCTCTGTCTGATTGGGCCACGCGCCCCTGCGCGCTGAAGCCCGCCACCTGCGCCGTGCGCACGTCTATGGTGAGCGGGCCGTCGCTTTTCAGCACCAGAACGTCGGCGTTCAGCGGGCCATACTGCGAGTCACCTTCCGCCGTGATGGCATAGCCTTGCGGCGTGGTGTTGAGACGCGCCACCACCTGCTGCAGACCGAGCCCCAGACCGGGCTTTTCCGCTCGCAGGGTCAGGGTGGGGGCCTTTAATGTCCCCCCGGCCTCGGCGCTCAGCGGGCCGTATTTGGCCGACTGTGCTGCCAGTTTGAAAGCGAGTCGCCCACTCGACAGGCGACCGCTGGCCGAGGTCAGGCGGAAATCGGGTGCCGTCAGGGTCAGGCGTTGCAGGATGACGTCACCATTGGCTGTGGTGTTCATCGCGCCGGAGAATTTGAAATTGCCGCCGAAAAACGACTTCAGGCCGCCATTGTCGAGGCGCAGGCTCTCGCCATCGACCTTGCCCACAATACCGAAGCCGCCAGCCCTGAGCTGACGCAGATCGGCATCGACAACCAGATTGAGCAGGCCCACGCCATTGACCAGATACGAATTGATGCGCCCTTTGAGCGCCCCTTCGTAACGGCCTTCCGACGGCTGGGCGAGGATAATGGCCGTGCCATTGATTTTGTCCGAACGGATCTTGAGATTGTCCGAGAGGATCAGGCCGTCCGACCAGGCCAGATCGCCATTAATCGTGATGTTGCTGACTAACGACTCGGCGGCGGCATTGAGCCCCGTCATATGTTTGGCCGAAGCCTTGACTGGGATCAGGATGTGGTCGCCATCAAGGCGCGATTTACCTTCGGCGCGGAGTTGATGCACCACCACATCGTTAAAGCCGATGCTCCCCGCCGACAGTTTATAGTCGATCAGGGGCCGTTTGAACGCCCCATCCAGACGCAGGCTTGCCACAATATCCTTGCCGTTCAGTCCCTTGGCGATATTGGCGGGTTTGAGCAGGGCGGCGTTTATAGTCAGATCGTCAAACGCCCCCTTTGCGAGATCGACGCGGCCTTTTGCGTCTAGCGTCAGGGCATCGGCGGCCAGAGAGAGTGTCCCATCGGCGACGCGGTCTTTAAACGTCGCCGAAAGATCGATACTGACGGCCGGAGACAGCATGTCCGACAATGATGGCACAAGGGCCTGCGGTCGCGCCGTGCCCTTCACGCCGAACAGGCCGTCGCGCGCTGTCAGACTCAGATCGGCCAGCGGCTGATCCCCCGCCGTGCCGCTGAGACGACCGTTCCACGCTTTCCAGTCGCCCTTGCCCTCCAATCGCACCGTCAGGGGCGTCTCCAGTCTGGCCAGTCCAGTGATGGCGCCGCCTTTTGGCGCATCGACCGCTGCACTGAGGTCAAGGCGGTTGGCATCGGGCTGCGCGTCGAGTGTCAGGACGGCGCGGTCGCCGCGATTGCCGCTCAGACGGGCGTCGATCAGGGCGCGCTTGTTTTTCAGATAGGCCGTGCCGCTGAGTGTCAGGGTCTGGGCCTCCCCGGTCACCGGCGGAGCCAAATAAATAGCCCTGATATCGACCTTTTCGGCGTCGATACGCAGATCAGGGAGAGTGAAGGGTTCGGACGGCGTCGTTTTGGCGGTTTCGCTCAGGGCGGGTTGCCGCAGCCACTCGACGCGCGGCGACGACAGTTCTCGCACATCCAGATGCTTGTTCAGCAGACCAAAGGGCTGCCAGTTGAGCCGCACCGCTGGGCTTTTGAGGAAGACGCCTTGAGGGTCGGACAGGGTCAGGTCATGGACAGTGAAATCGCCGTAGATCGAGCCGTCGATGCGCCCGACACCTATCCTCAGGCCGTTATCGGGCTTTAGACCGGTAATTTGCGAAACAATGAACCGCTTGCCCGGTGCGCTATCGAGCGCCGCCACACCGACCCCACCCAGCACCAGAAGGCTGCCCACCGCGCCGCCTGTCCACATCAGGGCCTTGCGCGACGCAAACGCTTTACGCACCGGGGCCGGGCGTTCTGGCGGCGGCAGGTCGTCGCTCGTTTCCACGTGCGCGTGGTCCTGCGTCTCTATCCCTGCTCTGGCGGTTTCAGGCGTATCGGGGGTCGGGTCCTGCGTCATCAGAAGGCCTGCCCGATGCCGACATAGAGGGAGACGGGCGATTCCCCATCACGGCGTGAGATCGGCGTGGCGATGTCAATACGGATGGGCCCGAAATTGGTGTAGTAACGCGCCCCGACGCCGACGCCAAAACGCAGGTTGGAAAACTGCGGGAATTCCTTGTCATAGACCTGACCGGCATCGACGAAGGGCACAATGCCGATATTGCCCATCCGATAGCGCGCCTCAAAGGCCAGTTCGACCGAGGAACGCCCGCCGATGGGGTTGTTGTTATTTGCCGGATCACGCGGCCCCAGTTCCTGATAACCGAAGCCGCGGACTGAGCCGCCACCCCCGGCATAAAGGCGACGCGACGGCGCGATATTGGAGGTTTCCGCCCCATAGATAGAGGCGAGCTGTGCCCGCGCCGCCAGCACGACCGTCGGGCTGACCTCGCGATAAAAGGTGGCGCTACCGACGTTGGAAATAAAGTTGCCCGCCCCGCCATTGAGTGACACGGTCGGCGTCGATTGCACACCGGCGCGCCAGCCGCGCACGGGATTGAGTAGATTGTCCGAGCGGTCGTAATTCAGCTTCATCGGCACTGAGGCATAGAAGTAGTCATCCTGCACATTGGCGTTTCGGCGTTTGGAAAAGCCGGTTTCTCGCGTCGCAAGCACCTCCGCTCCGTAAGACCAGGTCCACCGCTTCTGCCACAAAGGTGTCGATACGCGCGACACATTCACACTAAACGACACCGTCTGGGCTTCGTAGGAATCGTAGGCCTGATTATTAAAGGCTGCACCATACTGAAAGGTGCGGTCGCGGCGTTTGGCGTTGGAGCGACGGAAGGTGACGCCAAGACCCTGTTCCTGCGTCCCGGCGATGACCGACGCGATCAGAGCCCCTTCGGGCGGACGGAAATTGCGGTGCGTCCAGTTGAGTTCGGTGCGCAGGCCCTGACCGGTGGAAAAACCGATATCTCCGGCCAGCGTGCGCGGGCGTCCGGCGTTCTGCGTGACCTTAAGGTCGACGACGGCCGTGCCATCTGCATTCTTTTGTTCCGTAAGGACCGGCTCAACCGCCACCGAGGCAAAGAGGCCGGTGGCCGACAGGGCCTGACGCAGGTCGTCCACCTGACGGCTGTCGTACAGGTCGCCGCTGTCGAAACGCGACAGGACGCGCACATGATCGTCACCAAACGCAGGACGCTGGCCTTCCGAATGAATGGCCCCAAAGCGGGCGCGCGGGCCGGTGGTGACGGCCAGGGTGTAGTCGCCCGTGCGCGTCTGCGGGTCGATCAAGACGTCGCGCATCCCCAGATCGGCAAACGGGTAGCCCTGCTGTGGCAGGACCAGCGCCAGATTGGCCTCAGCGGATTTAATTAGGGTGGCGTCCACCGGATCGCCGACCTTTAGCCGCAGATTGTCAGCAATGAGGGTAGGCGGCTCGGTCGGGTCAGCCTTCACGGTGACGGAAGTCAGGCTGTAGCGTTCTCCGGCCCTCGCCGAGACGCGCACCTGAACCCGGCCTTGGGTGCGTGCCGTGGCGTCCTGAAGGCTCTCGCCCGGTTGCAGGATCGGGGTGTCGATGCGCGCCACCACCACGGCGTCGTAGTAACCTTCGCCTTTCAGCAGACGCAGCGCCGTCTGCTCATCCTCGGTCAGGCGGGCGCGCAGCATGGCCGCGTTGGCGGCCGTGCCCTTTCCGGATTGCAGGGCGCTCAGATCCTTAAAGCGGGTTTCCAGATCGAGCGCCGCCAGACCATCTATGTGCAGGTCATAGCGGATGGCCGGGATCGCCTGCTGATTTTCGCTGATAATGACGGGGGCGGCCTGAGGGTTGAAACCGTCGAGCCGCGGGAGGGGAGCGGTCAGGGCCGGGTCTTCCGCGGACTGAAGCGACGGTAGTTCCAGCGTTTCGGCGACCGGAGCGGGCGCGGTGATCACAGGTGTGGCCGGCTTTTCTGTCGCCTGAGCGGATGTCACGGGTTGCGGCGTGATGGCCGGGGAGGTCAGGGACGGTAGGGCCTTTTCGAAGTCGTCATCACTAATGATGGAGGTCTCGGTAAGCGTGATGTCTGATGCGGGTGGCGTGGATGCAGGGCTTGCCCCTGGCGCGGGCTGAGCGGATGTCTGGGCCGTCGCCTGTCCTGCCAAGCAGGTAAATGCCATCAAGGCCGGAGCCGCCAGACGCAAGGGATTATCCTGTCAGTAAGTACCGTAATATGACGGGACTACACCCGCACCGCGCTTTATGCACGCCGGATATATAAAAAAGCACTTAGAGACTTTTGTAATAAAGGGATGAGGGCAAACTGTGTCTTTTTCGCCCGCCTGGTGCCATAAAAAAGCGCCCGGCAGGCACCGGGCGCTTTGGAAATTGTCCTAGCGGAAGTCTATTTCCACCACCAGCCACGCTTGGGCGGGTCCTTCGGCAGATCGGTACGCCCGCGTGCCACGGTGGCGTCGGTGCAGGAGGCCGGACGTGAGCCGCCGACCTTGCCTTCCATGCCCAGTGAGGTCGCATCCGGCTTGTTCTGGGCCGTGACGGTGACCAGCTTGCCGTCCTGATTCAGGTGAACTTCGGTCTTGCTCTGCGAGTCGTATGTCATCACCTGAGGCGCTGTGCCACCGGGCTCAAACTGCGCCACGCAGGCGTCGGCGCGCTGCGCCTGAGTGCGGGCATCGACATAGTCGTAACGGGGCGTAGGGCTACAAGCCGACAGCCCCCCCATCAGCGCAACACCCCCCATGATTACCAATGCGCGTTTCATACCTATCCCTCGAAATGCCGACGCTAAAAAATGGTTAACGCCTATACTGGCACAGATGTCGTCTGAGTCAAAGCCTTAGAATGTGACGTTTGTCCTCTGTCGCTTCCCGGCATCACCCCTTGTAGAAGATGAAACCCGCCCCCAGTGCGATCAGTGCAAAGCCCACAATGTGCGTCCAGCGGATGGCCTCGCCAAGATAGAAGACCGAAAACAGCACAAACACCGACAGAGTAATGACTTCCTGAATGGTCTTAAGCTGCGCCGCGGAAAAGACGCCATAACCGATGCGGTTCGCCGGCACCATCAGGCAGTACTCAAAGAAGGCGATGCCCCAACTGGCCAGAATGAGGATCCAGAGCTTCTCGTGCTTGATCTTCAGGTGCCCGTACCAGGCAAAGGTCATGAAGATGTTGGAACCGATCAGTAAGAGCACGGTCATCAGACCGGGGGGCAGAGTAGGCATACGAAATACTCACAAGATCCGCCGCCAGCCGGCAGCTGTGTCAGCTTGCCATACGGTTTTCGGTGATAAGATTTCAAGGTGCCTTAAAAAGACGCGTCTCTAGTTTTCAGGCGCTCAGCCGTTCAGCGTCACGACGGGCGTTTTCAGCCATGGCCTTCAACCCGGCGTGATCGGGTACGCGCGCAGAAAGCTCGGCGAAGACGCGATGGGCGTGCTGATAAAGCGGTGCAGCCTTCGGGCCTTCACCCATCCGTTCGCGCACCTGCGCTTGTTTGGCCAGAGCGATGGCATGAGCGGAACGCTTTTGTAGATTGTCAGGGTCTTCGGCGGACAATTCGCCACGGATGCGGCTCAGTTCCTCAAGCGCCTGCGCCGTATGGCTGAGGTGGCCGCCCGCCTGGGTCAGTTCCGCATATTGCGTTAGCAGGTCAAGCCGTGCGTCACGGTCGCTTACCACTCCCAAAGCGCGAGCGATGACCGGCAACAGTTTCACCGTTTCATTGGCCATGCGGTAGCGGTGGATGAGATACATATGAATGTTGGTGTCAACCGGATCCAGTGCCGAGACCTGCTCATAGGCGTGCATGGCTGCCGTATCGTCGCGACCCATATGCAGGGCCCCATAGATGCGCCACAGTTCGGCGGCCTTTTCCGGCAGGCGGGCATCGGCAAAGGTTTGCGCTTCCCGTGCCAGCACCGCCGCCCCGCCGCTCAGATCGCCCTGAACGATACGCGTAAAGGCTTCGCGGCTTTCCAGCGCGTTGTCGTAGTAAAGCTGACCGAGGCGCACGTGCAGTTCACCTTCGGCGATATCGCGCGTGGCGTCAGGCCAGTGGGTGAGGGCCGCCGTTAGGGCGCGCGCAATCTCGGCCTGAGGGTCGGCGTTCACAGAGGCAGCCTCGCTGTCGCCGGCAGGCTTGGGGTCCGGCGCGGGTGTTACGGGTTCTACGGCTTCGGCAGGTGTCGTTTCCAGCACCACCGAGTCAAGCAGGGGGGTGGGGTCTTCGAAGGTGCCGTTGTCGGCTAATGCTTCTGACAAAGCCTTGTAATCTGCTGCTGATCCGATCGGGGCCTCGTGCATCCGGTCACTCAGGGACCCCGTTTGCGCGACGCGTGGCGGGGCGTCGGAATCGACCTCCTGTGTACGCACGGCGTGGACTTCCTCAACAGTGGTCACCGAGGTCGGATCAGGCCTGTCGATGAAACGCATGGCCGAATGGATAACCGCATTGATATCCGGAGCAGCTTCCGGCTCGGTGCGTGCTTCGGGGCCTTCATGCAACAGGGCCGTCGCGATGGGGTCACCAGAGTGCGTTGGCGTCTCATCCACGGCAGGTTCGGCGGCGTCTGCGACAGGCTCGGTGGCCGCCACCTCCGCGGTTTCGGGCGCGGGGTCCGGTCGGAATGGAATGATTTCGGCGCTGGGCAGGGGTTGCGTCTGCGATTTTGGCTCAGGTGCGGCGCTGACGGGAGAGCGCGGCGGGGCAACGACGACCGGCGCTTCGAAGCGCAAAGACGCCTTGCGTGTATTGTCGGCAACCAGTTGCGCCACAGGCGCGGGCGTCTCAGAAGCCTCGGGGACGGCGACGGGCTCCGATGCGATGGCGAGAGCGGGTGCCGGGGAAACTGTTTTGGCAGTGGCGCGCGTAACCGGGGTATTGTGTGCTGGCGTCATCAGGCTGACCACTGTGCCGACGATCCCAACCAGCAGGCCGACCAGCCCCAAGGCCAGAAGGCCCGACATGGACGGCGTAATGCGCACCCAGTTAATCCAGTCCGGAAGATAAAGCCCAGCGGACAAAGGCGCACCGCCGTTGATCAGCGCGAATGCCACCGCAGCCCCTGCGGCGATAGCAATACCGATAAACAGGCCTGCATTGGCGCGGGAAGGTCCCTTATGTGCCGCCATGTCCATAACCCCCGTGAAAAATTTAGTGACAAAGCTTAACCCCAAGCCGATGTTCTTGACAATCGCTTCGTGCGTCAGTTTGGGGCAGGCTGGCGCGCCCACACGAAATTTGGGCTCGCCTTGCGACTATGGGTGCAGGTTTCACGCCACGCTTTGGCGGCTTGAAGCGGTTAACTCCGGCGGCAAGAATTGCCGATTGCGCAGGCGGCAGCGAAGGGGTAATGCTGAACGAATGCAGAACAACAGGATTCGTATTATCGGGCTCGACCCCGGCCTGCGCCGTCTGGGCTGGGGCGTTTTGGACGTCGAAGGGGCGCGGCTGAACTGGGTCGCGCATGGCGTCATCCTGCCTGATGAAAAGGCTGAGTTGTCGGTGCGGCTGCTCTATCTGTTCGAAGAATTGAGCAAGGTGATCCTTCTGTATCGCCCGCAGGAAGCCGCGATTGAGGAAACCTTCGTCAATATGAACCCGGCATCGACTCTTAAGCTTGGCCATGCGCGCGCGGCGGCCATGCTGGCCCCGGCGCAAGCGGGCCTGAGTGTCGCCGAATACGCGGCGCTGGACGTCAAGAAATCTGTTGTGGGCGCCGGACGCGCCGATAAGGATCAGATCCTGTTCATGATTAAGCGTTTGCTGCCGCGTGCGGCGGCGGCTGAAAACGGCCTGACTCCCGATATGGCAGATGCGCTGGCAGTAGCGGTGACCCACGCGCACAAGCGCAAACATAGACTTCTTGAGCGCGTCCCGAAAAGTGTGGAGCGGTTTTCGAAAACAGGTGCGCAACCAGGTAAAAAAGGGGCGGCGGCATGATCGGGCGGCTACGCGGTATTCTGCTGGAAATCGAAGACGATGAAGCCGTGATCGAGGTCATGGGCCTTGGCTACATCGTCAAATGCGGGGTGCGCACCTTAGCCAACCTGCCTGCGAATGGTCAGGAAGCGATTCTGCACATCGAGAGCCAGACGCGCGAAGATGGCACACGGCTTTATGGCTTTTTGTCGAAGGACGAGCGCAAGACATTTCAGCAATTGCTGACCGTACAGGGAGTAGGGCCCAAGGCGGCACTATCGGTGCTCGACATCCTGACGCCGCACGAACTGGCTATTGCTGTAGCCCATGAGGACAAAACGAAGGTCAACAAGGCCAACGGAGTGGGGCCTAAGCTGGCCCAGCGCATCGTTATCGAGCTGAAGGGCAAAGCGCTGGCGATCGGGGAGGCCTTCGTGCCTGTGGCCCCCGGTGTGGTGTTAGCCTCGGCGAGCTCGGCGGCCAGCCGCAGTGGCGAGAGTGTGGCGGCCCTGATGGGGCTGGGCATTCCCGAAGCGCAGTCGCGGCAGGCAGTCGAAGCAGCGGTCAAGGAGTTGGGGCCCGAAGCCGAGTTGGCGGCGGTGATCCGGGCATCTCTGAAATTGATTGGCAAGTAATTTAAGCGCGGCCCCAAAAGTGTGAAGCGGTTTTGGGGTCAAGCCGCGCGTAAAAAGGATAACTCATGGCGCGTATCATTTCCGGCGAACCGACCGACGACGATGTCGAGGCCTTTGCTTCGGACCGCGCCCTGCGCCCACAAAGCTTTGATGACTTTGTAGGGCAGGCCCCACTCAAGGCCAATCTCAAGATCTTTGTGCAGGCCGCCGCAGCGCGGAAGGAAGCGCTGGATCACGTGCTGTTTTACGGCCCGCCTGGGCTCGGCAAAACGACGCTGGCGCAGATCGTTTCCAAGGAATTGAAGGTCGGGTTTCGCGCTACGTCCGGCCCTATGTTGGCCAAGGCCGGTGATCTGGCGGCTATTCTATCGAATCTCGAGCCCAATGACGTGCTGTTTATCGACGAAATCCACCGCCTGAGCCCACAGGTCGAGGAAATCCTCTATCCGGCCATGGAAGACTATGTGTTGGACCTGATCATCGGCGACGGGCCGGCGGCGCGCACGGTCCGAATTGATCTGGTGCCGTTCACACTGGTGGGGGCAACGACGCGGGCCGGGCTCTTGTCGCAGCCCCTTCGCGATCGTTTCGGCATCCCGCTGCGACTGGAATTCTACACGCCCGAAGAACTGGTGCGCGTAGTGATGGGCACCGGGCGCAAGATGGGAGCGGTGCTGAGTGAGGACGGCGCTTTTGAGGTCGCCTCTCGCTCGCGCGGAACGCCGCGGGTGGCCGGGCGTCTGCTGCGAAGGGTTCGCGACTTCGCCACCGCCGAAGGTGCCGAAATTATTGATAAAAAGGTTGCCTCACGAGCGCTGGCGCGACTGGAGGTCGATCCGTCCGGGCTGGATCAGCTCGACCGCCGTTACCTGGCCGCCATGATCGAAAACTATAATGGCGGGCCGGTGGGACTTGAAACCATTGCCGCCGCCATTGCCGAGGCGCGCGACGCGGTCGAAGACATGATCGAGCCCTATCTGATGCAGCAGGGCTTCATCCAGCGGACGCCACGCGGTCGAATGGCCTGCGCCCGTGCCTATACCCATCTGGGGCTAAACCCTCCGGCCAATGGCGCGATGACGCCCTCAACTGGTGATCTGTTCGAGTGAGCCTTTCGATTTTTTCGGAATTTTATAATCCGCGCGCCACATTAATGTCGCCAAACCCGTGTCAGGTGGGAAGCCTGCGGGTAAAGCGCTGCTACGCGGGAAAAAACACCCATTTTGCGCCTTTAAAAATTTGATCGCATGGTTAAGCTAGAGCGTGCTTCGAAAAAGTGGACACCGATTGTTCGAATGAAGCGCGCGAAAAAGGATCTAAAGTGGGTTTTGTTCTTCGCGAAACGACACCGGCTTTAGGCTAAATCCGGCCCCGACCTAACTATTGCCTCAGGAGTTGTTCATGGAAGCCGCCCACGCCGCCGAGTCCCTCAGCTTTATCGACCTGTTCCTGCGGGCCGACTGGGTTGTGAAGGGCGTCATGCTTCTTCTGGCGCTCGGTTCGCTGTGGTCATGGGCCATCATCATTGAAAAGGGCTTCAAGCTCGCCAAGTTGAATAAGGAAGCCGCTGGTTTCGAAGCCGAGCTGGCGGCCGGACGCGCCCTCGAAGACATTGCCGCTAAACACGGCACTCAGCCGACCGCGCCCTTCCCCAAATTACTGGTGACGGTCACTTCGGCCTGGGGCGAGTATAAGGGGAAGAGCATTTCCGCCCCGGAAGGTGAGCTTTTGCTGTCGCGCGTGGATCGCGAATTGAACCACGTTATATCCACAGAGGCAGACGTAATGGAAGACGGCCTGAGCCTGCTGGCTGTCGTCGCCACCGCGGCGCCGTTCATTGGGCTGTTCGGTACGGTGTGGGGCATCATGAACGCCTTTTCGGCTATCGCTTCGCAGGGCGACACCAATCTGGCCACCGTCGCTCCAGCCATATCGGAAGCACTGTTTGCCACGGCCATCGGTCTGGGCGCTGCCATTCCGGCCTACATCTTCTTCAACCTTTATAATGCCAAGGTAGCACGCTTCGTGGGTCGCCTCGAAGGCTTTGCCGATGAGCTGATGGTGTCGGTCACCGGTCGCCTTGGCGGCAAGCTGGCCGGTCGCTGAGAGGGGAACGTACATGGCAATGGGGAATGCAGGGACGGGCGGCGGACGCAGGCGCGGCAGGCGGCGAGCACGCCGTGGCGCTCTGGCGGAAATCAACGTCACGCCGATGGTCGATGTCATGCTGGTGCTGCTGATCATCTTCATGATTTCGGCCCCTCTTCTGACTTCAGGCATCAAGATCGAACTGCCTAAAACCGAGGCGGCGGCGCTTAAGGACGAGGGCGATCCAATCACCGTCTCGATCCAGCGCGACGGCGCGCTCTACGTCATGGACGATACGGCCACATTTGACCAATTAACGCCCCGCCTGATGGCCATGACCGACAACGACACCTCCAAGCCCATCTATGTGCGCGCCGAAGGGGCCGCGCCCTATGAGACGGTCGCCAAGGTGATGGCGCGTCTTTCCACCTCTGGCTTCACCAAGATTAACCTTCTCACCGAAAACCTCGGCAAGACGCAAAAACCGGCGACGGCCGGGGAGGCGGCGCCGTAAACATGAAGATGGGTCGCGCCCTTATCGGTTCGCTTCTCCTGCACGCGGGTGTGCTGGCGCTTGCCTTCCTCAACTGGAATACCTTGCCCGACGCTAAGCCAGTGGTGTCGGTACCTGTGCAGATCGTGGCTGAACTGCCCGAACGCTCGATGGCCGCCGCGCCGGTCGATGAAACGGCGGTGCTGGAACCAGTGCCTGAGCCCGCGCCAGCGGAACCTGTGCCGACGCCAGAGCCACAACCGGTCCCGACGCCGCCCGCACCGAAACAGCCGGTGCCGGAGGTGAAGAAAGAAACCAAAAAGCCCGAGCCCAAAAAGCTGGAGCCCGTCATACCAGCGAAGACCAAGCCAGACCCCAAGGGTACGCAGAAGCCGAAACCTCAGACACTCGATCTGGGCGCGCTCAGCCAGTATCAGTCCTCACCACCAAAATCCAATACGCGCACCCCGGCGCGCCCCACGCGCGCGCCCACCGACGGCTCATCAGCGCGCGGTAGTGCGGCGGCGGATACCGGTCCGGCGCTGAACGCTCTGACGGCCAAGCTGCAACGTTTGTGGTCGCCGAACTGCGATGTGCCCGGCGGCGATCAGGTGCGCGCAGTTATTGCCTTCACCATTTCCCCCAATGGTCGCGTGATAAAGGGGCCGGAGTGGGAAAATCCGCGCAATGACCCTGTGTGGCAGGCGGCAGCCGGTCGCGCGCAGGCGGCGGTCAAGAAGGGCGAACTGTACGACAATCTGCCCGACGGACTTTATAATCAACCTCTGGAAATCACCTTCAACGCGCAGAAGGCCTGCGCAGGCGCATAACGGGAGGCCCTTTATGAAACCCTTTAAAATCGCTGCCGTTGCTTTCGCAACTTTTCTGGCTTTGACGGGTGCGCCGCTCGCCGCCTTTGCGCAGGCCCCTATCCGCGCTGAGGTTGCTGAAGGCGTGATCGCTCCCATGCCCATCGCCATCGATATCGAATCGAGCGGTTCTGATCTGGGCGACAAGATCACTAGGGTGGTGATGGCTGACCTTGAGAGATCGGGCTTCTTCAAGCCCATCGACCCCAATGCCTTTATCGAACAAAGCGTCGGTATCGACGCCACGCCGACCTTTGCCAGTTGGAAGACCATCAATGCGCAGGCGCTCGCCAACGGGGCGGCGCGCGTCGATGGGGAGGGTCGCCTTCAGGTCGATTTCCGCCTGTGGGACGTCTTTTCCGAAAAGCAGCTTCTGGGGCAATCGGTAACGGCGACGCCTGAAAACTGGCGCCGTATCGCGCATAAAATCGCCGATGCCATCTATGAAAAGCTGACCGGCGAAGAGGGCTATTTTGATACTCGCATCGTTTTCGTGGCCGAGAGCGGGGCGCGTGGCAAGCGGGTCAAGCGTCTGGCCATCATGGATCAGGACGGTGCCAATCCCTCCTATTTGACCGATGGCTCATATAAGGTGATGACGCCGCGCTTCTCAGCCGACTCGCAGGAAGTGGCCTACATGGTGCTGCGCGAGGACTCGGCGCGCATCTATGTTTTTAATATCGAGACGGGGCGTCAGGAGGCTGTAGGCCAGATTAAGGGCATGGTCTTCGCGCCTCGCTTTTCGCCCGATGGCAGCAAGCTGGCCTATTCGGTGGCGCAGGGCGGTAATACAGATATCTATGTGATGGACCTGCGCACGCGCGCCACGCGCCGCGTGACGACTGATCCGGGCATCGACACCTCGCCGTCCTTCTCGCCGGACGGTTCGACGATTGTGTTCAATTCAGACCGGGGCGGTTCGCCGCAACTCTATGCCATGAATGCCGATGGTTCGGGTGTGCGCCGCATTTCGTTCGGAGGCGGCATCTATTCGACACCGGTGTTTAGCCCCAAGGGTGACAAGATCGCCTTCACCAAGCAGTCGGGCGGGCGGTTCTCCATCGGGGTAATGGATGCCGGTGGCGGCAACGAAAAGCTCTTGACCTCGTCCTTCCTCGAAGAAGGCCCGACCTGGGCACCCAATGGCCGTTACATCATGTTTTTCCGCGAACCGCCTGGGGCGCTGCCTTCTCTATGGATGGTCGAGGCGTCAGGCCGGATTGAGCGTCAGGTGCCCTATTCTGGCGGAGCATCAGACCCAGCTTGGTCACCCCGGCTCAAATAGGGGCGATTTTGCGCCGCATTCCGTATCAGAAACTGATTTTTGGGCGCCAGATCCTCATTTTACGAGAGACGTTTTGGGCTCACCCTGCTGTTTTTAGCGCATTATGTGTGCAGCGCAACATCTCTGCCGCAGAACTGTTACAAAATGTAACTAAACGTGGCGTTAGGGTTTGACAAATCCGCCATCTGGCGGAAAAGTAGCATCATTCATCTTCTCAGGAAATGGCACGCCGTTTCCATCCACTTTGCGATTGTTCCAAACAAGGGGTTTTTTCGATGACCAAGTCTGTATTCAAACTCGCTTTGATGGCCTGCGCCACGCTTTCCGTGGCCGCCTGTGCCGGTAAGAAGCCGGAAGTCGTGACGCCCCCGCCGGCCGTTGCCGAGCAACCGACCCCGGCCCCTGCTTATACGCCGCCGCCGGCTGCCGACACCAAGCCGCTGTCGCCGACCGGTCCGGTCCCGGGCTCGCAGCAGGATTTCGTCGTCAATGTCGGCGACCGGGTGTTCTTCGAACTGGATCAGTCGTCGCTGCGTGAAGACGCTAAGGCCTTGCTCGATAAGCAAGCGGCGTGGCTGGTTCGCTACCCGGCCGTGAAGGTCCGTATTGAAGGAAATGCCGACGAGCGAGGCACCCGTGAGTACAACTTCGCCCTGGGCGCGCGTCGCGCCGAATCGGTCTCTCAATACCTGACCTCGAAGGGCGTTGTGCCGTCGCGTATCTCGACCATCTCCTACGGTAAGGAAAACCCGATTGCCACGGGTACTGACGAAGAAGCGTGGTCGCAAAACCGTAACGCACACACCGCCATAACCGAAGGCGCGCAATAGGTTTTACGTTCTGGCATGACTGCCCGCCTTGACTGAATGAAAAGGGTCTGGTTCGCCGGACCCTTTTTTGTAACCTCGATAGGGCAGCGGGCTCAGACTTGCCGCGACACCTCCCGCCTGCTATCGCAGGGGAAGGTAGAGTACACGTCACCGCATTGGTCGCTTTGTCTAGTTGACAGGCGGCCCTCACACGAAAAGCATCCCGACATTTCATACCAGGGGGTAGGATATGCATAAGTATCTCAGCGCCATCGCGTTGGCCGCTCTTGTTGTGCCGGCGACCGGCATGGCCCAGACAGCTAAACCGTCCAAGGTTCAGCAAACCCAGAACAGCATGATGGACTCGATCCCGAAGTGCACGAAGAAGCTGGGTACCATCTCGATCGTCAATGGTGACGACGAACGCGGCTGGGCGCAGAACAATCTGGCGCCACCGCAAAAGCTGCTACGCGTTATCGTCCAGAAGTCCGGCTGCTTTTCGCTAGTCGATCGTGGAGCAGGCATGAACGCGGCGCAACGTGAGCGTGATCTGGCGGCGGGAATTGGCCTACAAGGCGGTTCCAATGTCGGCCAGAATCAGATCAAGGCAGCGGACTTTGTCCTAGTGGCAGAGGTCGCAGCGGCGGATTCCAATACGGGTGGTGGTGGTGCCGCGGGCATCATTGGCGGCATGGTGGGGGGGCGCGCCGGTGCCGTCATTGGCGGTTTCCGTACAAAAAAGCTCGAAGCCAACACTATCCTGTCGCTGACGGACGTGCGCACGTCGGAATCCAATTCGTTTGAAGGCAGCGCGGCCAAGAACGACCTAACTTGGGGTGTCGGCGGTGGCGTGGGCTTTGCCGGTGCCGTGGGGGGCGGCTATGAAGATACCGAAATCGGTCGTATTGTCACTCAGGCCTTTATCGTCACCTACACCAATATGGTGCAGGAAATGGGCGGACTTGACGTTGGCGGTAAGGCCACCGCGCCGCAGCGCTCGTTTGTCGTCCTGACGCCGACCAGCCTTCGTGCTACCCCGGCCGCGACGGGCAAGATGATCCGCGCCCTGCCTAAGGACATGCTCCTCTATCCGACCGGCAACAAGGACGGCATATGGTGGGAGGTCATGGACGACAACGACAATGTCGGCTGGGTCCAGAACGACAAGCTTACCGCTGCGAAATAGCTGAGGACACCCCGCCACCCGGTGGGGTTTTCTTTACTGCCGTCGCCAGGCCACATCCGGCGTCTTAATTTAGCCGGAGTGGCCGGTCACGATGGAAACCGGTACAAAAATGGTTGACATCTGAGGCGCGCACGTCAGGTATTTGAACACGCGCCTCACAGGTTCCAGGACACGCATGACCCGCCAGAGTTTAAAGGCCACTCTTTCCGCCCTGACGATCGCCGTTGCGACGGCGGCTTCACTGAGTGCGGTTGCGCCGACACCCGCCCACGCTCAACTCTTTTCGATTGATCAGGATGAGGTCGACGACAAATCTCCTCCGGTCGAATGGGACAAGAAGCGTCTGGAGCGCCTGGATCGCAATGTACGCAAGCTTGAACGCGCGATCTCGAATTATGAAGGCAAGACGGGTAAGAATGCCGGCCCACCCGCGCTGATCGAACCAGACCCCGAAGTCGTTGCGCTCCAAGCCACGGTCGAAATCTTGTCGCGAAAGGTCGATGATCAGGCGCAGCAGATTACGCGCCTGACCGGTCAGATCGAAGAGGCCGGCTTCGCCGCCCGTCAGGCCAATGAAAAGACCGCCGGGCTGGAGGCGCGCATCGGTACGCTGATCCAACGTCTTGATCTGGCCGAAGCGCACCTCAAAGACATCGATGCGGCGCTGGCCGGACCGCCGCCGCCGCCGCCCACTACCGGGACGGCCGAGGGCGACTTCAATCAGGCCTATGACCTGTTGACCAATGGCAAGATGGAAGATGCCGAGCGCGCCTTTACCGAGTTTACGACCAAGTGGGCCTCCGCGCCGCAGACTCCGGAAGCTTGGTTTCGTCTGGGGCAGATCCGCACCGTCAAGGGGGATATCTCCGGATCTGTGGCCGCCTATGCAACCTCGCTGAAGGGCTGGCCCAAGACGAGCTGGGCCCCCGAAGCGACCGTGAAACTAGCTACTGCCCTGGCGCAAACCGATGCGCCGAAGTCGTGTGTTGCGATTTCGGAATTTAACAAGCGGTATGCCTCGGCCGCATCGGCGGCTATCAAGTCGCAGGCGAAGGCGTTGGCGACGAAGGGCAAGTGCAGCTAATACCTCTTGACGTAAAATCTCGGCTTGCGGTGGGGCTGGAGCGCTTTCCGGATATAGCCGCAAGTTGTTCGGTTTTCGCGGAGTATCTAAATGGCCCTGCGGGACGGCCCGTAGGGGTCGCTGTGTCTGGCGGCGGAGACTCTGTGGCCCTTCTCCTCCTTTTGTGGTTGTGGGGGCAGCGACCGCTAGAGGTGTTCACGGTAGATCATGGTGTCAATCCCCAGAGCGCCGAGTGGGCTCGTGGTGTCGAAGCGCTGGGGCGCGAGTTGGGGCTACCGCTCACCGTCCTGCGTTGGGAAGGCGATAAGCCGCGAAGCGGGCTTCAGGCCGCGGCGCGCCGGGCACGGCATCATCTGATCCTCGATGCGGCGCGGGCGAAAGATATCCGCGTACTGTGTCTGGGCCACAATGCCGATGACGTCGCCGAAGCCGCCGCCATGCGCGCCGAAGGCTCGACGGTCGGCGCACCGAAACTGTGGTCACCTGCGCCCTTCTGGCCACAGGGGGAGGGGATGTTCTACCTGCGCCCTCTGCTGGGCGTCGGCCGGGCGCGGTTGCGGGACTGGCTAAAGACGGTGGGGATGTCCTATGTCGATGACCCGGCCAATACCAACCCTGCTTATCTGCGTGCGAGAGTGCGGCAACAGGGCGTGACGCCCTCTGAGACGCATAGGCGTCGGGCCCCCAGCTCGCCGGATTTGACTGAATCCATAAAAGTGAAACAGATGGGGGCCGCCTTTTTCTATGTACCTACCTTGCCGCCACCTGAAATGCTCTCGGCCCTTGTGGTCTGCGCCGGGGGCGGAGACAAGCTGCCGCGTCACGCGGAGCTTGCGCATATCCGCGCGGCCGCCTCTGCGGGGCGCAGGCGCTTTACCCTGTGCGGGGCACGCATCGAAGCGCACGAGGGTGGCTGGCTGATCTGCCGTGAGCCCGGCGACATGACCCGCAATGGGTCACGTCCTGAACGCATCGGCGGTATATGGGACGGACGCTACCGCGTGCCCACCTATACCATCGGAGGCGAAATCGTCCCGGCAAAGGGGCATCTTAACGCTCTGTCTCGGGAAGAGCGCCTTCGTTTGAAAGGCCTGCCGCCTGCCGTGCGTGCAGCCTTGCCTGTTCTGAAACACAACGAATCGGTACGCCTGCTCGCGGCAGGAGATTTGCAAGACGTGACGTATGACCGGTTGGGTGCGGCGCTCGGCCTCATCCGCAACGAAAAGGAGGTCTGTCATCCTGTGTTTTCCTGCGGACTGCCGGTAGCGTAGCGTTAAAGAGCCTACTATATAGGTTCAACCAACAGGCGGTTTCAGGCCGCTGTCAAGACCCGCAGCCCTCTGGCTGCTTGTGAGGAAGCTTATGAATTTTCGTGCTCTGACGATTGTCGGGATACTTCTGGCGGTTCTGATGGTCGGCTATGCCGTGGTCGGCAAGACCCCCTATCAGAATGCGCCGAAAGAAATGAGCTATTCGGTGCTCAAGGAACAGGTCAATGCAGGTCAGATCGTATCGGCCGACATCGACCGCGATCAGGCTGTGGTTACCGACAGCGCCAAGCAGAAGCATAAGGTCGTCATCCCCTATCCTAACAGCGATACGGCAGACTGGCTCGATTCCAAGAACGTGAAGGTCAATATGAAGACCGTCACCCAGCCTTTCCTAGTGTCATTGCTGTCTGGCCTGCTGCCCATCCTGCTGATTGTTGGCCTTTGGTTGTTCTTCATGCGTCAGATGCAGGGCGGCGGTCGTGGGGCCATGGGCTTCGGCAAGTCCAAGGCCCGTCTTCTGACCGAGCACAAAAACCGTGTCACCTTTGCCGATGTGGCCGGCGTTGATGAGGCCAAGGAAGAATTGCAGGAGGTGGTTGATTTTCTGAAAGACCCGACCAAGTTCCAGAAGCTGGGTGGTAAGATCCCGAAGGGAGCGCTGCTGGTTGGCCCTCCGGGTACGGGCAAGACCATGCTGGCCCGCGCTGTGGCCGGCGAAGCGGGTGTGCCCTTCTTCTCGATTTCGGGCTCGGACTTTGTGGAAATGTTCGTCGGCGTGGGTGCCTCGCGTGTCCGCGACATGTTCGAACAGGCCAAGAAGAATGCTCCGTGCATCATCTTTATTGACGAAATTGACGCCGTGGGTCGCCATCGCGGCGCCGGTCATGGTGGCGGTAATGACGAGCGCGAACAAACCCTCAACCAGTTGCTCGTCGAGATGGACGGCTTCGAAGCCCAGGAAGGCATCATCATCATCGCGGCGACTAACCGTCCGGACGTGCTGGACTCCGCCCTGTTGCGTCCTGGCCGCTTCGACCGTCAGGTGACCGTGCCGAACCCCGACCTGACGGGCCGTGAAGCAATCTTGCGCGTACACATGCGCAATGTGCCATTGGCGGTAGACGTCGACGTCAAGGTGGTGGCGAGGGGCACTCCGGGCTTCTCTGGGGCCGATCTGGCCAATCTGGTCAACGAGGCGGCGCTGATGGCGGCGCGCAAGGACCGCAAGCTAGTCACCATGAAGGACTTTGAAGACGCCAAGGACAAGGTGCTGATGGGGGCCGAGCGCCGGTCCATGGCCATGTCCGAAGCCGAAAAGAAGCTGACGGCCTATCACGAAGGGGGGCACGCCATCGTGGCGCTGAAAGCCCCGGAAGCCGACCCGGTGCACAAAGCCACCATCATTCCGCGCGGCCGTGCGCTCGGTATGGTGATGCAGCTTCCCGAAGGCGACCGCTATTCACAGAACTATGTGCAGATGACCTCGCGTTTGGCCATCCTTATGGCGGGTCGTGTTGCCGAAGAACTAATCTTTGGCAAAGAGCAGATCACATCGGGCGCGTCGTCGGACATCCAGCAGGCGACCCGTCTGGCGAAGGCGATGGTCACGCGCTGGGGCTATTCCGACGCACTGGGTCTTGTCAACTACAAGGATGCAGAGGACGAGCACGGGGCTTTTGGTCGCGATGTGTCGGAATCAACGGCTCAGACCATCGACGGTGAAGTCAAACGTTTGGTGCAGGGCGGCTATGATGAGGCAAAGCGCATCCTGACCGAAAACCTCGACAACCTGCACCGTCTTGCGCAGACCCTCCTGGACGTTGAAACCCTCAGCGGTGAAGAGATTGAAAAGGTGCTGCGCGGTGAAGAGATCGTGCGTGACGAAGACACCGGCATTCTGATCGAAAACACCACCCGCCTGGCGGTGCCCACAACGGATGATCCGGAGCCATTGCCGGAAACCGTTGTGCCGGAGGTTAAGGAAGGCGTCTGATACCGTTTGTAGCTTTATGATAAAAGGCCTGCGCCGTTCGGCGCAGGCCTTTTGGGTTTGAGGAGTGAAGGAAAAGGCTCCACAAAATATGCCTAACGAAAACCTGCCTGAGGCGGCGTTCGTTAGCGGATCATTAAGGTTGTTGCGGTCTATTGATGCTCCCAGCCTCCTGATTTTAGGGCACTGCCGTACCGGTTCAATGAACCGCAGAGCGTGTCCGTGTTCCGGGGGGCTGAAGCGCCACCGGCCCTTACTGGGCGGACGATCACGAGGACAGAATATGCCAGCCGTCGTCAGAGGCGGGCGCCGTCAGGCGGCCCCGGTTTCGAAAGCGTCACCCCGTCAGACGGCTCCGCGTGGCCGTGGCGGGCGCAAAGTCGAAGCCGGAAAATTTGCCCTGCTTGGTGGTGTGGCTATGCCCAACGAGCTGACGGCTTGGCTGGGCTTTCTGGGCGCGGCGGGCCTGATGGCCGTCTTCCTGCTGACTGGCGGGCGTGCCGAAGCCCTGCGTGCAGGGGTTGTGAATTTTACGGATGCGCGCATTGCGTCCGTTGGCATCAACCTTCAGAATGTGCGCCTACAAGGGGTGTCCGATGTGGCCCGCGAAGATATTCGCAAGGCGATGCAGTTTCAGCGCGGGCAGCCGCTGGCTCTAATGGACCTCAAAAAAGTCCAGGCTGACGTGGAATCTGTTGGGTGGGTCAAATCGGCTGTAGTGCGCCGTCAATTGCCGGATCAGCTGATCATCAGCGTCGTGGAGCGACCGCGTCTGGCCGTGTGGCAGTATCAGAACAAGACCTACGTCATCGACGATACGGGAGAGGTTATCCCAGAAGCGCGTTCCGGCAACTTTCTCGACCTTCCTCTGGTGGTGGGGCAGGGGGCCAATGCGGCCAGTGCCGATATCCTGCGTCTGATGCAGGCGCGTCCGGAGCTGATGTCGCGGGTCTGGGCACTTGTGCGTGTGGATACGCGCCGCTGGGATATTCGCTTGAAGAACAACACCATTATCAAGTTGCCGGCGCTGGATCAGGATGAGGCCCTCAACCGTCTCGATGGTCTGATTAGCCAGCAGCGCATTCTTGATCAGGGGTTGGCGGTCATTGACTTGACTGATCCTAATGCCCTGGTCGTCAAACCCTTTGAAACCGCACCCGCAGCCTAAGGTTCTCCGTCCATGTCGCGTCTAGAAGATCGCAAACTGGCCAAAGAAGGACGTCACGTCGAAGCCGCTTCGCGACAATCCTCCGTAATGGCACTGACGCCGGGCGTGGTTGCGTCTCTGGATCTGGGGGCCTCAAAGATCGGCTGTTTCATCATGAAGCCGGACGGTGTGCGCAGTGCCGATCATTCGATCCGCGTTGCCGGTGTCGGCTTTGTGCAATCGCGCGGCGTTCGCGCGGGCAATATTATTGATATGGAAGCCGCCGCCACCGCAATCGCTCAGGCGGTTGAGCGTGCCGAAGCCATGGCCAATGTCTCGGTACAGGGGGTCCGCGTCTCGGTCCCGGGCGCGCAGACCGCGTCGCATCGCGTCTTCGCTCAGGTGTCTGTCGGCGTAAAACCGATCTCGGATGATGACCTCAACCGCGCCATCGCTTCGGGTCTGGCGCAGGTGCGTTTCCCTAATCGCCGCCCCATTCACCTGCTGCCGGTGAGTTGGGCTGTCGATGGTCATAGCGGTGTGCGCGATCCGCGCAACCTAACGGGGCGTACACTCGGCCTAGAGCTGCTGGTCGTCACCATCGACGAAAACCTCTTTAACAATATCATGCAGTGCGTCGGCATGGCGCACCTTGAGGTGCAGGCAATTGTTTCCGCGCCTCTGGCGGCGGCCGTTGCCGCCTTGGAAGAGGATGAGAAGGAACTGGGTTGCATCTGCATTGACATGGGGGCCTCTTGCACCACGGCGGCCGTCTTCTATGGCGGGGCGTTGGTGCACGTCGATTGCCTGAATGTCGGCGGCAGCCACGTCACGGCCGATATCGCGCGCGGTTTGTCTACTACGCTTGTGGGCGCTGAGCGCGTAAAGACGCTGCATGGTTCGGCCATCGCCTCGTCCAACGAAGACCGCGAAATGGTCGAAGCCCCGCCTCGCGGTGACGATGCCGGCGCCCCGCCGATTTCGGTACCGCGCTCTATACTCAAAGGCATTATCGCGCCACGCGTTGAGGAAACTTTTGAGTTGCTGCGTGAAAAGTTGAAAGCCTCTGGCGTGCCAATTGATCCCGGTGCCGGCATTGTTCTGACAGGTGGTGCGTCGCAGCTAGCGGGTGTGCGGGAACTAGCCATCCGAGTGTTTGACCGTCCTGTGCGTCTGGGCAAGCCCAAGCGCGTACCACACCTGGCCGACGCGGCTGCCGGTCCGGCCTTTGCCGCCTGTGCCGGCGTAATACTGCGCACGCTCTATGGTCCGCGCGATGTGGTGCCGGCTCGCAAAATCATGACGGCGCGCCTGTCGCCCAAGGACGCACCGAGCGCCGCCAAGGGGCACCTGATGAGCCGCGTGGTGGAGTGGCTCAAGCAAAATCTGTAACCGGTTGCCCTACTGCGCAGAAAGAAATCCACAGTTTTAGCGGGACGCTTTCGGGCGTCCCGTTTGCGTTTGAGCGGTATGTGGCTGCACGGTACTCGTGTTAATGCGCGAGTAAGGATTCCTGATTCCTGATTAACCTTCTGTGCATAAATAGCCGTAATTTTGGCCATTTTCGCTTGGTGGCCTGCCGCTTGATTCGGATGGCAGGACGGAAATTCATCAAGCGGTAACTTTTGTTAAAATTTATCTGAAAAAGACCTTCAAATCGCTGCGACTCAAGTTATCGGGTAACTATTCATTAAGCATATTCGATGTCTCATGATCGATGCTTGTGAGCGCTTTTGGCAAAAGCGCCGGGTCGATAATTGGACGGGAACAAAGGTCGCCCGGACAGGGTCACGGAAGGTTGGTCTGATCACATGGCTATACATCTCTCGGCGCCGCGCGCCACGGAATTGAAGCCCCGCATCGTCGTTTTCGGCGTCGGTGGCGCGGGCGGCAACGCCGTTAACAACATGATCGAGGCGGGCCTCGAAGGGGTTGAGTTTGTCGTCGCCAATACCGACGCGCAACAACTTCAGTTTGCCAAGACTGACCGTCGCGTTCAGCTTGGCGTCTCTCTGACGCAAGGTCTGGGCGCGGGTGCGCACCCGGAAGTTGGTATGACCGCCGCCGAAGAGTCGGCGCATGAAATCGGTGAGCACCTTGAAGGTGCGCACATGGTCTTCATCACCGCCGGTATGGGTGGCGGAACCGGCACGGGCGCCGCGCCGATCATCGCCAAGACGGCGCGTGAACGCGGTATACTGACCGTCGGTGTGGTGACAAAACCTTTCATGTTCGAAGGCCGGCATCGTATGCGTCTGGCCGATGCCGGTATTGCGGAGCTTCAACGCTATGTTGATACGCTGATCGTCATTCCGAACCAGAATCTTTTCCGTATTGCCAATGAGCGCACCACCTTCGCTGAAGCTTTTGGCATGGCCGATCAGGTCCTGCACTCGGGTGTGCGCTCCATCACCGACCTGATGGTACTGCCGGGCCTGATCAATCTTGACTTCGCTGATGTTCGCTCGGTGATGTCCGAAATGGGCAAGGCTATGATGGGGACGGGCGAAGCAACCGGCGATGACCGCGCGCTTCAGGCGGCGCAAAACGCCATCCAGAACCCACTGCTCGATGAAACCTCACTCAAGGGCGCCAAGGCAGTGCTGGTCAATGTCACCGGCGGCCTCGACATGACCCTGCTCGAAGTCGATGAAGCGGCCAACGCCATTTCGTCGGAAGTCGATCCGGACGCCAACATCATCTTCGGCGCGGCCTTCGATCCGTCGCTGGAAGGCAAGTTGCGGGTGTCGGTCGTGGCGACTGGCATGGACTCCGCTGCCGCGCAGCAACAACCGCCGATGCCGCAGGCTTCGGCTTCGACCCCACCGCGTCAGTCTATCTACATCACACCCGGCCGTCCGGGTCAGGCTCAGCCGGTTCAGACGGTCGCCGTTCAGGCCCCGCTCAGCCAGACTGCTGCGGCGCCTGCACCGCAACCGGCTCCGTTTCAACCTGCCCCTGTGGCCGAAACCCCGGTGCAACCGGTCTATCAGCCGGAGGTGCGTCTGGAACCTGCCGTCGCAGCGCCTGCGCCGCAGCCGGTTCCGGCCCCTGTGGCTCAGCCTGAGCCGCGTATAATTGCGAAAATCGTCGATCCGTCGGTCGAAGACGACTTCGATATTCCCGCCGTTCAACCGGCATCACAGCAGGTGCAGCGCGAAATTCCACAGCGTCCGGTTGCAGGCTATGGTACTACGCGTGCTCCTGAGCCCGCCCGTCCTGCCGTACAGTCGCCCCGTGAAGAAGATCGTGGTGGACTGTGGCGGGGGCTGTTTCCCAAGCGCAGTGACGTTCCGGTGACACAGACCCCGGAATACCGTCAGCCTTCGGCGCTGGCCCCATCCCCCTATGCGACCGCATCAGCCCCGCAAGCGGCCCCTCAGACCGCTGCCAAATCAGACGTTCTGCCGGGTATGGAAGCGGAGGATGATCTTGAAATCCCATCCTTTCTTCGCCGCCTCGCGAACTGAAGAAGACCCTAGTGTCTGATTAAAGCCCACCGCCTACGCGGTGGGCTTTTTCTTTTGGCTTGAAGGCGTTACGTTGGTGCCTCGCCCGTTAATCATGGCGTTACAAACCGTAATTCATGTTTAGTTGAGGCGAGGGGGTGTCGGGGCGTATAAACTGACGTGAGCGGAAACCTTTCCGCGCGTTCTTTTTTGGGTTTATGCGTTCCATGTCGCCTGACCACCACGAACATACGATTGCCGTTCCTGCCATCTGCGCGGGCGTCGGCCTGCACACCGGTCAACGTGTGCGCCTGTCCGTGCGTCCGGCGTCCGCCGGTATGGGCATCGTGTTTGTGCGTACCGACGTCTGCGACCGCGACAATCGCGTGCCGGCACGTGCCGACTTGGTCACGCAGACCCGTTTAGGCACCGTCATCACCAATGCAGCGGGCGTATCCGTTTCGACTATTGAGCACTTGATGGCCGCTCTGTCTGCGCTGGGCGTTGATAATGCCCTGATCGAATTAGATGGTCCGGAAGTGCCGATCATGGACGGTTCGGCTCAGCCTTTTGTGCAACTGCTGGATCAGGCCGGTTTCCGTCGTCAGGCGCAGCCGCAGCAGGTCATCGAAATTCTCAAGCCGGTCGTGGTTGTGGAAGGCGATAAGCGCGCGGCCTTCTATCCGGCTGAACGTTTTGAAATGCACTTTGAAATCGACTTCCCCAGCGCCGTCATCGGCCATCAGGAAATTGAAATCGTCGTCACAGAAGACACTTTCCGCACCGAGTTGGCCGCGGCCCGCACCTTTGGTTTTGTCGAAGGCGTCGAAGCCTTGCGTGCAGCCGGTCTGGCGCGTGGCGGCTCGATGGACAATGCCATTGTCATCGACGGTGACCGTGTGCTGAATGTCGAAGGCCTGCGCTTTGCAGACGAATTCGTGCGTCACAAGGCGCTAGACGCCATTGGTGATCTCTACGTGCTCGGTATGCCCATTCTTGGCAGGTTTGAAGGAATCCGTGCAGGTCACGGCCTTAATAATGCCGCGGTCCGTGCCCTACTGTCGCAACCGGATGCCTACCGGATCGTGACCCGCGCCCCCGTGCTCCAGCAGGTTGGTTAAAACCTGTTGGCGTTTGTGGCGCGCCGTTGTAGAGCTATCCTCCATAAAGCGTTAAGACTGCCGGGCGACTGACACCGGCCTGATGAGGATTTATCGTGCCGGCCTATACGACTTCGATCGCTTCTCCCTCCTTCGGCAAGACCTCGGCAAAGCTTCTGCTGCTGACGGCGCTGGCGGCTGTGGCCCTCACGGCGTGCGCCGGTAAGCCCAAGCAACGCACGCGTCTTGTGTATGAGGAGCGCCCCGTCGAAGCGCTTTACAATACAGGTATGCAGCGTCTGGATGAAAAGAGCTGGAACGAAGCGGTGGATTACTTCGAAGAGGTGGAGCGTCAGCACCCATATTCGGAATGGTCGCGCCGCTCGATCATCATGGAAATCTACGCCCACTATCAGGCCAATGATTACAACGAATCGACGGCGGCAGCTGAGCGGTTCATCAAGCTTTATCCGGGTTCGCCCCTGACCCCCTATGCCTACTACATGCGGGCAATCAACTATTTCGAGCAGATCGTCGATGTTGGCCGGGATCAGGCTTATACCGAGACGGCGCAGGCCTATCTGCGTGAAATCGTGCAGCGTTATCCGGGCACCGAATATGCCCGGGACGCCCAGGTCAAGCTCGACATGGTCTATGACCAGTTGGCGGGTAAGGAAATGGAAATTGGCCGTTTCTATCTTGCGCAGAACCAGCCGCTGGCGGCCATTGGTCGCTTCAAGACGGTCATCACTCGCTATCAAACGACTTCGCACACGCCCGAAGCTCTCTATCGCCTTGTCGAAGCCAATCTGATGATGGGCATTACCGACGAAGCCAACCGCAATGCGGCGGTGTTGGGCTACAACTATGCGGGCGATCGCTGGTACACTGCGGCCTACAAACTTATGCAGGAACGTGGGCAGCCGATGGACATCAAGCCACTTCCAGTTGCCGAAAAAACCAAACCCGCGAAAAAAGAACAAAAAGAGAAAAAGAGCTGGCTAAGCCGCATCAACCCGATGTAATCTTAGAGAAACAGCCGTGAGCCGACTCACGGCTTTTTCGTCAGGGTTTTCATGCTCACACGCCTGTCTATTCAAGACGTTGTGCTCGTTGATCGGCTGGATCTCGATATCCGGCAGGGCCTCTCGGTACTGACCGGTGAAACCGGGGCAGGCAAATCCATCATTCTCGACAGTCTGGGTCTGGCCACTGGTGCGCGCGGCGATGCCGGGCTGATCCGTGCAGGCGCGCCACAGGCTTCGGTCACCGCCGAGTTCGACCTGGGCGCCGGCCACCCGCTTTATGAATTTCTCGAAGACAAAGGGCTGGCCGTAGAGCCTGGTGAGCCGTTGCTCCTGCGCCGTGTGGTCAGCCGTGACGGGCGCTCCAAGGCCTTTGTCAATGACCAGTCGGTGTCGGTCAGCGTGCTCAAGGCGCTAGGTGACGGCCTGCTGGAAGTGCATGGTCAGCATGAAACGGTTGGCCTCCTCGATCCGCGCACGCACGGGGCCATGCTCGATGCGTATGGCGGCTGTGAGGGTGCGCTGGTGGCCACGGCGGCTGCCTTCCGCACGCTCAAGGCCCTGCGTGATCAGTACCGCGACCTCAAGCGGCAATCGGACAATGCGACGGCCGAAATCGAAGAACTGACCTTGCGACTTCAGGAACTGGACCGTCTCAATCCATTGCCGGATGAGGAGGCACAACTCGCGTCTGATCGCGCGCTTCTGGGGGCCTCAGAGCGGGCGCTAGAAGATATCAATGAGGCGCGCACAACGGTCGGCGGCGATCAGTTGTCGCAGCGCCTTTCTAAGGCCTTTCGCGCCCTCGATCATGCCCGAACCCGTGCGCAGCAGGCCGGAGCGGGGGAGGGTCATGCGGTACTCAAGGCGCTCTCCGATGCCGCCGAAGCGCTCGACCGCACCCTGATTGCCGCCGATGAGGCGCTAGCCCTGATGGATGCGGCGGCAGATGCGCTGGACGTAGAGCCAGGCAAGTTGGACCGCGTTGAGGAGCGTTTGTTCGCCCTGCGGGCTATGGCGCGCAAGCTGAATATTTTGGTCGAGGATCTGCCCCGAAAACGCGCCGAGATCGCCCAGTCTCTAGGTCGTATCGAAGATGCCGATGCTGAGCTGAAGAAGCTGGCTGCAGCGATTGCCGCCGCAGAGCAGGCCTTCAATACAGCGGTTGAAAACCTGCGGCAGAAGCGTCTGGCGGCCGGTGAGGCGTTGAGTGCCGCCGTAATGGCCGAACTGGTGCCGCTCAAGCTGGACAAGGCGGCTTTCCGCGTCAACCTCCGCCCGCTTGAGCCGGAAAAATACGGGGCGACTGGCGGCGATGTGATTACGTTTGAGGTGCGCACCAATCCAGGCGCTGACTGGGGGGGGATGGCGGCTATTGCGTCGGGCGGCGAACTGGCGCGCTTTGCCCTGGCGCTGAAGGCGGCTCTATCGACCCGGGGCGGCGAAGACGCGGCCGGTCCGGTGATGATCTTCGACGAGGTCGATCAGGGTGTGGGCGGTGCCGTAGCAGATGCCGTGGGTTTGCGTCTACGGAAGTTGGCCCAGCGCTCTCAGGTGATCGTCGTAACCCACTCGCCGCAGGTGGCCGCGCGCGGCGATCAGCATTTGAAGGTGTCGAAGGCCGATGCAGGTGAGGGGATGCGCTCGCGCGTCGTCGAACTAAATAAGGACGAGACGCTGGAAGAACTGGCCCGCATGTTGTCGGGCGCCGAAATCACCCCCGAAGCCCGCGCCGCCGCGATCGCGTTGGTGAAAGGGTAGAAAAGCACCTCCGCTGAAACGCCAGTTCGGCGCCCCCAAATCAGGGGAGTGATAAAGACAAGCTATGACCACACACCCACCCGATACGGCGCAGACGCGCCACGCACAGCTTTCTACCGAGATCAAGCACCACCGCGATCTCTACTATAATCAGGAAGCGCCCGAACTCACTGACGCCGAATACGACGCGCTGGAGCAGGAGTTGCGCGCGCTGGAGGCGCAGTATCCGGACCTGCATACGGTCGATAGTCCGACCGAACAGGTGGGGGCCGAGATTTCGAGCAAGTTTGCTCCGGTTCAGCACGGCGTGCCCATGCTGTCGCTCGACAATGCCTTTGCGCCGGAAGACGTGGCCGATTTTGAAAAGAGCATCCGTCGCTTCCTGCGCCTGCCGCCGGAAGAGGAGCTGGCTTTCGCGGTGGAGCCCAAGATCGACGGTCTGTCCTGTTCGCTGCTGTACGTGAATGGCAAGCTGGTGCGGGCGGCGACGCGCGGCGACGGGCGCACGGGCGAAGACATCACTGAAAACGTACGTACCATCAAGGACGTGCCGCACGTGTTGAGCGGCAGGGACCATCCCGAACGCATCGAAATCCGCGGCGAGGTCTATTACCCGCTGGCCGATTTTGCGGCCATGAACGCCAAGTCCGCCGAAGAGGGCGGTAAGGTTTTTGCCAATCCGCGCAATGCAGCGTCCGGCGCGCTGCGGCAACTGGATGCCACTATTACCGCCTCGCGGCCACTGCGCTTTTTCGCCTATACCTGGGGAGAGGTCAGCGATCCGCGGTTTGTCACGACACAGACCGAAGCGCTGGCCAAGTTCCACGAATGGGGGTTTCAGGTCAATCCGCGCTCGGCCACGACCGAAAACAGCGATGGTTTGCTGAAGATTTATGAAGCGATTCAGCGCGACCGGTCGAGCCTCGGTTACGACATCGATGGCGTGGTCTATAAGGTCGATCGGCTTGATTATCAGCGCCGGCTGGGCTTCGTCTCGCGCTCGCCGCGATGGGCCATTGCGCACAAGTTTCCGGCGGAACAGGCCCTGACCCACCTTAAGGCCATCGACATTCAGGTCGGACGTATCGGCACGCTGACGCCTGTGGCGCGGCTGGAGCCGGTTAATGTTGGCGGCGTGGTGGTGTCGAACGTGACCTTACACAATGCCGATGAAATCGCGCGCAAAGATATCCGCATCGGCGATCTGGTCCGGGTGCAGCGCGCGGGAGATGTCATCCCGCAGATTGTCGGGGTCGAGCTATCTGAGCGTCAGGAGGGCACGGAACCCTATGTATTTCCGACGGTCTGCCCATGTCCGCTGAAAACCGCTGTGGCGCGCGAGTTAAACCTGAAAGGTGAGGAGGGGGTGGCGCGTCGCTGCTCCGGCGAACACGCCTGCCCGCATCAGCGCGTCGAATATCTGAAATACGTCGTCAGCCGTAAGGTGCTCGACATCGAGGGCCTGGGCGAAAAGCAGCTTCAAAAGTTTAGCGAAGAAGGACTAATCCGTGAACCGGCGGACATCTTCACGCTCGAGGCGCGCGACAAGACGTCCCTGACGCCGCTGCGTAATCGCGAAGGCATGGGCGAGACCTCAGCGCGCAACCTGTTCAAGGCCATTGAAGATCGCCGACAACTGCCGCTGGACCGCTTTATCGCCGCTTTGGGGGTCAAGGGGGTGGGGGAGACCACGGCGCGTCTGCTGGCGCGGGCCTATCACTCTGAAAGCACCTTCCGCGACGCTATGATAGCGCTGGCTGCGGGGGATGAAGAGGTAAAGGCGGCGCTCGATAATATGGATCAGGTTGGGCCGTCTTTGGTGGCTGCGCTGATCGAGTTCTTCTCCAATGACCACAATGTCGGCATCTATATGCGCTTTGTGGCGCAACTCAGCGTTCAGGATGCCGAGGCCGTGGCCGGTGATTCGGCGGTGTCGGGCAAGACGGTCGTGTTTACGGGCACGCTGGAGAAGATGACGCGTGATGAGGCCAAGGCGCAGGCCGAACGGTTGGGGGCCAAGGTAGCGGGTTCAGTCTCGGCCAAGACGCATATCGTAGTCGCGGGACCGGGCGCGGGTTCAAAGCTCAAGAAAGCCGCGGAGCTGGGCGTTCAGGTGATGACCGAGGACGAATGGCTGGCCTTTATCGGGGCGGTGTAAGGCTTTATCCTTCCCCACTTAAAAAGCAGGGGAGGACTAAAATCAATCCAACGCGGACGCGAAATAGGCCTGTTCCTGCGCTGTCAGTTGAGGTTCAGGGAACAGGGTGCGGTCGGCTACAGACACCATGCCAAACAGGGCGATCAGTCCGGCCACAAAGCCCGTGCCGATCAGGAAATGCTTGCGGGCAGCCTTGCGCGCTTCGGCTTCGGGCGAAAGGGCGCGCGCCGGGCTGTGTGAAACGGTGAACTGACCGAAGGTGTCGGTGGCGGGTTGAAAAACGGTGCTGGTAGGCATGGTGTCCCTCCGCATACAGATGGCTACGAGGACACCTTACCTACCGCCGGATAAGGGCTCAGGCCGTTCTGATTTTGAAGGATATAAAGCCTTTATAAAGGGGCGCAGGCGGTTGTAAGCCAGTCTGCCACCTCCGGCTTTACGCGCGGCGACAGCAGACGCAGCACCTCGGCATGGTAATCATCTATATAGCGGCGCTCGGCCTCGGTCAGCAGCGACACCTCGATCAGGCTGCGGTCAATCGGTGCCCAGGTCAGGTTCTTGAAACCAAGCATCGGGCGTTCACCCCCGGCAATGGGGGCAGCGTCGGTGATGTATTGCAGGTTCTCGATACGGATACCGAAGTCACCGGCCTTATAGAAGCCCGGCTCGTTGGAAACGATCATGCCGGGTTGCAGGGCATAGGCATTGAGCGCCTTGGCGATGCGCTGCGGGCCTTCGTGCACCCCCAGATAGACGCCGACGCCGTGGCCCGTGCCGTGGTCGTAGTCAAAGCCGGCGTTCCACAGGAACTGCCGCGCCAGCACGTCGAGATGCGTGCCGGTTGTGCCCGCCGGGAAGCGAATGGTGGCCAGTGCAATATGCCCCTTGAGCACCAGAGTGAACATGCGTTTGTGTTCGGCGTTTGGCGTGCCAATGGCGATGGTCCGGGTGACATCGGTGGTACCATCAACATATTGCCCGCCGGAGTCGACCAGCAGCAGATTGCCCGGCTTAATGCGTATATTGCTCTGTTCGGTGACGCGGTAATGCGGCAGGGCCCCGTGCGGGCCGAAGCCGGAAATGGTGTCGAAGCTGAGGTCCTTCACCAAACCCGACGCGATGCGTAGGCTCTCCAGCTTTTGCGCCACTTCGATTTCGGAGGGCAGGGCGGTCTGCGCCTCGGTGGCCACCCAGTAGAGAAATTCGCTGAGGATGGCCCCGTCGCGGATATGGGCTTCGGTGGTCCCGGCGATCTCTGCCGCGTTTTTGCAGGCGCGCGGGATAAGGCAAGGATCATCGCCCGCAACGGCGCTGGCCCCGGCCCCTTCGATGGCTTCCACCCACCAGGCCGAGGACCAGTTGGGATCAACCAATATGCCCTGACCGGATAAAGCCGTTAGCGCCGCGGGGATGTCCGTGGGCGTTTTCAGCGCCACCTCATTGCCCAGCCATTCGCCCAGACCTTCCGTCACCTTGGCCGGTTCGAGGAACAGCTCCGCCGTGCCATCGGCCTTGAGCAGGGCCTGGGCCAGTGGCAGGGGCGAGCGGATGACGTCACCGCCGCGCACATTGAATAGCCACGCGATAGACGACGGCGCCGTGATCAGGGCCGCAGCAACGCCCTTCTGGCGTAGGCTTTCGGCGAGTTTGGCGCGCTTGTCGCCTGACGCCACCCCGGCAAATTGCAGAGGCTGCGGCACCACCGGCGTCATCGGCTGGGCCGGGCGCGCCGCGCCCCAGGCGAGGTCGATAGGGTTGGGATCGACGGCTTTCAGGTTGAGGCCGACGCGGGTAGCCGCCTGTTGCAGCGCCTTGAGCGCCGCCGGGCTGTGCAGGCGCGGATCAAAGCCGATGACGCTGCCGCGCGGCTGAGACGCGATCTGTTCGGCGATAGCCGTAGCGGTGAAATCGACGACCTCGAACACCGAAGGATCAGTCTGTTCGCGCGATTGCAGGGTGTAGCGGCCATCGGCAAACAGGATGGCTTTGTCCTTAAGGATCAGGGCCGCACCGGCTGAGCCGGTAAAGCCCGATACCCACGCCAGACGTTCATTGGCATCAGGCAGATATTCGTTCTGATGCTCGTCCTCGTGCGGGACGATAAAGCCGTCGATACCGAGACCGGCAAACTGCGCGCGCAATGCAGCGACGTTGGTCACGCCCTGCGACGGATGGGTGGTGACGCTGTAGGTCTGAAAGGTGTGGGCGGTATCGGCGGTCATGGTGGGGCCTCTGGAAATCAGTTGCCTCTATATAGCCCTGCGTGATTTGGTTTCAAATCATGAGTTTATGAGGGGTGGATTATGCGCTTTGTATGGACGATCGGATTCTCGTTCACGGGGTTCTTTCTGATCTCGAACTCTCTGTTACAGACGGTGTGGGTTGGTGGAATGAACGGTCTGTGGATGTTTCTGCTGTCTGGCGGCGCTGTAATCGTTGGTCTTATGGCAAACATCTGGGTTGCCGCCGTTGGTGTGATTTTGAATCTGGCGCTGAGATATCTGTTTGGCGATGTGGACCTAATTTGGGACGCAGTGGCTTTTGCCGCAGGCCTGTGCCTCTTTTTTATAGGTTCCAGCTATCGTTGCCCGCGCTGTGAACTGTCTCTGATCAAGAATACGTGGAACCGCTGGTCAACGGCCAGCATACCCAACCATTGTACGGTCTGCGGTCGAACCCGTGCGGATGTCCGTCCTTTTCAATATGCCCTGTGCCCTGAGCCGTGGGACGGGCAATATCACGACGAGGGGGGCGGACCGTTCCCGACAGACCTCGATGTGGCCGATATGGCACTCTATCACGCTCAGAAACGCTACAAGAAGAAACAGTTCAAAAAGGCCCGACGTTAGCTGCCGGGCCTTTCTTTCAGTCAATATTTAGCGCGCAGGCCCAGCCACAGTCGGCGACCGACGGAGCCGTAGTTGGCGGCGGTCTCATAGTCTTCGTCCGTAGCGTTTTCGACGCGCGCGACCAGCGTCATCGTTTCATTCAGCGCATAGCTGGCGCGCAGATCGAGCAGTGTGTAGGCGTTTAGTCGACGGGTATTGTAGATATTCTCGAACGACTTACCCGCATAGCGTAGCGAGGCCCCCAGTTCGAGGGCGTCCGTTGCCTGCCATTCAATGCTGGCATTGGCCAGATGACGGGGTGCACGGCCCAGATCGTTGCGGAAGGTCGCGCTGCTCGGGGCATCGTCGCGGGCGACGATGTGGCTGTAGTTGCCCGACAGGCGCACGTTCGCTGTCAGATTCGTCTCGCCATCCAATTCGATACCATAGGCCTTGGTGCGGGCGATATTGCCATAGAGGAAGGACGACATGTCATAGTCGATCTGATTGTCGGTCTTACGCCCGAACAGCGACACGCCGAGACGGCTGTCGTTGGTACCGTGATAATCGACGCCGACGTCGAGATTGGTCGCTTCCTCGGGCTTGAGCTTGAGATTGCCTGACCAGCCGTCATAGAGCTGATACAGGCTGGGGGACTTGAAACCCTGACCGAGGCTGCTGCGCAGTACCAAAGACGGCGACAGAGCGTAGGCGATGGCTACCTGAGCGATGGAGTTGCCCCCAAAGACCGAATGATCATCATAGCGCAGGCTGGCGTTCACTGTCAGGGCCTGCGTCACCTCCTGACGCAGTTGCGCAAACAGGCCATTGAGGGTGACGCGCTTGTTTAGACCAGAGGCAATAGCTTGCGAGCGCTCGCTCGACGCGCCGAAGACGAGTTTGGACGACTCCGACAGGGCCAGAGCTCCGGTGTAATCGAAGCTGGTCTGACGCCCTTCGAACGGATAGGTGGTGGCATTTGCGAGGTCAGAGGTGGAACGCTTCGTCGTGCTGTAGCTGAGGGTGAAGGTCTGCTTCAGCGCGCTGCCAAAGGCTTGCGTGTAATAGCCGAGGCTGGCCAGATTTTCGTTCTGAAAACCGGTGTCTCGGGTATCGGCCAGTTGGAACGCCGCATTATAGCCGTCGAAATCGTACTCGCTTTCGGTGCGGGCCAGACGGGCGCGCAGGCCTGATGTGTCGCTCAAGGCGTAGTGCAGATAGGTGTTGAGGTGCTTCTGCGTAAAGCCGTCCTTTTCCGCCGCTCCGCGCAGCGACGACACGCCGTCATCGTCGATATACGACGCCGCTAGACGCCAACTCAAAGGGCCCGTCTTGCCGCCGATACCGGCCTTGCCTACAACGTATTCATCCAGGCCTTCGATGGAGCCTTGCGCCTCAAAAGGGGCCTGGGGCATGCGGGTCGTCACCGACACCACACCGCCGATGGCCTGAGAGCCCCACAGGGTCGACAGCGGGCCGCGCAGGATTTCCACACGCACGGCATCGTTAAGCGCCAGCAATCCGAGGTTTAGCCCGCCTCCTATCATCGACGGGTCGCCCAGCTTCACGCCATCGACGATAAACAGGCTGCGGTCGCTTTCGGCGCCGCGAAAGCGTGCCGTGCCGGCCTGACCGTGACCGCCGGTCTGAGCGATAGAGACGGACGGGGTGAGGGCGATCAGGTCTTTAAGAAAGACCAATTGACTGCGTTCTATGGCGGCGGCATCAAACGTGCTGACACTCTGCCCCACCTTTGACAAGGCCACGGGTTCGCGGGTCAGGGTGACGACCACCTCTTGCGGGGCGTCTTCGGCCAGCGCAGGCGAGGTGAGGAAGGCGGCAAACGCGACGCCGCAAAAGAAGGTTTTCAAGATCTTATGCCTATTCACAACAGGACGAGCGCCCCGGACGGACCGGCGCGCACAACGAATCGTCTCTGAGGAAGGCCTTTGTCAGAGCGCATTTCGATTGCATCGAAACCATGCTCTAGATTTTGGTTAAAGCGCTTTTTCATCCGAAAAGTGCGTCACACTTTCGGCAAGCGCTCAAAGGCTTATCCGCTCTTGTGGCACACCCCGACCACGCGAAGGACGACAGCAGGGGCAGGTCTCCTGACTCGCGTCTCAGGCGCGTTTCGCCGCCTTCCCGGTACAAAGACAACCAGTGGCATATGGCGGAACACTCGACGCTTACAGTTGCGGGGACAGCGCAGGCCTTGCACCTGCTTCCCTTTTAAGCCGCATCTCTGCGGCACCGTCTGCACAGTGTCGGGGTAGGGGAGCAGGACGAGAAGGTCAAGCGCGGGGCGCGTGTATAAAGGCAAGTGTGGCGCTTAGGACGCGGTATCTGTGCCTAACAAGACCCGCAGCACCGACTTGGCCGTGTCGAAGGGGGCCGGGTTGCGCGTCGCCTGAGCGGCGACAACCGCGCCATTGAACAGCACCATCGCCTGATCGGTCAGAGCGTCGGGGTTTGCATGGCCGGAAAGGGCGCTCAGTTCACGGACGAGGGCGTGCATATCGGCGAACATGGCTGTGGCGGCGGCCTCAATTTCCGGCTGACGGCCGCCAAATTCCTGACGCGCCGAGATGGCCAGACAACCACGGAAACAACCTCTGGCAAACAGGCTCTGGCGCAGATCGAACAGGGCCATCAGGCGCCCCTTCGGATCGGGGCTCAGCGCTTCGACCCCGGCGCGCAGTTGCGGAAGGGATTGTTCGCGGTAGTGATCGACCAGTTCGGCGATCAGCGCCTCCTTGGACGGGAAGTATTTATACAGGGTGCGTTTGGAAATGCCGGTATCGGCCATCAGCGTATCGACGCCCAGACCGAAGCCGTGATCATAGAACAGCTCAAAAGCGTGGTTGATAATATCCTGTTTTTTTTGCGGTTTGGTCATGAGAGGGCTTTTAACAGCAAGGGGCGGGAAGCTTGTGGAGTGGCCGGTGAGCAAAAATTATAGCCTGCCGGCTTGCAAAAGTAAACAGATCGGTTTACATCGGCGACATGTAAACAGATCTGTTTACTTTTTAAGCATGAAACCTAGGAGCCTGTTATGTCCCTCTCCAACCAAGTCATTCTCGTTACCGGTGCCAATCGCGGCATTGGTGCCGCCACGGTGCGCGCACTGCTCACCCACGACGTCAAAAAGGTCTATGCCGCGGCGCGTAACCCCGCCTCTCTGCCGGATTTTGCGGACCCGCGTGTCGTGCCGCTGGCGCTTGATATTACCAATGAAGCTCAAGTGACCGCTGTCGCCGAAGCGGCGGGGGATGTCGATATTGTGGTCAACAATGCCGGAACGGCGGTGTTTTCGGACGTGCTTAACAGCCCGCTGGACGTGGTCGCTGCCGATTTCGACACCAACCTCTATGGGACACTGCGGGTCATGCGCGCGTTTGCGCCGAAGCTGGTTGCCAAGGGCTCAGGTACGATTGCCAATGTCATAAGCGTCGTGGGCCTTGTCGCCGCTGCGTCTTTGGGCGGCTATTCGGCGTCCAAGGCGGCATTGTTGTCGGTCACGCAGTCGGCGCGGGCGGGCCTGAAAGGCACGGGCGTCAAGGTGCTGGGTATATTCCCCGGTCCAATCGACACCGATCTGGCGCGCGATATTCCTATGCAAAAGGCAACGCCGGAAACCGCGGCCAAACGCATAGTTGAGGGTCTGCAAGCGGGTGAGGAATATATCTTCACTGACCCGGTGGCGGATCATATCGGCGATACGTGGCGTACCAATGCACCGGCTCTTGAGGCGGCAATGGCCGGAGCGGAGTAACAGATAAGCCCTTCCTCGGAAGGGCTTTTTTATCTACGATTGAGTCGATAAGGGAGAGCTAAATGAAGATGTTTGGCGGGGTTCTTCTGGCTGTGTGCGGCCTCGGAGGATGCGAGAAAGCGGTCAAATACCCTGAGATTAGCCCGATGTCTCCTGAGGTAGCTAAGCGATGCGACTACCTCGCTATTGGGGCGCGAGCTATAGAGGCTCAAGTACCGGGATATAAGGCTGCTCATGTCGAGGAGCGATTGGTAGTGGAGCCCAGAAAGGATAAGGTTGATGTCTATTACCAGCTGCCCAACTTTTCCGTGGGGGGCTCAGGACATGCGATCATTGATCCTACGGATTGCACGGTGGTTAAGGTGTTCTTTGACGAATGATCAAAACGCATACACCTTCGACGGGCGCAGAAAGACCGTGTCGTTCAGGCGTAGGTCAGAGGCCTCTGAGTCGTGAGCGTGCTGGGTTTCGAACACCTGACCTGTCGCGCTTTGTAGTTCCAGACGCAGATTGGCCCCGGCGGGCAGGAGGGACAGCACTTTGGCTTCAAAGCCTGGCCCCTCGCGATGCAGATGCGTATCGAAGGGGCGGAAACGCACGGTCTGCGCGCCTCTGAGAGACCTCGGGCTGACGACCGGAGCGCTGAAGCCGCCGAAATCGGCCACGCCTTCCGACAGGCTGGCCGGCACCTGATTCGACGTGCCCAGAAAATCGAAGACAAAGGCCGACTGCGGATGGCGATAAAGCTCCAGCGGCTCGCCAATCTGTTCGATCTGGCCGTCTTTCAGCACCACCACACGGTCGGCAAGGTCGAGCGCCTCTTCCTGATCGTGGGTCACAAAGAGGGTCGTGACGCCCGTCTCATCGTGAATGCGGCGCAGCCAGCGGCGCAGATCCTTACGCACCAGCGCATCCAGCGCGCCAAAGGGTTCATCAAGCAGCAGAATACGCGGATTGATGGCCAGAGCGCGCGCCAGCGCGACGCGCTGGCGTTGCCCACCCGAAAGCTGGCTGGGGTAGCGCTTGCCGAGGTCTTCGAGCTGGATCAGTTTCAAAAGGCGCTGCACCGTGGCCTGAATCTCGGCCTTTGACGGGCGCTCCTTTGCCGGGCGCACATTGAGGCCAAAGGCGATGTTCTGGGCCACGGTCATGTGGCGGAACAGGGCGTAAGACTGAAACACCATGCCGACGCGGCGATCACGCGCCGAAAGCGTCAGGTAATCGAGACCATCGAAGTCGATACTGCCTGTATCCGGACGATCGAGCCCGGCTAGCAGGCGCAGAAGCGTCGTCTTGCCCGAACCTGATGGGCCCAGCAGGGCCAGAAACTCGCCCGGCTGGGCTTCGAACGACACGTCGTTGAGCGCGGCGAAGTCGCTGAAGCGTTTGGTAATGTTTTTGACGACTAAAGACATAAAAAGCTCAATCAGTGGCGGCGGTTGGCGGCCAGTTCGTCACCGAAGCGCCATTCCAGCAGGGTTTTCAGGACCAGCGTCACAAGCGCCAGACCCGCCAGCAGCGTCGCGGCCCCAAAGGCCCCCACACTGTCATATTCGTTGTAGAGCACTTCGATGTGCAGGGGCAGGGTGTTGGTCAGGCCGCGAATATGGCCCGACACGACCGACACGGCGCCAAATTCACCCATGGCCCTCGCGGTACACAGAAGCACGCCATAGGTCAGGGCCCATTTGATATTGGGCAAGGTGATACGAAAGAAGACGTCCCAGCCCGAAGCCCCCAGCGTTACGGCAGCGATTTCTTCGTCCGTGCCCTGATCCTGCATCAGCGGGATCAACTCGCGCGCCACAAAGGGTAGGGTAACCAGCACAGTGGCGATGACGAGGCCGGGCAGGGCGTAGATGATCTTGACATTACTGGCTTCGAGCACGCTGGCGAACCAGCCGTGGGCCCCGAACAGCAACACCCACACCATGCCTGAAATGACCGGCGAGATGGTGAATGGCAGGTCGAGCACCGACAACAGCAGACCCTTGCCGGAAAAATCAAAGCGCGTCACGCACCAGGCAGCCGCGATACCGAAGACGGCATTGAGAGGCACAGCGATGGCGGCGACCGTCAGGGTCAGCCGGATGGCGCTCAGGGCGTCAGGCTGCACGATCGCTGACAGATAGGGCTGAATGCCCTGCTTGAAGGCTTCGGCCAGCACATTGACCAGCGGAAGGACGATGACCAGCGCCATCCACACGGCGGCCAGCGTCATCAGCAGAAAGGCGGCGGGGGTCTTGGGTTTTTCGGGGGCGCGGGCTCTCATGTTCAAGCGCGTCCCCGGCGCGAGAGCAGCAGCTGCAGGGCATTGACCAGCAGCAGGCTAAGGAAGGCGAGGCTCAGCATCGCCACCGCAATGGCGGCCGCCCCGGCATAATCGAACTCTTCCAGTTTGATAACAATCAGAAGAGGCGTGATTTCCGACACAAAGGGCATATTGCCGGCGATAAAGATGACCGAGCCGTATTCACCGACTGCGCGGGCAAAGGCCAGTGAGAAGCCGGTCAGAAGGGCCGGCGCCAGCGATGGCACGATGACGCGCAGGGTGGTTTGCAGAGGCGTGGCCCCAAGAGTGGCGGCGGCCTCTTCGACCTCGGCATCGAATTCGGCTAGAACGGGCTGTACCGAGCGCACGATGAAGGGGAGGCCGACGAAGACCAGAGCCACGAAGATACCGAGCGGCGTGTAGGCGATCTTGATACCTAAGGGGGCGAACAGGCTGCCGACCCATCCATTGGCGGCGTACATTGAACAGAGCGACACGCCGGCCACGGCGGTGGGCAGGGCAAACGGCAGATCGACCAGCGCATCGACTAGTCCCTTGCCCGGAAAATCATAGCGTGTCAGCACCCAGGCCACAATCAGTCCGGCAAACAGATTCACCAGCGCCGCCAAAAGTGAAGTGGTGAAGGTCAGGCGCAAGCTGGCCAGCACGCGCGGATCGCTGATGGTCTGCCACACACCATCCAGTCCATGCTCCCACGGACGCGCCAATAGGGCAGCCAGCGGCAAGACCACGATTAGCGACAGATAGGTCAGCGTGATGCCCAGCGACAGGCCAAAACCCGGCAGGACGCGCGCCTTGTGCGTCGCCTTGGGCGGCTTGTAGCCTTCGGTCGCCAGCGGAAGATCGCCCGGCGTGGGGGTGGCGTTGACGGTCATAAAGGGCTGGGCTTACTTGTTCAGTTTGACTTGCAGCGCATCGAAGGCCGCGCCTGCCGAAAAGAAATCGGCGTGCGCTTTTTTCCAGCCGCCGAAGTCGCTGTCCACTGACAACAGCCGCAGTTGCGGGAACGTCTGCGTGAACTGCGAGGCGACGGTTTCGCTGACCGGACGGTAGAAGTTTTCGGCGACCAGCTTTTGTGCGTCGTCGTCGAACAGGCCCTTCACATAGGCTTCAGCCAGTGCGCGCGTGCCTTTCTTATCGACATTCTTGTCCACTACGGCGACCGGCGGCTCGGCGCGAATCGACAGGGACGGATAGACGATCTCGAAATCTTTGGACCCGCTGTCCTTTAATGCCAGCAGGGCTTCGTTTTCCCAGGCCAACAGGACATCGCCCTGACCGCGCTGAACGAAGGTGGTGGTGGAGCCGCGCGCCCCGGTGTCGAGCACCGGCACGTTGCGGTAAAGCGCTTCGATGTAGGCCGCCGGTTCTTGACCCTTGGTTTTGGCCCAGCCATAGGCGGCTAGATAGTTCCATCGTGCGCCGCCCGAAGTCTTGGGGTTGGGGGTAATAACGCCGATGCCCGGCTTGATCAGATCGCCCCAGTCCTTAATACCGTTGGGGTTGCCCTTGCGCACAAGAAACACGATGGTCGAATAGTAGGGTGTCGAATTGTGCGGCAGGCGTTTAATCCAGTCGGCGCTGATCAGGCCCTTTTGGGCAATGGCGTCGATGTCGTGGGCGAGCGCTAGAGAGACAATATCGGCATCGAGCCCTTCGATTACGGCGGTCGTCTGTTTGCCGGAGCCGCCGTGGCTCTGATTGACTGTCACGGGAGTCTTCACCTTGGTGGCGAACAGCTTGTTATAAGCAACATAAAGCTCACGCGTCGGGTCGTAGGAAACGTTCAGCAGAGTCTTGGCCGATGCGTCACCGGTTTGTCCGCAGGCCGCCAGAGCCAGGGCCGAACCCGTAAGGCCAGCCGCCGTCGCGCCTTGGAGCAGCCTACGGCGGGAAAGAACAACAGATCGGGTCATGGTCGGTCTCCTGTACGGAAAAGGCCGGTTACGAATGCAATTTGGTAGGAATTTTGCGCGCGTCTTTTGGTAACGCCACAGCCTACCCCATGACGCAGCATATGCCAAATCCATGACAATTGGTCAGACGACGATTTTTACCGGGTCGGATTAGTCGTTCTAATCTGCGATCTGGTCAATCTTCACTTGCGCCTGACGCCATTCGGCGGCAGAGCAGTCATCGTATACGAAAGGCCCTTCCCATGCGTGAAACCACCCGCGTTATCTCTCCGGTTCTGGATAAGCCTCGCAGCCGCCGCGCCGTCAATACGGGCGTCGAGCGCGGATCGACCGTGCTGATGGAAAGCGCGGAGGTGCTGTATCGCGACGATATCAAGCCGACCTATGGAACCGAAGGACTTTCGACACAGCGCGAACTCTGTCGCCTGCTCGCTGAACTGGAGGGCGCGGAAGAGGCCTTTATCTTGCCCAGCGGTCTGGCGGCGCAAACCCTGCCCATTTTCGCGGTTCTGAAAGCCGGCGACCACGTGCTAGCAGTCAATTCGGCTTATCGTCCGGTGCGGCGGTTCCTTGATACCCAACTGGCGCGTTTTGGCGTCGATGTCACCTGGTATGCGCCCTCAGCCACTCCTGACGAAGTGATGGCGCTCGCCACCGAAAAGACCAAGCTTATCTATCTCGAAAGCCCTGGCTCTCTGACCTTTGAAATCCAGGATATCCCTGCCATTGCCGCAGCCGCTAAAGCACGTGGTATACTGACCTTCTGCGACAACACCTACGGGGCGGGTGTGCTGTTCAAGCCGTTGGCGCACGGGGTCGATATGTCCATGCAGGCTCTGACCAAATATGTCGGCGGCCATTCCGATGTGCTGATTGGCTCCGTGGCGGTCAATGATTCGGCGCTGGCCAAGGCGATTTACGATGCCATCAAGGCGTGGGGCTTCTTCACCTCGGCCGACGAATCCTATCTAGCCCTGCGCGGTCTGCGCACCCTGCACCTACGTCTTAAACAGTCGGGCGAGGCGGGTTTGAAGGTAGCGCAATGGCTTGCCACGCGCCCCGAGGTCATCCGCGTCGTCCACCCTTGGCTGGACAGCCATCCGGCCAGCGACGTCTTCCGCCGGGATTTCAGCGCGCCCAATGGCCTTTTTCTCGTGGTGCTCAGAGGCGACGGCGAACCGGCCTCGCAGCGCTTTCTGAATGCTCTTAAACTGTTCGGGTTGGGTTTTTCATGGGGTGGCTATGAGAGCCTCGCCGTCAATTGTGAGCCGCAATTCATCGGTCGTCACAAGCTGACGCCCGAGGACCATGCGCCGCTGGAAGGCAGCTATGTGCGCCTCTATATTGGCCTCGAAGACCCCGATGACTTGATCGCCGATATCGAACGGGCTTTGGCCGTTTTGTAGATTTTGTTTTTGCTTTGTTCTGGCCTTTGCGCTATGTCAGGAGTGGACTGACGCAGGGGAAGGGATATGTCACGCGCCGCCCGGCTTTTGAATTTGCTACAGATTTTGCGTCGGCACCGCTATCCGGTAACCGGTGATTGTCTGGCGCTGGAGCTGAACGTCTCGCTGCGTACCCTCTATCGGGACGTCGACGCCTTGCGCGCGCAGGGGGCCGATATCGAGGCCGAGGCCGGGGTGGGCTTTCTGCTGCGGCCCGGTTTCATGCTGCCGCCTCTGATGCTGTCGCACGATGAGATTGAGGCCATTGCGCTGGGCGTCAAATGGGTGGCCGGGCGCACGGACAAGGCAATTTCGGCGGCGGCGGTCAATGCGCTGGCCAAGATTAATGCCGTCCTTCCCGATGATATGCGCGACAGCCTGCAAACGACCGGCCTGATGGTGCCGCCGCCTTGGAAAGACACCGAGGTGACGGAGTTTGAAGACCGCTACCTCAAAATGATCCGGCAGGCGCTGAAGTCCGAACGTAAGCTCATCATGGACTATAGCGACGTAAAAGAGGCGACGACTGAGCGTATCGTCTGGCCTGTGGCGCTGGGCTTTTACGAGCGGGCGCGGCTGCTGGTTGGCTGGTGCGAATTGCGGCAGGATTTCCGGCATTTCCGCTCTGACCGTATTCTAAATCTGAGCGTTGCTGATCAGCGCTATCCGACGCGGCGTACGACACTGCTCAGGCAATGGCGCGAGCAGGAAGAGGCTATGTACCGGGCCTACGAGGCGCGTCAGGCCGAGACGGCATAAAAAACCGGAAGCGCGGGGCGCTTCCGGGGAAGTTTCGGAGGGGGAGAGAGAAGGGGCGGGTCGCATCTCTCATCAGAGAGATAAGAGAGACGCGGCCCATTCGGTCGGTGATCAGGATCAGGAGCACCGATACGCGCCGACCGAAGGGGCATTCAGTGCACACATTACGCTTACTCGGCGGCCTCCAGTGCCTGCGAGGTATTGCCAGATGTTTTGATGGCGATTTGCTTTGGCTTCTTGGCTTCCGGAATTTCGACTACCAGATTTAGGGTCAAAAGCCCGTTAGCCAGTTCGGCCTCGGTGACGCGGATATGGTCGGCCAACTGGAAGCGGCGCTCAAAGCTGCGTTCGGCCAGGCCGCGATGCAGGAAAGTGCGTGACCCGTCTTCGGCGTCCTTCTTGCCGGTGACGGTCAGAACGTTTTCCTTCACCTCGATATTCAGTTGATCAGGGCGGAAGCCAGCGACGGCGATTTCGATGCGGTAGGCGTCGCCATCCCCATCGGTGCCGGTGGCAATGCGTTCGATATTGTAAGGCGGCCAGCCCGGCGCGGTGTCGGTCCGCGCGGCGGAATCGAGCAGGCTGACCAGACGGTCAAAGCCGACAGCGCTGCGGTACAGGGGGGAAAAGTCGATTTGAGTACGCATAAAAGTCTCCTTATCCAAAGCGAGATAGACAGCGGCGTAGAGCTGTCTTGGGTTGTTGGTTGGATCGCTTGAGCATCCCCAAAACGGGCGATGAAGCGGTCCAGAAAGACCCGGTGTCGGCGTCTTACGTCTATGGATTTGGGGAGGATTGGCGCCGCTTCAAGAGGGCAAATGCAAAAAAAGCGCAGGCGAAGGACCTGCGCTTTTTCGCTTCTTATGCCTCTCCGGCAAGCCAGAGAGGTATGATTTTCTTAGGCCAGATAGTATTTCGCCATGCTAGACAAAGGCTTGGCCTTGATCTTCGAGGCATTGCCCGCCGTGCCGAACTGTACAAAGCGGTCATAACAGACCTGCTGCATCGCTTCTTTTGCGGGTTTCAGGTACGAGCGCGGATCGAAGTTGGCTGGATTTTCGATAAAGCATTTGCGGATCGTGCCGGTGATGGCCATGCGGCAATCGGTGTCGATATTGATCTTGCGCACGCCGATCTTGATGGCCTTTTGCAATTCTTCGACCGGCACACCGTAGGTTTGCGGCATTTCCCCGCCATAGGCGTTGATCAGGTCCTGTAGCTCTTGCGGCACCGAGGACGAACCGTGCATGACAAGGTGGGTATTGGGCAAGCGTTTGTGGATTTCGGCGATGACGTGCATGGCCAGCACTTCACCGTCCGGCTTACGCGAGAACTTGTAGGCGCCGTGCGAGGTGCCCATTGCGATCGCCAGGGCATCGACATTGGTTTTGGCGACGAAATCCACAGCCTGATCCGGGTCGGTCAGCAGTTGTGAATGGTCGAGCACGCCTTCGGCACCGTGGCCGTCTTCGGCTTCGCCCATGCCGGTTTCCAGCGAACCCAGCACGCCAAGTTCGCCTTCGACCGACACGCCGCAGGCATGAGCGAAATCGACGACGGTTTTGGTTACATTGACATTGTACTCATAGTCGGCGGGCGTCTTGGCATCGGCCATCAGCGACCCGTCCATCATCACCGACGTAAAGCCGTTCTGGATGGCCGTAGCGCAGGTCGCCGGGGAATTACCGTGGTCCTGGTGCATGACGATAGGTAATTCCGGATAGATTTCGACCAGGGCGTCGATCATCTTGGTCAGCATGGTGTCGTGTGCGTAGTTGCGTGCGCCACGCGATGCCTGAATAATAACCGGGCTTTCGGCCTTGCGGGCGGCGTCCATGACCGCCAGTCCCTGTTCCATATTGTTGATATTAAAGGCTGGCACGCCGTAGTCGTTCTCGGCCGCGTGGTCGAGAAGCTGGCGCAGACTGATACGAGCCATGATAAATTTCCCTCTTTCATATGCTCAGTGAGGACCTTGCGGATTGGCCGGTTTCCGGTCTCAGGCCGCAAGGTCTGAAAATCATTTAAATATTAGACCCTCTGGCTCCCTGACGCCAGAGCGATAGCCTCTTCACTTAACCGAGTGCGGAGACGCCGGGCAAGTCCTTGCCTTCCATCCATTCCAGAAACGCACCGCCCGCCGTTGAGACAAAGGTCATGTCCTGCACCACACCGGCGTGGTTGAGTGCAGCAACCGTATCACCGCCACCAGCCACGGCGATCAGCTTACCCGATTGCGTTTGTTCTGCCGCAAATTTCGCTGCTTCGACGGTCGCGGTGTCAAACGGTGGCAGTTCGAACACACCTAGAGGCCCGTTCCAGATCAGGGTTTTGGAATTGTCGATGACGTCTTTCAGTTGTGCCACCGTCTTGGGGCCCGCGTCGAAAATCTTGTCATCACCGCTCAGCTCAGCCCCCAGATCAACGATGCGATTGGGCGCGTGCGCCTTGAATTCCTGCGCCACCACTACATCGAGCGGTAGCAGGATGCGGCAGCCTTTTACTTCTGCCTCTTTCAGGATTTCGAGGGCCGTGTCCTTGAGGTCTTTTTCGCAGAGGGAACCGCCGACTTCGTGTCCTTGGGCATAGAGGAAGGTGTTGGCCATGCCGCCGCCGATGGCCAGCGCATCGAGCTTGCCCACCAGATTTTTCAGCAGGTCGAGCTTCGTGGACACTTTAGAACCGCCGACGATACCGATGGTCGGGCGTACGGGCGTGCCCAGCGCGGCGTTCAGGGCGTCCAGTTCGCGGCGCATCGACTCTCCGGCATAGGCGGGCAAAAGCTTCGCGACGCCTTCGGTCGAGGCATGGGCACGGTGGGCGGCGGAGAAAGCGTCATTGACGTAGATATCGCCGAGTGCCGCCAGTTGCGCCGCAAAGTCGGGATCGTTCTTTTCTTCGCCCGCATGGAAGCGCACGTTTTCTAGCAGGGCCACGCCCCCGGCGGGCAGCAGTTTCAGCACATCAGCAGCATCTGCACCCACGCAGTCATCGGCAAAGGCGACGGTGGTTCCGAGCAGCGCTGACAGGGCAGGGGCGACGAACCGCAGCGACATTTCCGGCACGACCTTGCCCTTTGGGCGGTCGAAGTGCGCCAGAAGCGCGACCTTTGCGCCGAGCTTTTGCAGCTTTTCGATGGTCGGCAAAGCCACCTTCAGGCGCGTATCGTCGGTGATGCGACCGTCTTCGACCGGCACGTTGAAATCGACGCGCACCAGCGCGGTCTTGCCGTGAAGGTCGGAAATATCATCAAGGGTTTTGAAGGTCATGGGGTCTCGCTTTAGGGTCAGAATCTGTAAATGGAGCCGATAATGCCTGAAAAAACACCCATCCAACAACAATGCTGTCGATCAGCGTGGACAGCAGCTGGGATAGGTAGGCTAAAGGCCGGTTGGAGAGGATTAAGTTTCCGTTCTTAATTATTTCATCATGAGGATCGAGAAAGTGGTTTTGAGAAAATTATATAAATTTCAATGGGATTTCTGAAGAACTATAAATGCGACGGCTAGAGGCGTTAAGAGTGACAGACATATCGGCGAAGCGACAAACGGAGCGCCGGTTAGGAAACTACCTCCCAGCCACTACAGGAACCTGATGTTCAACTCCTGCTGAGGGCGCCTCAGACGTGATGTTTCGCGTCCCCGATAGCTGTGCCTTTACTTGAGAAAACCCCGCCGGATCGCTCCGGCGGGGTGTGTCATCTTACAGGAACTTGCCAAGAGCGACGGCAGTGTCTGACATGCGGGTCGAGAAACCCCACTCATTGTCGTACCAGGTCAGGATGCGCACGAACTGACCGTCGATGACCTGCGTCTGCTTGAGCGCGAAGGTCGAGGAGGCCGGGTTGTGGTTGAAGTCCGAAGACACCAGCGGCTCATCGGTATAGGCGAGGACGCCCTTCATCGGGCCGTCGGCGGCGGCGATAATGGCGGCATTGACCTCTTCGACCGTTACTGGGCGCGACGGTACAATCTTGAGGTCCACCACCGAGACGTTTGGGGTCGGCACGCGGATCGACGAACCGTCCAGCTTGCCCTTCAGGTGCGGCAGGACGAGGCCCACGGCCTTGGCGGCCCCGGTCGAGGTCGGGATCATGCTCAGCGCCGCGGCGCGGGCGCGGTAGAGGTCCTTGTGCATGGTGTCGAGTGTCGGCTGATCACCCGTATAGGAGTGGATCGTCGTCATGTAGCCGCGTTCGATGCCGCACAGATCCGACAGGACCTTGGCCACTGGCGACAGGCAGTTGGTGGTGCACGAGGCGTTGGAGATCACGGTGTCTTCAGCGGTCAGGGTGTCGTGGTTGACGCCATAGACGATGGTCTTGTCGGCATTGTCGCCGGGAGCCGAAATGATAACCTTCTTGGCACCGGCTTCGAGGTGGGCCGAGGCCTTTTCCTTCGAGGTGAAGATGCCGGTGCATTCCATGGCGATATCGACCTTGAGCGCGGCGTGCGGCAGCTCGGCCGGGTTCTTGATTGCCGTCACCTTGATCGGGGCATAGGTCTTGCCATTGGCGGTGATGATCAGGCTGTCGCCATCGACCTTGACTTCGGCCGGGAACTTGCCATGCACGGAGTCGTAACGCAGCAGGTGGGCGTTGGTTTCGACCGGGCCGAGATCGTTGATCGACACCACTTCGATGTCGGTACGGTTGTTCTCGATGATCGAACGCAGAACCAGACGGCCAATACGACCAAATCCGTTAATCGCCACACGTAAAGTCATTGTCACATCCCTTGTGCTCAGGGCCGTCGAAACCGGCGGCAAATCCATGTTTTTGCGACCTTGGTTTTGTCCCTAAGTCTCGCCAAGTCAAGCGCAAAATACCATCATGCGGCACGTGGTAGCGCTACCCGGTGCACGCCTTGTTTCGCAAGGTAACAGGGAGGGTTGGGGGGCGATGCCGTCAGGCTAACGGTAGGGTCAGCAGGGCGTCCAGCCCTTCGACACGACCGTCTGTGACGCGATTGCGCAGGGTTAAGGTGCCCTGATGCGCTTCGGCCAGAGCGCGGGCGACGCTGAGCCCAAGTCCCGCACCGCCGGTATCGCGGTTGCGTGAGGATTCCAGCCGATGGAACGGCTCAAACACCGCCTCCAGCGCCTCGTCAGGTACGCCGGGGCCGTCGTCGCTGAGGGTCACCACAACCTGATCGCCGTCACGCTGCACGCTGAGGCGCGAACCGCCTGCATAACGGTGCGCGTTTTCAAACAGGTTGCACAGAATGCGCTTCATGGCGATGCTGTCGGCCATGACGGTGAGGCCGGGTTCTATCGGACCCGTCTCGATATTGTGCAGATCGGCCATGTCCTCGGCGAGGCTTTCGGCCAAGGCGCTCAGATCAAGCCGCACCACGTTCTGCGCCATCTTGTCTGCCGAGGCAAAGGTCATGGCGGAACGGATCAGGCTGTCCATATGGGCAATGTCCTGAGCGATCTTATCGCGCTCTTTGGCGGGGAGGGTTTCGATACGCAGCCGAAGCCTCGCCAGCGGGGTTTTCAGATCGTGGGCGATGGCGGCAATGACGGCGGTGCGGCTTTCGACGTGCTGACGGATACGCACCTGCATGGCGTTCAGCACCTGCGTCGCCCGGCGCACCTCCGCCGGCCCGCTTTCTTTCAGCGGTTCGGCGGCGCGGTCGAATTCGAGCTTGGCAGCCCCTTCGGCCAAGGCCGCGATCGGTTGGGTCAGGCGGCGTGACAGAAGCCAGGCCAAAGGGGCAATCAGGGCAGCGGTCAGCAGAAAGCCCAGCAGCAGACTGACCTGCCACGGTTCCGGGAACTGCCGCGGCGGGATCAGGCTGCGGTAGCGCCCGTCCGGAAGTTGCATCGCCGCCCGAAAGGCGGGGAAGGTGATCTGCTCATTAAAACCGGGCGGCAGGCTGTTGATCAGAAAGGCCTCGCGCATCCGGTGCAGGGTGGCCCCATCCGGGGTCGCATCGGGAGGCGGGCCGGAAGGATGCTGTGAGCTGGGGCGGCCGGCGCGCTCGACAAACACGCCCTGAAAGCCGGGGCCCCTCGCCCCCTGATCCGGCGGGCGAAAGACCATGCGGTCCGGGCCGAAGCGGTTGCGGCGAAAGTCCGGGCGACCGTCGATAAACACGCGGCTTTCCGGCACCTTGAGGGATTGAGCCAGCCTCTGGCGCATCAATTGTTCAAAGCCGTTTTCACCGAAAGGATGCGGCGGCTTTTCGCGGATAAAGGCGGGCGGGGAGCCGAGGGTTTCGGTTTTGAGCGTGCGGCCATTGCGCAGCTTGACCTGCCCCTCGCTCAGCGCCCTGGCCGCCTCGTTCAATGTATAGCCTGAGGGTTTGGGCGGCGGCATCAGCACCACCAGGGCAATATTGATCAGGATAGAGATGATCAGCACAAAAACGCACAAGCCCATCACCTGCGTGAAGATGGGCAGGCGGGTCAGGCATCGCGGCAGGGGGGGAAGGCGCACGGCGGGAGATGCTTACTTTAGAGGGCGGAACATATAGCCGATGCCGCGAATGGTGCGGATGATTTCCTCGCCATCGTTTGCCTCATCGTTCAGCTTGCGGCGCAGGCGGGAAATCTGCACATCAATCGCGCGGTCGAAATTGTCGCTGTTGGGGCCATGCAGGTGGTCGAGGATCTGATCTCGGGTGAGGGCGCGCCCCGGTCGTTCCAGGAACACGCGCAGCAGTTCAAATTCGGCATTGGACAAAGCCACCTGCACGCCGTCAGGCCGTTGCAGCGTGCGTTTGATATTGTCGAGCGTCCAGCCGAAAAAGGTCGTCAGCGGCGATTTTTCACCCTGACCACGCCCGTCGCCGCGCCGCATCACCGCCCGGATACGCGCCAGAAGCTCACGCGGGTGGAAGGGTTTGGCCAGATAGTCATCGGCCCCCAACTCAAGGCCCACGATGCGGTCGATCTCTTCGCCCTTGGCCGAAAGCATGATCACCGGTGGGCCGCCCTTCTGGTTCAGGCGCTTGCAGATCGACAGGCCGTCTTCGCCCGGCATCATGTAGTCGAGCACGACTAGACCGATATCGCCGCGTTGCAGCACCTTGTCCATCTCACGCCCGCTGGCGGCGGTGTGGACCTCGAAACCGTTCTGGCTGAGGAAGCCGGAAATCAGTTCGCGGAGGTCGAAATCGTCATCGACGACGAGGATGTGCGGGCGGTGGGGGCTGGCGGCGGTGTCGGGCGTCATGAGATATCTTACGTCTAATCAGGAACAGAGGCGACTTATGACGCGACATCTGGGTCGCAGAATGTCGCCATGGACACACCAAGACACATTTTAGACAAAATTCAACCAACACTGAAATTCTGAGGATACGCGGCCCGTGCATTTTGGGGTTTCCAGATGTTGGGAGACACCCATGACACGTAATTCTGTTTTCTTGGCCAGCGTTGCCGCCGGCAGCGCTCTGATCCTCGCCAGCCTGCCTGTATGGGCAGAAGACAAGGCACCACCGCCGCCACCTCCGCCGCCTGTTTTTGAGGCGATGGACAGCAATAAGGATGGCCAGATCAGCAAGGCCGAGTTCGAGGCCTTCCGGCCGCCGCACTGTGCCCCGGACGGTAAAGACGGCCCTGATGTCAAAGGCCCACCGATGGGGCCGACCCGTCTTGTGGCGCTGGACAGCGACCATGATGGCAAGCTATCGTGGACAGAGGTTTCGGCCCCGCTGAAAACGCATTTCGATGCCGGTGACGTCAATAAAAACGGCTTTATCGATGCCGATGAGCGTCTGGCCTTGCCCGGACCGCCGCAGGGTCCGGAGGGCAAGGGCCCCAGAGGTGACGCGCCGAAACGCCCCCATGGCGAATGTGGGCCACAAAAGAAGTAGATGATGAAAAAGCGGTCTGAAGTTGTCTCAGGCCGCTTTTTTAACCTTGCAGCAAACCGTCGCGTTCTTCGGTCGTCAGAAGGCGCCATTTTCCCGGTCGCAGCTCCCCTAGCGTCAGATCACCCATCTGGGAGCGGTGCAGGGCTTCGACGTGGTTGCCGACGGCGGCGAACATGCGGCGCACCTGATGATAGCGCCCTTCATAGAGGGTCAGGCGCGCGGTCTTTTCGCCCGTTTGTTCCATTGCCGCCGGTTTGAGCGGCGTCTTTTCCGACTCCAGCATCAGTTCACCAGAGGCAAAGATCGCCGCCTCATGGCCTTGCAGCGGGCGGGCCAGTGTCACCTCATAAATTTTGGCGACGTGGTTTTTGGGCGAGATGATGCGGTGCAGATAGTCGCCATCATCGGTGAACAGCAGCAGGCCCGACGTGTCCGCGTCCAGCCGCCCGACGGTGGAAAGGACTGGCTTACGCTCGCTGAAACGGTGCGGCAGCAACTCATAGACCAGCTTGCCTGTGTCTTTCAGAGAACAGACATAGCCGGTTGGCTTGTTCAGCATCAATACAACGCCGTGCGCCGGGTCAAGCGGACGCTCATTGAAGCGGATATCCTCATGGGCGGTTTTGGCATCGTCATTCAGAAGGTTGCCTTCGGCGTCGGTGACGATACCCATGCGGATATATTTCTGCACCTCTTTGCGCGACCCGTAACCAAGATTGGCCAGAAGTTTGATCAGCCTCATTTAATCCCCCGATAGACCTTATAGTCGCGGTCCTCGTGCAGCAGGCTGACGCTTTTGAAAGCCGCTTTCAGCCCGGCCTCGTAGGGGAGGTGGCGGTTGGCGACCATGTACAGGCTGCCGCCGGGTTTCAGCGCGGCGGCGGCGCTACGGATAAAGGCCTGCCCCAGTTTCGGCTGATCGGCGCGTCCGGCATGAAACGGCGGATTGGAGACGATAAAGTCATAGGGGCCGTCGATGCCCTTGGTCACGTCGTGCCAGCGGCAGGCGATCCGTTCGCCATAGGCTTTGAGATTGAGTTCGGCCAACTCGACCGCCCGCTGTTCGGCCTCATAAAGGTCGAGGCGCACCTCCGGATAGCGGCGCAGAACTTCGTCGCTCAGATAGCCGTAGCCGCCGCCCAGATCAGCCCCATGACCACTCAAAGCAGGTAAGTGCGCCACCAGTCGCTCAGACCCAGCATCAATTCGATCCCAGGCAAACAGGCCGGGACGACTTTGAAACCGCCCGTCGAGAATCGGTCGCGGTGCATCCAGCGTCCGCCACAGCGACACCTGATCGGCGTTGATGGCGTCGGTTGTGGCCCAGAAGGCGCGGCACTTGTTCTTCGACAGCGAGGTGACATTACCGCAAAGGGCTTTCAGGTCGCTTTCGACCGTCTTTGCCCCTTCGAGATTGGAAACACAGGCCAGCACGATGCCGCCCGGTTCGGCCCTTTCGACGGCACGGGCTAAAAGGGCGCGGTATTCCTCGCGCTGACGAGGCGGCAAAACGATCACCAGCGGATAGCGCGCCGTGTCTGTGGCGGCGCGCAGGCTGAAGCCCGCTTGTTCCAGTCGGTCGTGTTCGGGCTTGAAGCTTTGTTCGCAGATCAGGCGCGTGCGCTCTACACTGCTCAAAGCTGCGCCATAGCGGGCGCGTAGGAATAGGGCAGGGGTGGTGGGCCAGTCGATCAGGCCATCATCGAACGGGCGGAGCAGGGTATCAAGTACAGGGTCATGCATCGGGGGCTTTTGGCACAGCCGTCGCACAAATGCAAAAAAGCCGCTCCGGATGGAGCGGCTTTTTCATTCAGCAAAAGCTGAAAAGGCTTAGGCGACTTGAAGGTTTTCAGCCGACATCTTGCCCGAACGCTTGTCGCGGGCCAGTTCGAAGGTGACCTTCTGGCCTTCGTTGAGGCCGCGCAGGCCCGAACGTTCAACGGCCGAGATGTGAACGAACACGTCGTTGCCACCGTCGTCCGGCTGAATGAAGCCATAACCCTTGGTTCCGTTGAACCACTTAACCGTACCTGTGCTCATGATAAATTCCTTTCAAAGGCAGCGTGGTAGTCGTCGATCTATGAAAGGAAGTTCGCAGATACGGCCGGGGCCGCAGTAGAAAGTCGCAGTTCAAAAGTCGATGCGAAAGACCGTACAGGTATAGGTGCGGCGCGTCAAACACCAAACGGCCGATCACGCGGCTTTGACCGGTGCAATCGGTTTTTATTACATGTATCTTATGAAAAAGGCGCGGACCGTGGCCCGCGCCCGATAGGGCTTGCGCCTGACGGCTGGATTAACCCGCCTTGGTCACCAGTTTCGCCGTCACTTTTTCGATCACGGCCTCCTTGGTGATGCCGAACTGTTTGTAGAGCACGTCCTGCGGTGCCGAGGCGCCGAAGCTGTTCATGCCGACAAAGATACCGTCCTGACCGATAAAGCGTTCCCAGCCCAGCGACACCGCCGCTTCGATGGCGACATTGACGGGGGCTGAGCCGATGACTTCGGCCTGATATTTGGCCGGTTGACGGTCGAACAGCGCCCAGCACGGCGTCGAAACGACGCGGGTCGGGATGCCTTGCGCTTCGAGGGCCTCAGCCGCCGCAACGGCTACCGAAACCTCGGTGCCCGATGAGAAGATCGATACCGTCGCCGGAGCTGACGCGGTTTTCAGCTCATAGGCGCCTTTGGCTGACAGGTTGCCGCCTTGATGGCGCACAGCCGGGACCTTCTGACGCGACAGCACCATCAGCGACGGCGTCTTGCGCTCCACAAGCGCCGCTTTCCAGCATTCGGCGGCTTCGACAATATCCGCAGGGCGGAAGGTCAAGAGGTTCGGCATGGCGCGGAAGCTGGCCAAATGCTCGACCGGCTGGTGCGTGGGGCCGTCTTCGCCCACACCGATCGAGTCGTGCGTCAGGACGTTGATGACGCGAATCCCCATCAGCGCCGCCAGACGGATGGCCGGACGCGAATAGTCGGAGAAGACAAAGAAGGTGCCCGAATAAGGGATGATGCCGCCGTGTAGCGCCATGCCGTTCAGTGCCGCAGACATGCCGAATTCGCGAATGCCGTAGTGCACGTAGCGACCGTCATAGGCCGGGGCGTCGAAGGCGGTCATGCCCTTGACCAGCGTGTTGTTCGAACCCGTCAGGTCGGCTGAGCCGCCGATCATTTCGTCGATATGCGGCACAAGCTGCGCCAGAGCGGCTCCGGACGCTGAGCGCGTCGCATCTCCCGCCTTCAGTTCCAGTTGCTTTTCGATATGCGCATCGAGGGCGTCGAACGCATTGGTGGGCAGGTCGCCGGTCATGCCGCGTTCAAAAGCTTCGCGCTGCGGATGCGCTTTCAGAGCCGCTTCCCACGCCTTGCGCGGACGTGCGGCCTTGCGACCGGCGGCCTCCCACGCCTTCTTGATCGGGGCGGGCACGGTCCAGGTTTCGGCGTCCCAGCCCATGGCCTTGCGCGACAATTCGATATCGCTATCGAACAGGGTATAGCCGTGAGAATGGGGGTCGCCTTCCTTGGGGCCGGCTCCCTTCGAAATCAGGGTCTTGCAGGCCAGAAGGACCGGCTTCGACTGTTGAGTGGCCCAGCGCATGGCCGCAGCAATCTTCGCGTGGTCATGGCCATCGACAGCCTTCACTGCCCAGCCCGCCGCCTTGAATCGAGCCAGTTGATCGCCGGTTTCGGCTATGGTCGCCACGCCGTCAATGGTGACGTTGTTGTCGTCCCACAGCACGATCAGCTTGTTGAGTTTCAGACGCCCGGCCAGAGAGATGGCTTCGTGTGACACGCCCTCCATCAGGCAGCCGTCACCGGCGATGACCCACGTGCGATGATCGACGATCTCATCACCAAAACGTGCATTGAGGTGGCGTTCGGCCATGGCCATACCCACAGCAGTCGCCAACCCCTGACCCAGCGGTCCTGTGGTGCATTCGACGCCCGCCGTGTGGCCGTATTCCGGGTGACCGGCGGTGGTCGAGCCCCACTGACGGAAGTTTTTGATGTCCTCCATCGACACCGACTTGAAACCCGTCAGGTGCAGCAGCGAATAAATCAGCATCGAGCCGTGACCTGCGGAAAGCACAAAGCGGTCGCGGTCGGCCCAGTCGGGCTTTTTAGGATCGTATTTGAGGAACTTTGTCCACAAAACGGTCGCCACATCGGCCATACCCATCGGCATCCCTTGATGGCCGGATTTGGCGCGGTGCACCGCTTCCATCGACAAGACGCGAATCGCATCCGCCATAACGGTAGGGGACGGCTTGGCAGCAGGGAGGCCGGGGATCGGCGGCAGGGACATGGCAATCTCAACTAATGAAACGCGGAAAAGCGGGTGAGGTTGCGCGGTCCTTTAGCCCATATGCCGGACAATGGCCATATTCGAGTTTTAGGAATTTGGCCTCGCAGGGGTGTACGGGGCTAATTTTCGCCTTTCAGGCTGCATGACTTGTGAAGCAGCCCTTTAGGAAGTACAGTCAAGCTATGGAAAATGCTCAGAACACGGCTCAGCTTTCTCCGGTCGCGGGCGCCAGCCTGACAGCGGCGGTCGAGCGTCTGGACAGCGCGCTCAATGCGCTCGAAATCCGAATCCGCGATCTGCACGCACGTAGCGTCGATCCGCAGGGCGATTCGTCCATCACAGAGGCCCGCCGCCTTCAGGACGAAATCGGCGCGCTGAAGGCCCGTGAAAAGGCGCTGGAAGCCGCAGCTTCGGAAGCCTTTGAGGCGCTGGGCATGGCCGCCGAGGATATCCGTCAACTTCTCAACGAACAGGCCGCCTGATGGCTGAGGTTACGGTCAAGGTCAATAACAAGCCCTATACGGTGGGTTGCGCCGACGGTCAGGAAGCGCGTGTGCAGGAACTGGCGCGCGTTTTTAACGACCATGTGGAAATGGTGGTCTCCGACGTAGGGGCGATCGGCGAGGTGCGCCTGTTCCTGATGGCGTCGCTGTTGCTGGTCGATGAGATGGAAGAACTGCGCGCGCAGTTGGAAGAGGCGCAGTCGGCGCAGGCGCGCATGTCCGCTGGGGCCTTTGAGATCGAACGTAAGGCCGCCTTTGCCATTTCCGACGCCGCCGAACGGCTCGAAAAGCTCGTTGGCGAGGTTTAGCGGCGGCTTTCGTCGCTCACGCGACCGAATTTGAGTAAGTTCCTGTGTGGGTCTTGGATGTAAAATTCGGTCATGCCCCACGGCCGCGGTAGGATTGGCGACACGCGCAGACGGTCTTTTTGCCAAAACTCTTGGTGCAGCCTGTCTATGCCTCCCCCGCGAATATAGACCGCGCTCTGTTCGCACAGTTCGCGGCGATCCGTCAGCCAGAAGTGCAGTTCGATTGGTGAACCGAAGGCATCGCGTCGGAGGATCAGATAGTTGTGATCCTCAAACACGGTGGCATCAAAACCCAGAAATTCGCGATAGAACCTCTGGGTTTCGCTCAGAGAGAGGCTGGGCAGAATAGGCAGAACGTCAAGTTGATCGTCCTCTGCCGCAGCCATGTTACTTCCCTCTCACATCATACTTCTGCGCGTTCAGCGTGACGGTGGTCTTGCTGGCGGTATCGGTGGCCGAGCGGGCGAGGATCACCTCGTAGGCACCGGCGGCGACGTTCCACGTCTTTGACGCGCTGTCGAAAGTGGCGAGCAAGCGCGGATCGACCGTCACCGTCACCGTCTTCGACTCGCCGGGTTTCAACGCCACCTTATCCCAGCCGCCGAGGCGCTTGGGCGCTTCCCAGCCGGCCGAGGCGGGGGCCGAAACATAGACCTGCGGCACGTCCGAAGCGGCGACCTTGCCCGTATTGGTTACGGTGACGCTGACGCGCAGCTTATCGCCCGCCGTTGAGGTCTTCAGGTCGCTATAGCCGAAGGTCGAATAGGTCAGGCCGTGGCCGAAGGCGAACAGGGGCTTCAGGCCCTTCTTGTCGAACCACTTATAGCCGATGGCGGCACCTTCGATGTCGTAATTGACCTGGGTGCGGATGGTGTCGCTCTTCGGGTCACCGTCCAATTTCGGACGTGGCAACTGATCAAGCGAAGCGGCAAAGGTCACCGGCAGGCGACCCGACGGCGAGACTTCACCGGTCAGGACGCGCGCAATGGCCGTGCCGCCCTTCGTGCCGGGATACCAGGCTTCGACCACGGCTCCGACCTTCGACAGCCACGGCATGAAGACCGGCCCGCCCGTTTGCAGCACGACGACGGTCTTTTTATTAGCCTTGGCCACCGCGTCGATCAGGGCGTCGGCGTTTTCATCGAGCTTCAGTTCGGCATCAAGCGATTCGCCCGTCCACTGGGTGCCGAAGACGATGACCACGTCCGCGCCTTTGGCCGCCTTCACCGCTGCCTTGACGTCCTTACCGTCATGATAGACGACCTCGGCCTTCGTGCGGGCTTTAAGCGCTTCGACCGGCGAGTCCGGATAGTAGGTGAGGGGGCCGGGGAAGGCTTTGGGGCCAAGGCCCAGATCCTTGACCGGATTACCGCCCTGACCATAGACCTGCGACGAGCCGCCACCGGAGATGACGCCCTTGTCGGCATAGCCGCCGATGACGACGATCTTTTTGGCGGTGGTTGCCAGCGGCAGCAGGCCGGTGTTTTTCAGCAGCACAATGCCACCTTCGGCATCGGCCTGAGTGACGGCGGCGTGCGCCTTGAAGTCGATCTGGTCTTCAGCCACCGGCACCGGCTTGTCGAAGGCACCGGTCGAGAACAGGCCCCACAGGATGCGGCGCGCCATATCATCAAGACGCTCTTGCTTCACAAAGCCGTTTTCGATCGCTTCTTTCAGCGGTCCGGCGAAGTAGTTGCTCTTGTCGAAGGGATAGCCCGACTGCTGATCCAGACCTGCATTGGCGGCCGGGATGGTCGAATGGGTCGCGCCCCAGTCCGACATCACATAACCCTTGTAGCCCCAGTCCTTTTTCAGGACTTCGTTCAGAAGGTAGTCACTTTCGCAGGCATAGACATTATTGACGCGGTTATAGGCGCACATCACCGAAGCCGGATTGCCGGTTTCGATGGCAAACTGAAACGCTAGCAGATCGGACTCGCGTCCGGCCTTGTCCGAAATGTTAGACGAGGCGGTGAAGCGGTTGGTTTCCTGAGCATTATATGCGTAGTGCTTGACTGTCGAAATGATGTGGTTTGACTGAATCCCGCGGATCTGTTCACCGACGATGATACCGGCCAGCAGCGGGTCTTCGCCGCCATATTCGAAGTTGCGGCCATTGCGCGGTTCACGCATCAGGTTGACGCCGCCGGCCAGCTGGACATTAAAGCCCGACAGACGCGCTTCGCGCCCGATCATGGCACCGCCCTTGAAAGCCAGATCGCGGTCCCAGGTCGCCGCCGTTGCCATGCCTGACGGCAGGGCGGTGCGCAGGCGCGGCTTATCACCGACTTGAGAGGCGACGCCGACGCCCGCGTCGGTTTGCCACTGGTTCGGGATGCCCAGACGCGGCACACCAAAGACAAAACCTGCCGATTGGTGGTGGCTTTCAACCGGCGGCTTCCAATTTAGCCCGGCAATGTCGCCGCGCGCATTCAGCCAGTCGGCCGCCGTGGCGAAGTGACCGAAGACGAGTTTCAGCTTCTCGTCCTGCGTCATTTCCTTAAGCAGCAGTTCCGTCCGGGTGTCGGCATCCAGTCGTGTGTCGGTCCATGGCGTGCCCTTGGGGGCCTCCACAGCGGTGGCAGGGGCCTGAGCATAGGCGGGTATTGTCGAGACGAAGGCGAAGCCAAGGGCGGCGGTCGCCAGCAGGCTGGGCTTAAAATGGCGCATGATCGGTGTCCCTGGAATTGGTTTTGTGGTTGGGCAATTTCATAAGCCGGGATCGAATGTCTGTGAAGTCAGTTTTTATGACATCGATGTCTTTTTTTGAATGGCTTAGGACAAGTCAGCGCTTTATCAGTGATTTACAAAAGCCTGTGGTCGTCCCCCTTGTAAGGGAGCGGCCTTGCGCCTAGATTGTCTGACGGCGGGTCGTGCTGCGGCTCACGTCAGCGAACACCTAATCCTTCTGACCTTAATCTCTTAGAACGGGGGCTGTCCCTGACTGGGACCGTGGTCCCTATCATATGGCTCCCACCTGATACGTCAGGTCTGAGTGGATTTAAACGCTTCGCAACGGTTCTCGTGGCGCCGCCACCCTTTGGGGTGGCGAAACCACGTCCTTTAAAATCTCTGGGTCCCGCCGCCTCTCTTTTGCTGCACAGTCGAGCTTGTCGGGATTTAAACCGCGCAATCGTTACAATCCCAACTTGACATCCGTGCCGCATGTCTGGAATAAAGCGGTTATCCTCAGGGAGTAGCCAGATCGCCGGGTGCGATCGTTTGATGTCGTCAACACGAGCCTAGCTCCGGCATCAGACACCGTTTCGGCGGAGTGGCGAGACTGAGGGCGGGTCTGACCGACCTGTCCTAGCCAACCCTTAGAGATTGAGTCTCACCTATGGATACGATTGCAACGCCCCTGATGTGGGGGACGTTCGCGGCCTTTGTTGTTGTCGCGCTGTTTATTGATTTTTTTGCTCTGAACAAACAAGGGGCCCACAAGGTCTCGATGAAGGAAGCGGCTATCTGGTCGCTGATCTGGGTCGCCACGTCCTTTATTTTTCTCGGCATTATGTGGTGGGAAATGGGTGGGCTTTCGGGCGATGCGGCCGCCAAGGCTCTGGCCAACACTAAGGCGCTGGAATTCACCACTGGTTACCTGGTCGAAAAGGCGCTGGCGGTCGATAATATCTTCGTCTTCCTTATGCTGTTCACCTATTTCGCCGTGCCGGCAGAGTACCAAAAGCGCGTGCTGATGATCGGTATTCTGATGGCGCTGGTCCTGCGCGCAGGCATGATTGTGGTGGGGGCGTGGCTGGTGGCGCAGTTCCACTGGGTGCTCTACGTGTTCGGCGCGTTTCTGGTGTTCACAGGCTTCAAGATGTGGCTTGCCGCCGGTCAGGAGCCTGATCTTGAGAGCAATCCGGCCTTAAAATGGGTGCGCAAGACCTTCACCATCTCGCCCCACTACGACGGTGAGAAGTTCTTTACCCCCATTGACGGCAAGCGTATCGCCACCCCGTTGCTGATCGTGGTCATCCTTATCGGTATTATCGACGTGGTGTTCGCGGTGGACTCGATTCCAGCAATCTTCGCCATCACAACCGACCCGTTTATCGTCCTGACCTCTAACGTCTTCGCTATTCTGGGTCTGCGCGCCATGTACTTCCTGCTGGCCGGGATGCACGAAAAGTTCCATCTGCTGCCCTATGGTCTGGCGCTGGTTCTGGTCTTTATCGGTGCGAAGATGCTGCTGATCGACGTCTATAAGATACCGATTGTGTGGTCCCTGACGGCGACAGCCTCGATACTGGTCCTGACCATGATCCTGTCGCTGCTGATCAAGCCGAAGGGCGAGGTACATGCAACCGGGGCCTTCCCGTTCGACTCAAAGAAGACAAACGAAGAAGACTAACCTTTGCCCCCTTCCGGCTCTGTCCGGAGGGGGCTCTTGCTTTTTACGGTCTGAAATGGCCTTAAACAGGCATGTCAGACGCCAAAGCCGCCATGCGCAAAGAGATGAAGGTCCGCCGGGCCGCGCTGGCCGCCGCCTGTCCCGATGCAGGTGAACGGCTGGCTCGGGCCTTTTTGGCGCAGGGGGGGTGGCCCAAGGCGTCAGTCGTGGCCGGGTTTCACCCCATCAGGGATGAGATCGACCCCCGACCTCTGATGCGGCACTTTCAAGCGCGCGGCTATACTCTGGCCTTGCCCAGCGTCGAAGCGGAGGGACGCATGATCTTCCGCGCCTACACCCTCGACGCACGTCTGGTGGCAGGCCCATTGGGCACGCATCAGCCGGGGCCTGATGCACCGGAAGTGTTCCCCGATCTCATTCTGGCACCGCTTCTGGCTTTTGATCGTGAAGGTGGGCGGCTGGGCTATGGCGGAGGCTTTTACGACCGCGCTTTGGACTATCTTCGCTGTGTAAATCAGAGTAATGCAAATCCATTGCAAGTGTGGGGCGTGGCCTTTTCCGCTCAGGCGGTCGCCCGCGTGCCCACCGAACCCCACGATCAGCGTCTCGATACCGTCCTCACCGAAGAGGGCCTAATCGAGATTAGAAAGAACACCTGATGCGTTTTGCTTTTTTCGGTGATGTGGTCGGCCGGGCCGGCCGCGACGCCGTGTCCGAACATCTGCCTTTTGTGCGCCGAGCGCTCGACCTCGAATTCGTAATCGTGAATGCGGAAAATGCCGCTTCTGGCTTCGGCGTGTCGGAAAACACCGCCAATCAGTTGTTTGAGGCGGGGGCGGACTGCCTGACGCTCGGCAACCATTCTTGGGACCAGAAAGAGGCCCTGACCTATATTGTGCGTGAGCCGCGCCTGATCCGCCCGCTCAACTATCCGCCTCTGGCCGATGTGCCGGGGCGGGGGGTCAATCTGTTTGAAACCGCGTCGGGCAAGCGGATTCTGGTAATGAACGCGCTGGGTCTGGTGCATATGGCGTCGATGGACGACCCGTTTGCCGCCGTGGATAAAGCGCTGGAAAGCGCGCCGCTGGGTCTGGTGGCTGATGCGGTGGTGGTCGATATCCACGCCGAAGCCACCTCTGAGAAGATGGCCATGGGGCATTTCTGCGACGGGCGCGCCTCGCTGGTGGTGGGTACTCACACCCACGTGCCGACCGCCGATGCGCAGATCCTTCCCGGCGGCACCGCCTACCAGACCGATGCTGGGGCCTGCGCCGATTATGACAGCGTCATTGGCATGGACAAGGAGGAGCCACTGCGCCGCTTCACCACACGCATCGGTAAGGAGCGCTATAAGCCGGCTTCCGGCCCTGCGACCCTGTGCGGCGTGTTTGTTGAAACAGATGACAAGACGGGGCTGGCTACGCGCGTCGAGCCCATCCGCCTCGGCGGGCGGCTCAAGACGGTGTTGCCAGAACTTCAGGTTTCGGTTTAGAACCCCGCCCAATCCCCATAAGATGAGCGCGCGGGTGCGCGCTGACAGAGGTTTCCCATGGCTGGCCATAGTAAATTCAAGAACATCATGCACAAGAAGGGGCGTGCCGACGCGGCCCGTTCCAAGCTGTTTTCCAAGCTGGCACGCGACATCACTGTGGCGGCCAAGTCGGGAATGCCTGATCCGGCCATGAATCCGCGTTTGCGTCTGGCGGTCAATAACGCCAAGGCCGAGTCCATGCCGAAGGACAACATCGACCGCGCCATCAAGAAAGGGGCGGCCGGTGAATCCGACAATATGGAAGAAATCCGCTACGAAGGCTTCGGGCCGCAGGGCATCGGCATCATTGTCGAAACACTGACCGATAACCGCAATCGTACCGGTGGCAATGTGCGTTCCTACTTCACCAAGTTCGGCGGCAATCTGGGCGAAACCGGTTCGGTCAGCTTCATGTGGGACCGCATGGGCCAGATCGAGTATCCGCTAAAGGCCGGGTCGGCTGACGCCATCATGGAAGCGGCCATCGAAGCCGGGGCTGCCGATGTCGAAACCGATGAGGACGAGGAAGACGGCGGCCACCTGATTTTCACGGCCTATGAAGACCTCAACACCGTTACAGAGGCCGTAGCCAAGGTTTTGGGCGACCCCAAGTCGACCAAGTTTATCTGGAAGCCGCAAACCCTGTCGCCCATCACCGGCGACCCGGCCAAGACGCTGATGAAGCTGATCGACGCGCTCAATGATGATGACGATGTGCAGGCGGTCTATGCCAATTTCGACATCTCGGACGAAGAGATGGAAGCGCTCAGCGCCTGATCATCAACCCCTCTGGAAACGGAGGGGTTTTTGTTTCAGTAAGGCCACCCTATAAACTTTGCCTCTTCATATTGATTTCGATTGCGCGCCGTCGCACATAGGCACGTCATGACCGAAACGCCTGACCCTTCCGAACCGGGGCGCGATGCCGCCAACAGCCCGCTGCCCCTGTGGCGGCGTTGCTGCCAGTTTCTGTTCGAGATGGACGCGAAAACGGTTCGGGCCATCTGGGTGACGCTGGCTCTGTTTGCCATGATCGGGGTCGTTTTCCTGATCGGCAAGACCGATTTTGGCCATGAGGTGACTCACGAATTTGAGCTGTGGATGGCCGAATATCGGGATTCCCCCTGGGGTATCTTCATCGTCATCGCCGTCTTTACGCTGTCGGCCTATATTGGCGCACCGCAGTTTGTACTGATCGCCGCCTGCGTGGTGGCGTTCGGACCGTGGCTGGGCTTCTTCTATTCATGGGTGGCGACCGTTGTGTCCGGGGCGATCACCTTCTACACGGGCCGGCTTATTGGGGCAGAGACGTTCAACCGCATCGGTGGCGGGCATTTGGGGCGGCTGTCGGACTATATCGGGCGCAACGCCTTTTCGGCCTCGTTCATCGTGCGCAATGTCCCTTCAGCGCCGTTTATCATCGTCAACATGGCCTTTGGCGTATCAAAGGCTCCGTTCACTGGTTTCATAATGGGTCTGGGGCTGGGCTCGATCCCCAAGACGGCGCTGGTGGCGCTATTTGGCAATGTGTTTACGCGCATCGTCGAGGGCGGCGATTGGAAGGGCACCGCGCTGATCGCGCTGATCGGGCTGGCCTGGCTGGGCGTTGTCATTCTGGCCAGACACCTGATCGCCAAATGGCGCGAAGGCCGCAGCGCCGTGAGTGGCACTCACGAAAATCAATAGTTTACCGTTATGCGTTTCAAGGTGATTCGAAGTTTTTTTTTGAAGGCCTTGAAATTGACGCGAGATAAGGGCAAGGGAGTTCTCCCCTTGCGGACGGCGCGTGTTTTCGCGGCGCGACGCCCTTAACGGGGCCCTATGCGCCGCCGGTATCCCGGCCACCTCCCAGACAAATTTCTCGCGGTAGTGCTCAATGTTAAAGCCCTTCTTCGGCAGCTTCTCCAACGATATCGCCATCGACCTCGGCACGGCCAACACGCTGGTCTATCAGAAGGGGCGCGGAATCGTGCTCAATGAGCCGTCGGTGGTGGCGCTGCGCAACATGGGTGGGCGCAAGGTGGTGCACGCGGTGGGCATCGAGGCCAAGCAAATGCTGGGCCGCACACCGGGCCATATGGAAGCCATCCGCCCGATGCGCGACGGTGTTATTGCCGATTTCGAAGTTGCCGAAGAGATGATCAAGTATTTCATCCGCAAGGTGCACAATCGCAAGGGTTTTGTAAACCCGAAGGTTATTGTCTGCGTGCCGTCGGGCGCCACCGCAGTGGAACGCCGCGCCATCAACGACTCGTGCCTGAACGCCGGGGCGCGTCGCGTCGGTCTGCTGCCTGAGCCGATGGCCGCCGCCATCGGCGCTGGCCTGCCCATCCATGAGCCGACCGGCTCGATGGTCGTGGATATTGGCGGCGGCACCACCGAAGTGGCTGTTCTGTCGCTGTCGGGTGTGGTCTACGCCAAGTCGGTGCGCGTGGGTGGTGACAAGATGGACGAAGCCATCACCAACTTTATGCGCCGCAACCACAATCTGCTGATCGGTGAAACCACGGCGGAGCGGATCAAGAAGGACATCGGCACCGCCCGCGTCCCGCACGATGGCGAAGGTCTGGCTATCGAAGTGAAGGGCCGTGACCTGATGCAGGGCGTGCCGCGCGAGGTGCGCATCAGCGAGCGTCAGGCCGCTGAGGCTTTGGCTGAACCGGTGGCGCAAATCATTGAGGCCGTGAAGGTGGCGCTGGAAGCTACGCCGCCCGAACTGGCTGCTGACATCGCGGACAAGGGCATCATGCTAACCGGTGGTGGCGCGCTGTTGCGCGGGCTTGATTCGGAAATCCGCGATCAGACCGGCCTGCCAGTGACGATCGCCGAAGACCCGCTGTCGTGCGTGGCCATCGGCTGTGGCAAGGTGCTGGAGCATCCGCGCTGGATGAAGGGCATCCTCGACTCGACGATGTTCTGAGCCTGAATAGGCGAGGGCAAGGCCGTAAATCGTCGGCCCTGTCATCAGAGCGTCTACAATTTCCTTGATAGTTTCGGACCGAAACTTGCAGTATCTGTCCTCTGAGTGAGGGTCCGGGTGGGCCTGGAGGGAAGTCAGCGTGCGATACGGGGATAACCAGCCTTTTGAACATCTGAAACTGCCCATTACTTGGGGGGTGATGATCCTTGTCGCCGCCATTTGCGTGGTTGCGGCTTTGCTGTTCCTAGGTGACCGGCGCGGCGGGCTGGATGCGGCGGCCTATGGCAACCGGGCCGGCTTTGACCGGGCAGCGGCCAAAAGCAATAATCTGCTGTCCTCACCGGCGCACTTCGTCAGCGACCGTACCAATGGCATTGAGGATTATTTCTTTGCCGTAAGCGAAAACCGTGTCCTGAAACAGAAGATTGTAGAGCTGGAACGCTATCGCGACGAGTATCGCAAGGCCAAGGAACTTAACCGCCGCTATGAGGTCCTGCTTAATCTGCGCACGGAGCCGGAAGTCGAAAGCGTCTCGGCGCGTTCGGTTTCGGTTTCGCGCGGTCCGTTCAACAACAATCGCCTGATTGATGCCGGGTCATCCAGAGGACTCGTCTTTGGTAATCCGGTGATCAATGAACACGGGCTTGTCGGTCGTGTGGTCGGCGTCAGCCCGGACGTCAGCCGCGTGCTGATGGTCACCGATGTCGTAAGCCGCGTGCCGGTCATGGTCGCGCGCACCGACGCCCGTGCCATGATGGTGGGTGACGGGGGTGGATTTCCGCGTCTGGAGTTTGTGCGCGGAGGGCCGGATGTGCTCAAGAAAGGTGATCAGATCCTGACCTCCGGCGATGGAGGCATCTTCCCTCGTGGCTTGCCGGTAGGGGAGGCGCGTCGCGGCGTCGATGGCGTCTGGCGGGTTGACCTGTACACCAATCGCGGACCCGTTGATCTGGTCAAGGTCATGAAGTTCAAGGATTTCAGCCAGCTTCCGCGCGCCGAGGAGGTGCTGCGAACGCCACTTGTCACGGATGTCCTGCCGCCGCCGCCTCCAACGGCGGCCCGGACCGCGCAAAGCACCAGCGCTTCCAGTGCTACGGTATCAGCCAGCGGAACCGCTGTCAGCTCTACCGCTTCCAGCGCCAATCCGGCCAGTGTGGCGCGGTCGCGCCCGACGCCGGTGTCTTCTCCCGCCGCACAGACGCCGCGTCCGCAACCCGTTCCGGCCCATGAGGCGCCGGCGTCGACCACGTCCGCCAGCGTCAGCGGAGGCTGAGGCCATGCTGGCTCCGCAACGCCGCCCCCGCTCATCGTCCACCCGCAGCATGACGCCGTCGGCCAGCCGCCGTGCGCGCCTTTACAAGGCGCTGTTTGAAAACCGCACACCGCGCCGTGGATCGGGAGGGATCGTCGGGCCGCAGGACTGGCTGCTCTATCCGGCCCTGTTGGCGGTTCTGGCGACGCTGGTGCTGGCCACCGACCTGCCTTTGCCGTTTGGATGGGACCTGCCGGAGCCCGTGTGGCCCGTGGCGCTGGCCTTTGCCTGGCCGCTGATCCGCCCCAGCTTTATCGCGCCGATCCTGCTGGGTTTGATGGGGCTGTTTCTCGATTATTTCTGGGGCGCGCCGCTCGGTTTTTATGTCATCGGCCTGATGGCCGTCCACGCCGTGACGCTCATCATCCGCAGTTATATTGTGGGACAGGACACCTGGGTGGTGATCGGGGCTTATACCCTTGCGGTTCTGTTGTTTTTTACACTCGGCGTGATCATGACGACGCTCGATTCCGGTGTTGTGCCGCGCCTGATCAGCGTGTTTGAACAGATGCTGGCCACCTGGTGTCTGGTGGTCGTGGTGCTGATTCAGCTTGAGCGCTTTCTCAACAGTGATGTGAGGTTCAATTGAGCGAACCCTCCATCTTTTTTGAGGACGTTAACGAGAAGCAGGGGACGTTTCATCGCCGCATCTTTCTGATGGGCGGGGTGACGGCGCTAGGTATCTTTGCGCTGGGCGGGCAACTGGCGCTACTTCAGATCGTGCAGGGTGGCAAGTACAAGCGCCTGTCGGCGGCCAATCAGTTCAATTTCCGCGTCATGCCGCCCCCACGCGGCAAGATTCTCGATCGCAATGGCAATGTCATTGCCGGGAACCGTCCGTCGTTTCGAGTGCTGATTATCCGCAATGAAATCGACGATCTCGACGATACACTGGATCAGATTTCTTATGTCCTGCCGCAGGTACAGGACAACCGCCGCCGCATCGTACGCGACATCAACCAGTCGCAGCGCTTTGTGCCAACGGTGGTGGCGGCTGACCTTACCTGGGAGGAGTTTTCGCGCGTTAACCTGTTTGCCGCCGAAATCCCCGGCGTGCAGGCGGTAATGGACGAAATTCGCGTCTATCACTATGGCGGGGCCTTTTCGCACGTCGTGGGCTACGTCTCGAAAATTTCCGAGAATGACCTTGAGACTGAAGGGGAAAACCCCGATCCGTTGCTTCTGCATCCGGGCTTCCGCATCGGCAAGCAGGGGGTTGAAAAGGCCTTTGACAAGCAGCTTCGTGGCGTGGCGGGGGCCCAGAAGATCGAGGTCAATGCGCGGGGTAATATCGTCGCCGAAGACCCCGATGGCACGCGTCCGCCGACGCCGGGCGAGGACATCACCCTGACGCTCGACGCCGAGGTGCAGGCCCGTGCGCTGGAGGTCTTCGAGCAGGATTCAGGCAGCGCCGTGCTGATCAACATCCATACGGGCGAAATCCTGTGCATGGTGTCGGCGCCCTCCTTCGACCCCAACCTCTTCGTGTCGGGTATTTCGTCCAAGGCCTACAAGCTTCTGAATGAATATGAGCGCACGCCGTTGCTGGACAAGGCGATTGGCTCGACCTTCGCGCCGGGCTCGACCTTCAAAATGGCCACGGCCTTGTCCTTCCTCGACAAGGGCATCGACCCGGCGCAGCGCGTGGTCTGCCGCGGGTCTTACCGCTTCGGCAATCGCACCTTCCGCTGCCACGGCGTGCATGGTTCGGTCGATATGCGTCAGGCGCTGAAATATTCGTGCGACACCTATTTCTACCACTTCTGCAACGACGCGGGCGTCGACCGCATCTCGGCCACGGCGCACAAGCTGGGGCTGGGCGAGGTCTTCGATCTGGAGATCAGCGGACAGAAAAAGGGACTGGTGCCGAATACGCAGTGGAAGCGCGAATATTACGACGGCAGTTCGCGCTGGCGGCCCAAGGACCCGCAGTGGCATCCGGGCGAAACCCTGTCGGTGGCCATCGGGCAGGGGGCGACCACGGTATCGGCCCTGCAACTGGCCGTCTATGTAGCGCGTATCGCCAACGGCCAGAAGGCGGTTACCCCGCACCTGATCAAGAAAATCGGGGCGGTAGATACCGATGTCGATTTCAAACCGCTGGGCATACCGCCTGAGCATATCCAGATCGTGCGCGACGGCATGGAGATGGTGTCGAATGACGCCGACGGCACGGCGTTCCGTAACTCTCAGCTCAATCTGGGCGACATGAAGATGGCCGGCAAGACCGGTACGGCTCAGGTCATCAACTATGACCGCGCGGGCACCCGCAAGGCGACGCAATGGAAGAACAAGGACCACGGCCTATTTGTCTGCTATGCGCCGGTCGATAATCCGCGCTACGCCATGGCGGTTATCGTGCAGCACGGTATCGCGGGGGGCCGCTTCGCCGCCCCCAAGGCGCGCGAGATCATGAAGGTGGCGCTCCTGAAGGACCCGGAGCTTCAGGCGCGCATCGTCGCCCCGCCACCGCCCGAGCCCGTCGAAGCCGCCGAAACCGCGCCTCCTGAGGTCGAAAGCACCGAAGTTGCGCCTGAAAGCAACGATTACATCCCTCCCGTACCCTGAGGTTCCCATGGCCGAAAGCGCAATGACCCGGCGGGGTGAACGCGAACGTTATGACATCAAACTGCTTCAGGTGGACTGGGGCTTTGCGCTGGTCCTAGCGCTGATTGCCGGCATCGGGGCACTGGTCCTCTATTCGGTGGGCGGCATGTCATGGGAGCCTTGGGCTTATAATCACGTTCTGCGTTTTGGTCTGTGTTTCCTCTTTATGATTGTGCTGGCTCTGGTCGACCTGCGCTGGTGGATGCTTCTGGCCTATCCGGCCTATGGGGTATCCTTACTGCTGCTGGTGGCCGTGGAACTGGTCGGCGATGTGCGTATGGGGGCGCAGCGCTGGCTGGAAATCGGGTCCTTCTCCATGCAGCCGTCTGAATTCATGAAGCTGTCTATCGTTATGGCGCTGGCGCGCTGGTATCATGAAGCGGGGACCAAAGACGCGGTTCTATCGTGGAAGCTGTTGATCCCCTTTGCCATGATCATGGCCCCCGTGCTGCTGGTGGCGCACCAGCCCGATCTGGGGACAGCTATGCTAATCCTGCTCACCGGGATAACCGTGATGATCGTGGCTGGGCTCGACTGGCGTATTATCGGCACCGCAGCCCTTGGTGGCGCGGTCGCCATTCCGTTTTTTGTTCTGTTCGTCATGCACGACTATCAGCGCAAACGCGTCCTGACGTTCCTCAATCCCGAAGCCGACCCATCCGGCGACGGCTATCACATCCTGCAATCTAAGATCGCTATCGGTTCCGGCGGGTTGCTGGGCAAGGGGCTGGGGCTGGGGTCGCAGTCGCAACTGAGCTTTCTCCCGGAAAAACACACCGACTTTATTCTGGCGGCTGTGGGGGAGGAGTTAGGGTTTCTGGGGGCGTTTACGGTGTTCGCCCTCTATGCGCTGGCGGTGTTTATGGCCCTGCGCATCGCGTCGCTGTCGCACTCGCATTTCGGGCGGCTGGCGGCGGCGGGGGTCACGGCGACCTTCGCGCTTTATGTGCTGATCAACGGGGCCATGGTGATGGGGCTGGCACCCGTTGTGGGCGTGCCGCAACCACTTCTGTCCTATGGCGGGTCGGTGATGACGACCGTGATGATCGGCTTCGGCCTGGTTATGGGGGTCAAGGTGCATCGTTATCAGGAGTTGCCGCGCACCCAGTCTTTCCTGTCGCATTTTGAGTAAAGGCGCTTCCGACAGGCGCGAAAGAAACAGACTATGGATTTTGAAGAACTGATCGAATTGGCGCGTGACTCCTATGTGGGGCAATTTGCGCATTTCGCCGATGTACAGGCCAAGGCCCATCCGGGCGGTGTGGCCGAGGTCAAGTTGGAGGTTTCGGTCGAGGCGGGGCTTTACCGGTCGCTCTACTGCGCCGACTACATGACCGGTCCGGCCGAGGATGGCGCACCGCAGATCGTTGAACTGTCGCCTGATGAAGAGGTGGCCTTTGACCCGATCGTGGTGACGCTCAATGAGCTTGAAATGACGGTCGAAGCGCTCGACTGGCACGAAATGAACCTGTCATTGACCGGCGCGCCGGAAACCCTTCAGGGGCTGGAGGCGTGGTTTGAGACCTGGTTTGATCCGGAAGACCGCAACGTTGATTTGGACTCGCGCTTTTCAGGTCATATCCATTCTCTGCTGGTCGATACTGACCACCTGCACGTCGATTTCGGCACGGCTCCGGTGCAGGCTCTGATCGACCTCCTGTTGCTGATCGAGATGAACGGCTGCACGGCGGTGCGGGTGTTTTAACCCACTAAACCCTCGACATAGGCCGGGACCAACGCCGTGGCGGGGCCATATAGGCACTCTTTAAACAAACTGTGGCCCTGAGACGGTTCGAGGTTCAGTTCTACCGTGTGCGCCCCGGCGCGCGTGGCCTCTTGCACGAAGCCCGCTGCCGGATAGACATTTCCCGACGTGCCGATAGAGATAAACAGGCCGCAGCCCGACAGGGCATCGTAGATGCGTTCCATCTGAAACGGCATTTCGCCGAACCACACAATGTCCGGGCGTAGGCCCAGGCTCCCGAAGGGCGAGGGCGTGTCGATATGTATGTCGCCCGTCCAGTCGCATATCTTGCCGGTTTCGACACAGCGCGCCCGCAGAAGCTCACCGTGCATATGGATCAGGCCGAAGCCGTTTTTCGGCGTAACCCCCCGGTGCGCCCGGTCGTGCAGATCATCGACATTCTGCGTCACCAGCAGCACATCGCCGTCGTAGGACGCCGACAGCCGCGCCAGAGCGTGATGCGCCGCATTGGGTGCCACGTCCTTCAACTGTGCGCGGCGCTGATTGTAGAAGTCGTGGACCAGAACCGGATTGGCTTCAAAGCCCTCGGGTGTCGCGACGGCTTCGACGCGGTGCCCGCACCACAGTCCGTCTGAGGCACGAAAGGTCGGCACGCCCGACTCTGCCGAAATGCCGGCGCCCGTGAGGATGACGATGGAGGGTCGCACGGCGCTATTGCCCTTTTAGTACCACGCCTTCGCGGCGTGGATCGGCGCCGCCGTCGATGCCCCCATTGCGGAAAATGACGCCGTGCAGACCGGAGTTTTCGCCCTGCACTTCCTGTATCGTATAGCCCATGTCTTTTAACCCTTGCAGAACGTCGGATTTCAGGCCTGATTCGATGCGGATGGCCGTCGGGTTGGCCACAACGTTCGGCAGGGCGACCGCCTCCTGCACACTGAGATTCCAGTCGAGCATCCCCACCAGCGCCTTGAGATTATAGGACAGGATGGACGAGCCCCCCGGCGAACCGATCATGCCGACTAGGCGCTTATCCTTATCAAAAATCAGCACAGGCGACATGGAGGAGCGTGGCCGCTTAGCGCCTTCGACCGCATTTGCGATCTTCTGGCCGGTTTTTGTCACGGGTGTGAAAGAGAAGTCGGTCAATTGATTGTTCAAGAAGAACCCGCCAACCATGCGGCCCGTACCGAAGATGCTTTCGACCGTTGTGGTCATGGACACGGCATTGCCGTAGCGGTCGCGGATGACGAAATGCGTCGTCCCGGCCGGCTCCTGCGTGGCGTCCCTCGCCCAGGCCACGGCGGCAGGCGGCGTGCCATAGGTGGGGGCAGGTGAGGCCTTGCCAATGGTGATGGTGGCCGCACGGCTGCGCACATAGACCGGATCGCGCAAGCCCTTGACCGGAACGCTGACGAAGTCGCTGTCGGCAACGTATTGATCGCGGTCGGCGTACATCAGCCGCTCGGCTTCGATAATCACCTGCCAGCCGCGCGCATCATTGACCCCGTAGTCGTTCATCGGGAAGGTTTCGACGATCTTCAGGGCCTGAAGCAGCGACACGCCCGACGAAGGCGGAGGCGGGACGCAGATAATATAGACGCGATAGGTGTCGCAGACCGGTGCCCCGGCCTTCGGGAAATACATTTTGAAATCGAGCGGTTGCAGATCGCCTGGCAGGGGGCCTTCGTGGGTTTTGACGATCATGGCCTCGACCAGCGGCCCTTCTCGAAAGATGACTGCACCCTTGTCGGCCAGGGTGCGCAGGGTTTGCGCGTAGGCGGGGTTTTTAAGCACGTCGCCTGTCTTTTTGATGCCACCCTTGCCGTCACCAAAATACGCCTTAACATCGGGCGTCTGGCTTTGCGGGAAGCGGCCGCTGGCCAGATAGTTCCCCAGACGCGGCGAAATGACAAAGCCCTCCTCGGCCAGCTTTTCCGGCGTGTGGAACAACTCCCTCCAGGCCAGCTTGCCGTGCTGGGCATGGGCCATGTCAAGCATTAGTACCGCACCCGGCACGCCGGTGGCGCGGCCCGACACC